>JAFXJX010000090.1 GCA_017532025.1 Clostridia bacterium | reverse complement strand
CCCCGACCCCTACCACGATTTTCCCGCCAATCGAGGTATCTCTCCTATAACCGCGCAAAAAGCGGGAGGATGATATGTCTTTTTATATTTTTATTAAGGTCTTCTGATGCTGATATTCAAAACGAGCGCCACGCCTGCGAGGGAAAGCAGCAGGATGAACGGAGCGGTATATCCGCCGCTTGCCACCTGAAGCGAGGAGCAAGCCGTTGCGATAAACGAGGCAAACATCAGATTGAAATTGCTGATGCTTAAGTTGGTGGCAAAATGCTTTTGACCGTAGAATGCTGATGTAAAGGCAGAGGAAATGGTGGGGGACGTGCCGTAGGAAAGACCGGTTAAGCAAAGACCCGCAATGCAGAGCGGCAAAGATTCAATGCCCACGGCAATCAATGTAACTGCCGCCGCAAAGATCGTGAGAATGCTTGCGCTGGTCATGGTGAAGCGGCGACCCATGGCGTCGAATACCGCGCCTGTGATGATGCGTCCCAGACCGTTGCAAACGGCAAGCACGCCTACAAGCGTGGTGGCAAGCGTTGCTTTGGCACCCACCGAAAGGGCAAGATCACGGGCAAAGCTGATGACTGAGCTTCCCACTGCCGTCAAGCAGACGAGTGCCACAAACGCGCGCCAGAAGGTGAAGCGGCGTACCATCTCCGAGGGGGTATAGTCGCGTACCTCAAAGTCCTCTTTGCTTTCCTTGTTGCTCTTCTTTTTTGTAGGAAGGACGGTGTCTTGATCGGGTGCTTTGATCACAAAAGAGGAAAGCATCACAGCGGCAGCGATGGCGATACCGATGATGACGTAGGTGCTGCGCCAGCCGAGACTTGATGCAAACAGGCGGTCGGCAAGATTGCCAAGAATCAGTGTGCTTGCGCCAAAGCCCATCATGAGAGCGCCTGAGGAGAGTCCGCGTCTGTCGGGAAACCAAGCGTTTACCGTGGAAATGATCACGATGTAGGCAATACCGATGCCTGAGCCTGCCAGGAAAGCATAGGTCAGATAGAGAAGAATAGGCGAGCCTTCACCGAGAAAGCTTGTCAGCACAAAGCCGAGCCCTGCGAGAAATGCCGCCAAGATAATGGTGAGTCTTGTACCCATGAGGCGCACAAGACGGCTCGAAACAAAGCCGCCAAGGCAGAAGAAGCACATGGTCAGCGTGAAGTTGAGAGCCAGCGCCGAGGCTTCGTAGCCAAGCTCTGTGGCAAAAGGTGTTTTTAAGATCGACCAAGCATACAAAATGCCTGCGAACAGCATGGTGGCAACGCCTGCAACAAGGATCCACCAGCGTTTTGTTAATTTGGATTGTTGTGTCACGGTATCACGTTCTTTCTGAAAAGGATAGTAGCATTATATCACGGGAAATGACAAAACGCAAGAGAAAGAGAATGATCTGTTGTTTTTTTATGCAATCAACGGCACAAACCAAACATTCAGGCATTCGGGGCTTGACAAAATTTTCCAAAAAGAGTATAGTATGTATAGAATTTGTTACAGTAAGGAGCGTATGGTATGGAACTGAACGGCAAAGTGATTGATTTTTTGGGTGATAGCATTACCGAAGGCGTGGGGGTTTCCAACACTTCTGAGAATCGCTATGACAACCGCTTGAAGGCGATGTACGGCCTTGCGGCGGTGTATAACTACGGCGTGGGCGGAACGCGTCTTGCGCACCAAAAAGTGCCGAGCGATAAGCCGAGACACGATCTCTCTTTCTGCGGCAGAGCGTATGATCTGTACAAAGGCGCCGATGTGATCGTGGTGTACGGCGGTGTGAACGATTATTTGCATGGTGATGCCGATTTTGGCGAAATGAGCGACCGAACGAACGAAACTTTTTGCGGCGCGGTCTATTTTTTGATGGAGCTTTTGAAAGCGCAACACCCCGGCAAGACGATTGTGTTTATGACGCCGGCGCACTGCCATTATAAGGGCGTGTCGGACAAGCAGGTCTCGATCCGACCGATGAAAAAAGAGGATGCCAAGCCCTTGCAGGCGTATGTGGACGTGATCAAGGCAAGGGGCAAAGAATTCGGTATTCCCGTGCTGGATCTGTTTGAAAACTTAGGTCTTGATGCCAATTTAGAATCCGACTAGGAGAATTTCACGGTTGACGGCCTTCATTTTAACGATGCCGGTCACGCCTATATTGCCAAAGCGCTCGGAGATTTTCTGACCTCGCTTTGAAAAGGAAAACAAGATGCCAAGTAAAAAGCCGTGCCTTTTGGCACGGCTTTTGCGTTGATTGGTAGTGCAAGGGATTTTGCGCGGTTTGCCCGTAGGGGAGGGGTCACCCCTCCCGAAAACAATCAAATTTTGTGAAATAAAAATTGATTGAAAAGCGGGAGGCGAAACGCCTCCCCTACAATTTGCAAAAAACGGCACCCTGTGGATGCCGTGCGTGAATGAGGTATGTGTCAAGAATTATTTTTGAGTTTTTCAAAATATTTTGAGTTCAAGAAATACTCAAACTCAATATTCGGCAACATTTTGGGCGGTTTTTCCGAATCGTCCCAAACATTTTGAAATCCTGCTACGCGAATATTTCCGTTTTCACGCAAACTGATATGATTGATGCAAAAATCGGTATGATTTCCAGTAAATTCTTTGTGTGTAAATGTTTCTTTCACTTCAAGAGTTTCTGCATCAATGATTTCCCATTTTCGTGCAGTAACCTGACATACAATATGCTGATTGTCAAGAGTTGTAAAACCCCACGCAGTACAAGGGCGTTTTTCTTGGATAACCTCGCCTGTTTTTATGTCAATCAAATGCATTGCATAGTCGTGGAGTTGTGCAGTAATTGTGGTATCACCTACAAATATATTTGTTATTCCGCGGCGGCTCTTTGTTCTCCAGATTCGTTCGCCAGTTTTGGCGTTGAAACAAAACAGTCCGTTTCCCCAAGTTTGAGCAAAAACCATCGTACCATCCGTTGAAACGGCAATTCCGAATTGCCCTATGTTATATCCGTTTATGTATTTGGTTTCCCATTTATATGTTTCGCCGGATCTGAATTGAATCACGATTTCGTTTATGCACTCATCCGTATAAGAATTGTATGTGCCAAGAATCATTTGCAAAGATTCGATGGCACCATCGGAATAGCAATTCAGCCATTGGTGTTCGGAATGATAGATAGAATAACTTTTATGATGTTTATATAATTTCAAACCATCTCTCATTATGTCACCGCCTTTCTTTGCTCCATTATATCAAAAAATCGCAGGGAGCGCAAGGATTATCGCGCGGTTTGCCCGTAGGGGAGGGGTACACCTTTCGAATTATGACAAGCCTTTTATCATTCCTTTGATAAAAAACACAATGAACACAACCGCGAAAAACAAAATCAGCACAGACACGATGCCAATGATGACTTTGGCTGCCAAGGGAAGTTTTTTCTTGGGCGCGCTTGGCGTGTCTGCTTTTTTGGCTTTGATTGTTTTTTCCTTTTTGGGGGCTTTGATGGTTTTTTCCTTGATGCGGCGCTCAAGCCTTGGCGAGGTGGTGTCGCCGTTTTCGTTGCAAAGGATTTGATACTTCTTGCAGTAATAATACTGAACGAAATTGATGTGGGCAAGCGCGGGCAGGAACACGAGCAAAACAAAGGCAACGGTTATGGCGACATTCTGTGTACCTACACTTGCGTATCGCCTGAGCATTTTCGATTTGTACATACCGAGAACACCGGCAGATGGCAAAAGTGCGGCAAAGAATGCCGAAATTGCCAAGAAGGTTTTTGTTTGACTCTTTTCTTTTATTCTCTTAAAGATTCCTTTATGTACGCCCAAAACGACAAGTGCGATATACAGTGCCGAAAAAACGAGATACAAGCCGAGAAGCAACAGCATAAAAGGAATTTTGACAATCGGCTGATCGGCAATCAGATTGAACGAAGCAAAGAAAATCCAGATAAGAGAAGAAATGAGCAGTCCTGAAATGCCGTTGACCAAAAAGCAGAGTTCAAACGTCTTTTTCGTTTTCTTGCTTTGAATCGTCAACACAAAGATCCAATAGCAAAGACTCCAAACGGCAATCGACACAAGAGGGAAAAGCGTTTTCGGGTTTGTACCTATGGTTGTGATGCCGACAACGCCTATGACTGCCATCATAATGGGTATGATGATAATGCCCCAATAAAAAACGCGAAGGCTGTCAAGGGAGATATATCGTTGGGTGTCAAGATATATCAAATCTCGTGCATGGTTTTTCATGATCTTCCTCCCATCGTGTTGTGATAGATGTATTGTGACATAAAGATGTGAAGATTTCAAGTGGAGGGCGAGGGCTTTCTCCCGCCGGGAATGGGCTATATTAGAACCGTTATTGGTTTTGCAGATTTTTCAACAAGGCACAAAAATAATCACTGGTATCTGCCGGAACATCTCGAATTAACATGACCGGTGATTTTTCATCGGTAAAATCATACCGATACAGAAAACAGAGATTGTTTTCATGTAGTATGAAGGTGTATGATTTCAGGGTTGAAAAAGCACCGTCTTTACTTTCTTGGTAAAAGTGTATTTCGTCCGCCATCCAATCATTTGGATCGGAGATCGGTACCTTTTTTAATCCATCTTCATTGTTAAAGGACGTGAATGGGTTGTATTCATTTTCCGCGGCGAATTCAAGCAGGCTCTTAAACATGGTGGGATTTACTTCTTGAATTTCATATATTTGTTGATCGTTTTCGTCATGAATATTTCCCATCAAGCAAAAGAACTTGAAGTTGTTGCCATCGGAATAAAATGAAAACGCTTCATCAAATTGCTCACTGTCAAAATATATATTTGGCTCTGCATTATTATCGTAGGCAATATAGCAATCAAAATCCGTCAGTGGATATTTGTAATAGTATTCACCGGAAATTCGTATGCCTTCTTCGTTATCTCCATCCGGAAAACTTCTGTCAAGAGGATACAGTTCACCAAGAAAAGCTTTTTTGTATTCTTTGTTCTCAATCGTTACGGTATCGGGAAGCGCTTTATTAATTTCGCAGGAAGTGGAGAATAAAACAAGCATAACCGCAAAAATGAATAAAAAATATTTTTTCACTTTGCATTTTCCTTTCTTGTGTTGTGGATACGATGCTATCTTTCGCCCTTATTATACCACAAATCCGCGGGGAGTGCAAGGGATTTTCGCGCGGTTTGCCCGTAGGGGAGGATATCATCCTCCCGAAAATAAGCAAATTTTTTAAAACAAGAATTGATTAAAAAGAGGGAGGCGTAACGCCTCCCCTACGGTGATGGGGCAATATATTGAGAGAGGGCGTTGCGACTTGGTCTCGTCGCTGCGACGCAAAGCCGAGGAATTTTCGGCTTTGCTACGCGACTCGGTCACGGGCGGTTCTGACACGCCACCGGCGTGTCATTCATTGCCGCCCTGTTCAAGTCCTTACATCGCGGACTTACGAACCCTGATGTGCGCCGAAGATTAGCATTTTCGTTTTTTCACCAAGCGCACATCTTCAGCAAACGCAAGCGTTTGCGGGGTTCAAGTCGTGGAACTCATACGAAAAAGAAAAACAGACACCGAAACGGCGTCTGTTTTCTTTTTGGCAGGGGCGTAAGGACTTGAACCCTAGACATGCGGTTTTGGAGACCGCCGTTCTACCGACTGAACTACACCCCTATATGGGCGACCTCTTTGGTCGCTCAAACATTATAGCATACTGTTTTGACAAATGCAAGAGGTAAATGCAAATTTTTTTGCAAAAAATGATAGTTTTTTCCTAAAAAGGCATTACATTTTCTTGCGCTTTTGGTTTTGCGGGGGCGGCGTGCCTTTTTCGGGCAGAATGTGGTCAGCGGCGAAGGTGTTATAATTCTC
Source organism: Clostridia bacterium (assembly GCA_017532025.1). Lineage (GTDB taxonomy): Bacteria > Bacillota > Clostridia > Oscillospirales > CAG-272 > RGIG1993. The sequence goes on along the minus strand of JAFXJX010000090.1, from coordinate 74,534 downwards.
GCGGTAAAAATTTCGGTATTCCTCAAAGGTCATGGTCAGACCAAAGGAGAGAAGCTCCATATCGGTGTCAAAAATATTGGCGGTGACGCCGACCTCTTTCATGCCGTTTTTCAAATAAAAAGCCTTGCGACGCTCGCGCTGGTCGTTATTATCGGCAAGGGGTGTGACCGTCTCGATCTCCAAAAACAGCGTATCATCCCCGTAGTGCTGTCTTAAATCTTGCAGCATCTTTGAGCCGATGCCGCCACCTCGCGCATTGGTATTCACGGCGAGATAGTCCACCAAAACAGCATTCTTACCGTTGATGGTGCTGGCAAAGCCGAGAAAGCTGCCGTTTTCTTCATAGATCCAAAGGTCGCCGCGCTTTTCTTTTTGCATTTGTTTGATCACCGAAAAAGGCTTTCTTTCGGCGCGGGGAAAGGATGCGCGGTAGAGTTTTTTGATTTTGATGTTATCGAAAAAGCTTTTGGCTTGTCTTTTGTTCATATCATTACCTATATTACAGCATATCGTTCATGTCGCGGTCGATTTTGATCTTGACAATGGCTTTGGGGAATTTTTCCACAAAACGCTCTGTGACAAGGTTGGTGATCTCCTCCTCGGTGAGCGAAAAATCCATCGGCAGCACAAGGTCAAAGAGAACATTATCGTGCGTAACGCCAAACACGGCGCGAAAATCGTGAAAATGCAAGTTGGGTGCCGTCTCGGCAAGGATTTTTTTCAGATAGTCCTTCATGCCGTCAATGCGCGAGTCTCCCACCGTGACGGGGTCGAGGTGAATGACGAGCGAGATGCCCATTTCCTGATAGACATCCTCTTCGATATTATCGATGATATCGTGGCTGAGCATTACGTCGCAATCGGCTGGCACTTCGGCGTGCACCGAGCAAAACATACGGTTAGCGCCGTAAGAGTGGATGATAAGATCATGTACGCCCACAACACCCTCATAAGAGAGGATCTTGTCGGACAGCGCCTGCACGGTTTCTTTTTCGGGCGGCACGCCGAGCAGGGGATTGGCAGTTTCGATGACAAGCTTGACACCGCTGATGAGGATAAAGAGCGCCACCGCCACGCCGACGTAGCCGTCGATCTCAAGCGAGGTGAATTTGCCCACAAGCGCGCCGATCAGCACCACGGCACTTGAGATCACGTCGTTGAGGCTATCCTGTGCTGAGGCTTTCAGCGAATCGGACGCAATGCGCTTTGCCATACTGCGGTAGAAAAGACCCTGCCAAAGTTTGGCGATGATGGAAATGCCGAGGATGATGAGGGCAAGTGTTGAGAAGTTGCTCTCGCTTTTGTTGATGATTTTGCCGATCGATTCGGTGAGGAAGGTAAAACCAAGCATCACGATGATGAAGGATACGATGAGTCCTGTTAAGTATTCAATGCGCGCGTGACCGAAAGGGTGCTTTCTATCAGCCGGCTTGCCCGAAAGCTTAAAGCCCACCATGGTGACAAGTGAGCTGCCCGCGTCGGAAAAGTTGTTCACGGCATCTGCCATGACTGACACACTGCCGGCAAGGATACCGACAACGAACTTGACCGCCGCCACAATGAGGTTGGAAACAATGCCGACAGCGCCGGCGAGTGTTCCGTACTTGGCGCGCACGGTTGCACTTTTGGTGTTTTCATGGTCTTTGATAAAAAGACGGATCAAGAGTGATGTCATGGTAGAATCCTTTCATCTGTCCGAGTAAAGTTTTTTGGCGTGATCGATCTTGGCTTTGACGAGCGCGGCAAAGTGTTCGTCAAGCTCCACGGTGATATAGACGGGGGTGTTTTCCTCGCAAAAGAGGAGCGCATAGCGTTTCTTGGGGATGAGGTTTGAGGTCATATCTTTTCGCAAGGGGAGCTTTTTTACTCTTTTTCTGCCTTTTTTATCGAGCAAAATCAGTTCTTCCTTGCCGTTAAATTCGATTTTATGTTCTAAATAAAAGCGTTTTTTGCGAAAGACGTAAGAGGAAAAGTAGGAATCGCTGTAGTCATCAGAGAGCTTATAGAGGCAGTCGAACACCACAAAGCGGCTGATGATGAGAAAGGAGACGGCAAAAAACAAAAGGGATGCGGCAATGAGGAGATAACGCCTGCCCACGCCGAGGGCGGCAAACGCCAGAAGAGAAGCGGCAGCACTTGATAGCACCGCAACGAGTAAAAGCGCGGCGGCTACCTTTTTTGGCGGCTTGTATTCCATAAAGTCTCCTTTCGTGGGGGCGCCCGTGTCATCCTGAGCGGCGCGAAGCAGAGTCGAACTGCGTAGCAGCGCTGAGCCTCATTTGCAACGCAAATGGCGAAAGCGGGATCTCGGGCGGCATAGCAAACTTAATGCGGGAGATCCTCAAAACGCTTTGCGTTTTGCCTTTTCAAAATCTGCAATTTGTTGCAGATTTTGAAAAGTTCGACTACGAAAATATCCCACTGGGATATTTTCTTCGCTCAGGATGACACATAGGCGATATTTGTCAAATCTTCGCGATGTTCATCAGAATCTGTCCGTTTTTGATCTCGATGATCCCATAGGATGCTCTGTTATCGCGCGGTTTGTCGGTGCTGCCGGGATTCATGATATAAAGAGGGGTGTCGGTTTCGTCAAGCGGTGGCAGATAGGTTTCCTCTCCGACATGGGTGTGACCGTAGAGAGCAATTTGGCAGCCCTCCTCTTTGGCGGCAAGGGCAAGACGGGTGGTGGAAAAATTCACGCCGTAGCTGTCACCGTGGGTGAGAAAGAGCTTCACACCGTCAAAAGTGAGGGTCATGCTTTTTTCAAGCGGAAAATCACCCGTGAAAAAGTCGCAGTTGCCCTTCACGGCAAAGCCGGCAAGCGACATCTCACGGCAAAGTGCGAGAAAAGACGGTGCGCCGTCACCGAGGTGCAAAAAGGCGTAGGCATCCGAGTGCATCCGCATGATACGGCGCATGGTGTCGGTTTTGCCGTGTGAATCTGAAAAAACAATGAGTTTCATGTGACGTCTCCCAAACAATAACATATACTGAAAACAAAGACAGAAAGGGGATTTGCTATGGAATTTGATGCAAAAAAACTTGCCTCTCTTGATGATCGCGCTCTTGGCGAATTGATTTACGAGGTTACGCGCTCGATGGGGATGAGTGAAGAAAAAGCGCGGCGCATGGCGCAAAACGCGCCTGCACTCCGTGTGATGCTTGCCAAAGCTTCGGATAAGGAGCTAAAACGCATTGTCTCTGCTGTGGGGGAAGACAAAGCTGCCGAGATCTTATCGAAGGTCAACAAAAAAGAGAAACAGTGAGGGGTTTTCATGGATGGGCAGTCATTGAATCTTGACGGGATTTTGCAAAGCGTGATGCAAAATCCCGAAATGCTGAAAAGCGCCATGGAGCTTGCCGGCAAGCTTTCGGAGGGTGGCGGTCTTTCTTCGCTTTTGTCGCTCGGCGGATCAGATACACCCGCGGAACAGCAAGAAGCACCTGAAGAAAAAGAAGCTGAACAGACGTTGGCTATCGCTCCCGCCAAGAGCGAAAAGAAAGTACAGAACGATATGTGGCGGCACCGCAAGCCGATTGAAGCGCTCTCTTTGTATGTCAGCGATGACAAGCGCGATCTGTTTGATCTGATCATAAAGCTGTTTGACATTGTGGAACTGACAAACCATATCAAACACTAAAGGAGGGATGGGAGTGTACCGAGGTCGTTATGACAGACAAACACCGCCCGGTTACAGCGGGGTTGCTTTTTCCGAAAAGCAGGAAGACAAGAGAGAAAACTCCCCCACCCCTGTGGAAAATGGGGCAGGGGAAAATAAGCAAAAAATGCAGAACATGAAAAGGATGCTCTCGCGACCGCCTTTTTCGGGGGCAAGCACCGATCGGCGCAACGAGATAAAGACAAAGCCGCGGGATTTTTCGGGAACTGTCAAGGAAAGCGCTGCGGGCGCGAAAGAAATGCAAGTGCCTGCCGCAGCTTCTGTTGACAAAAAGGATTTGTATGAAAGTCTTTCTTCCTTTTTGGAGCAGAAGTTTTCGCTTGAAGAGCTTCTCCTCATCGGAACGGCACTCGTTTTGGCAACCAAAGAAGAAAAAGGAGAAGTGTTTCCCGTGTTTGCGCTTGCCTTGATGCTACTCGGCTCTTAACGTTTGATTAAAGCAATGCCTTGCCTCAACAGGGTGAGGATCACTTTGCGGTTCAAGACCAAAAGCAAAACGCCAAAGACCACCTGCCAAAGCATCCAATAGGGAACTTCGAGTGTCATCGTGATTGCCATGGCAATCAGAACAAAAAAATTCAAAACCGTTTCCACAAGATACGTGCGGTAAGGCACAAGCTTGGTGGAAAAGAAAAGGCGCAGGGCAAACATCACAAGATAAGCGAAAAGCGTGGCAATGGCAGCACCCATCGCACCGATTGTGTTACCGCTGAAGAGCGGAATGAGCAAAAGGTTGAGGACTACGTTGATGATGGCGGCAACAAGCGCTGTATAAAGCGAATAGCGGCTTTTTTTCTCCACGATAAAGATCGTTCCCGTGAAGGAAGAAAGGGCAGAGAATGCCATGGCAAGGGTCAAAATCGGGATATACACCCATGCGGCACGGAAAGCTTCGCCAAACATCATGACCGAAAAGACCTTGGAAAAGGCGATGATACCGCCGCTGACAAGAATCAGGCAGGTGGAAAAGGTGTGATAGACATTGGAAAAGAAAAGAGCGCTGTTGCTTTGGCTTCTTTCTTCCACCGCCGAATATTTCCACGCGCTGTTGAAAATGCCGATCAGCACCATTAAAAGCGTGGGAATCTTGTACGCCGCGGCATACAGACCGTTGACCGAGTCGCCTTGCATAAAGGTGATCATGTAGCGGTCAGATACATTGGTGATCCACCAGGAGATTGTGGTGGGAATTAAGGGCAGGCTGTAAATCAGCATGGCTTTGAGGGTGCTTTTTTGGAGACCCTTAAAAGAAATATCACGCCACAGCTTGGCAACGGCAAACAGGAAAACCGAAGAGAGGAAATCCGCCACTGCGACCGAAAGCACATAGCCGGTAATGCCCATATCCAAAGGAATCAGGAACAGAACATTCAGCCCGATGGTGAGTAGGGTATTGAGAAGCCCCTGGATGGCGTACAGCCGAAAGAGGGCTTTGGCGCGGATATACTGTGAGCAATTGGTGTGGATCGCAGACGAGAGGATATACAGAATGAGCAGCGGTACATAGCTGTCGAAATAATCGATATTGAGAAAGACAACCGCGATCATCGGCAGAAAAATCGCGCCGATACCCACCGCCACAAAGCCTTGCGTGAAGACTTCGCTTTGCTTGTACTGTTTATCCATGGCAAAACGGAAGACTGCTTCCCCGATGCCGAGCGATACAAACGGAATGAGTAAGGTTGCCATCTCGGTGATGTTAGAGGCAATGCTGAATTCCTCATTTGAGAGCACCGAGGTGTAAAGGCGAACCAGCAGGTAAACCAAAAGCTTTGAGCCAAGTGTGCCAATGCCGACGGTTGCGGTATTTGAAAGCAGGCGTTTATACTTTTTTTCGTCTGACATGACAGGCTCCTTGAACTTAAAAATTTTTAGCCGATTTTAAAAGTTTGCAAAATGCAATAAAATCCGTTTTTTCGGTGGCTTTGCCGACGAAAAAACACCTTTTAGACGAGCATAGCGAGTCCACGCGCCGAGGGGAGAGCCAAAAATCATTGATTTTTGAGCTCGGCGATAAGCGCGTGCTGCCCCGCCGCGCGGTTTGCAATTGTAAAACGCAGTTTTACAATTGACTATTAGAATTCTTTTTTGAGAGGGCGCGCAAAGAGAGAGTTCATCGCCTCGTGCGCGTCTTTGTTTTCGTAGAGTACGCTGTAAACTGCCTCGCAGATCGGCATATCAATGCCATTTTTCTTGGCAATGCGGTGAACTGCCTCGGCGGTATAGTAACCCTCGGCAAGAGCCGAAAACTTTTCGCCCTTGATGAAGGCCTCGCCAAAAGCGCGGTTGTGTGAGAACTTGGAAAAGACGGTGGCTTCGTAGTCGCCGAGGTGGCAAAGACCGTAAGCCGAGCGCGAATCGCCGCCGAGCGAGCCGATGAAACGGGCAATTTCGGTGGTGGCGCGGCTCATGAGAGCGCCCTTGAGCGAGGAAATACCTGCGCCGTCAAGCATACCGGCGGCAATGCCGATGACGTTTTTGGTGGCGGCACCAAGCTCGTTGCCGATGATGTCGTTGCCGTAATAGAAACGGATCAAGGGACCTGAGAAGGATTCCACAAGATATTTCTTAACATCATCGTGGTAAGAGTCAATCACCATGCAGTTCGGTACACCGCGCACAAATTCCTGCGGATGACCGGGGCCGATCCAGACGGCGGTGCGGTTTTCCTTGCCGTAATATTCCGAAACAACCTCCGATAAGCGTTTGCCTGTGGTGATCTCAATGCCCTTCATGCAAAGGATGAAGATTTTGCCTTTGGGAGAGAAGGGTGCCATATCCTGCATTAACGAGCGCAGATTCTGCGAGGGGATCGAAATCACGATCACGTCGTTTGCCATCGCGTCGGCAAGCGAGGTGGTGAGTTTGACTTCCTCGCGGAAGGTGATGGTGCCGTTGGTACGGGTTTTGATAAATTCATGGATCTGCGGTGCCTCTTCAGGGCCAAACACGGTGAGATTGTGGCCGATCGAGTCAAGATACCAGGCGATAAACGCGCCCCATCTTCCGCATCCGATAACTGATATGTTCATAGTTTTTCCTACCTTTCTTTTGTTGAGTCAAAGCGATTTGACAGTTTCTTCCAAAAGGGCAAGTGCCGCGGCAACGGTTTTTAAGCGAACGATTTCGCGGTTGCCCGAAAAATGGCGTTTTCCGGAGATGACACTGTCTTTGGTGGCAACACCGAAATGCACAAGTCCTACCGGTTTTTCGCGCGTTTGACCGCCCGGTCCTGCAATTCCCGTCACCGAAACGGCAAGGGTGGCGCCGAGCGCTTTTTGCGCGCCTTGTGCCATAGCCTCGGCACTTTCCTTGGAAACCGCGCCATGCGAGGCGAGCGTTTCCTTGGGAACACCAAGGAGCGTTTCTTTGGCGGAATTGGCATACGAAATGATACCGCCGAGAAAGACGTCGGATGCGCCGGGAATGCTTGTGAGCGTTGTGCCGATCATGCCTCCGGTGCAAGATTCCGCGGTGGCAAGCGTAACGCCTTTTTCACGGCAGAGAGACAAAAGTCTTTTTGCCGAGGCAATGTTGTTCTGATAGAGCAGATTCATGAAAAACCTCCATGGAAAGGGTTTATTTATGGTATTTACTGCCGGCAATGATGGTAAAAGCGCGGTAGATCTGTTCGTTTAAGATGACGCGCATAAGTTGGTGAGGAAAGGTCATTTTGGAAAAAGAAAGCCGCAAGTGGCAGGCTTTTTTCACGTCCTCAGGCAAGCCGTCGAACGCGCCGATCACAAAAACAAGCTCGGAAAAGCCCTCGGTGGCTTTGCTGTCTACCAGCGCGGCAAGCTCCTCGGAGGAAAGCTGCTTGCCCTCCACACAAAGGGCAATGCGGTAGGCTCTTTCGGGCAGATGCGGCAAAATGGGTGCGCCGTCTTTCAGCTCCAGCGTTTTGAAGCGGCAGTAAGCCGCCAGACGTTTTTCATATTCTTTCACGGCATCCCGAAGATAGGCTTCTTTCAGGTTGCCAACACAAATGACGGTAACACTCAGCATAGGCAAGCGGTGATCAGCTCTGTCGGCGCGTAGCGGTCTGCCACACCGAGCGAGAGGGTGAGATTCTCCTCTTTGAGTTTTTGGTTTACGGTTTCATACGCAATGGCGGGGGTGTTGTTTTCGCCCGAAAGATGCGCGAGAAGGATTCTCTCAGTGCCTGTTTTGCCAAGAAAAACACAAAAGGCGGCAGCAGTCTCGTTGTCAAGATGTCCGTATTTGCCCGCAATGCGTTGTTTTAAGGGATAGGGGTAAGGGCCTTCTCGCAGCATATCTTTGTCGTAATTAGCTTCTAAAATCACGGCACGGCATCCGCAAAGTGCGTCTGTGACGTTTTGCGTGGGTCTGCCGATGTCGGTGGCGTAGCCGAAGCGCTGACCTTGGTAGCTGATGACAAAGCCGCAGCTTGAAAGGCTGTCGTGCAAAGTGTCAAAAGACGAAATCGTTACATCCCCAAGCGTGACTGTTGCGGGGTGCTTCATGGGAATCAATAAGTCTTCATCAATGCCCGAAAGGGATTTGCCCGAAATGGGGGCGATGTAAATCGGTATCTTATCGTACTTTGCCAGCATGGCAAGTCCTTTGATATGGTCGCTGTGCTCGTGCGTGACAAAGATGGCGGAAAGCTCGGAAAGTGAAGCCCCGATCGATTGAAGCGCCTTGCCGATGGCGCGGCGCGAAGCGCCTGCGTCGATGAGAAACGAGGTGCTTCCGAAACGGCAAAAGGTGCAGTTGCCGGACGAGCCCGAGCAGAGCGTAAAGATTTGTACTTCGTTCATATCAGAGAACACAGATGGCGCCTTTTAAGCGGATCTTGAGAATATGGCAAGCGCCTTTTCCGAATAAGGCATCCATGGTATCTCGGTAGCTTTCGGCGTTTTCAATCGGCACAAAAGCCTGAATCGTGCCGGCAAAGCCGCCGCCGTGCACACGGCAGGCAGAGGGCTTGTCAATCGCTTTGAGAAAATCTTCCGAGATGGCAAGGGCAAGCGAGAGACCTTGTTCTGCCACGTTTTTCGTGGTGTAAACATTCTGCAAAAAGCGGAAGGACGAAGCGCCCGATTCGTTCACAAGCGCAAGGAATGCGGCGGTGTCACCCTCGGAAAGTGCTTTTGCCTGCTTTGCCACGCGCGCGTTTTCGTTGAAATAATGGAAAGCGCGCAGGATAGCGCGGTCGCCGTGCTGCTCACGCAGGGCGGGGATAGCATCGATGAGTGCCTCTTTGCTGCTAAAGCGGAGAACAGGTGCGCCAAGCGTGGCGGCAACTGCCTTCATTTCGGCGGGCACGGAGGCGTAGTCTTCGTTTAAGTCGGCATGGTTACCGCCTGTGTTCACAATACAGAGCGAATAGCCGACGGCGGTTAAGTCAAACGCGGGCTTTGTGACGATGGGGTTTTTGGGGTCTTCAAAATCAATGGCAATGAAGCCGCCCACGGCACACGCGGTCTGGTCCATAAGACCGCAGGGCTTGCCGAAAAATTCATTTTCGGCATACTGCGCGATTTTGGCAATTTCAATATCCGAAATGTCATTTTGGTAAAGGGTGCGCAGAATGTTACCGATCATGACCTCAAATGCGGCAGATGAAGAAAGTCCCGAGCCTTTGAAGACATTGTTGGTGGTATAGGAAACAAAGCCGCCGACGGTGTAACCCTCTTTGATCATGCCGTCGCACACGCCTGCAATCAGGCTTTTGCTCGAATAGCGGTCTTTTTTGGTTTCTTCACGCGAATCGATCACAACCTCATCAGCGTCAAAGCCTGCGCTCTTTAAGCGAATCACGCCGTCACTTGTGGGTGCGGCAACGGCAATCATATCAAGGTCGATCGAAGCGGCAAGCACTGCGCCGTTGTTGTGGTCGGTATGGTTGCCCGAAATTTCACTTCTGCCGGGCACCGAAAAAATATGTGTGTTCTCTCTTTCGCCGTACAGAGCCACAAATTCACTCGCGGCGGCGAGGTAACGTTCTTTGGCAACAGCAAGCTGTTCTTTGCCGTAAAGCTCGATGAGTGTTGCGTCAAGCGCGCCGGACTGAAGGCGCAAGATGAGTTCGTTCGTTTTCATGTGATACGCTCTCTTTCATACATCATGGGGGAAAGGGTACACTCCCCAATTCTTCTTTACATTATACCACTTTTTTTTCGGCAAGGCAAGGGATTTTATGAAGTTTTAGCGTGCCGGTGTAAGAAAACGAACAAAAATTAACTTCTCCGCCCGTTTCGTCTTTATTTGCCGATCTTTTCGGCTATACTATGAAAAAGCGAGAACAGAAAATCGGAGGGAAAATGATCAAACTGACAGGAAAAGGCGCAAGCCTTGGTATGGCGGAGGGTGCGGTCTGTTTTTACCGCAAAGAAAAAGAGGTGCTTGACGAGCAAACAAACCATGTGGCATCCGAGGAAGAAAAAAAGCTGGCAGATGCCCTTGAAAAGGTCAGGAGCGTACTTGAGGGCGAGCGGGAGATTGCCGAAAAAGAAATCGGCAAAGAGGAAGCGGATGTGTTTATGATTCACCGCATGATGCTGGATGATGCGGATTTTTTGTCTGCCATGCAGGAACGGGTGGCAGAAGGATATTCGGCGGCGTATGCTGCGGATTCTGCCGCCAAAGCGCTTGCAGAGGTATTGATTGCCACAGGCGACGCTTACATGAAAGAGCGTGCATCGGATCTTTTGGAAGTCGGTGAGCGGCTTGTGTATGCCTTGATCGGAAAGGAAAAGCATTTTGTGGCAACCGATGCGACAGAAGTGATCTTGTGTGCCGAGGATCTTGCGCCGGGCGAGACCTTGCATCTTGACAAGAGCAAGATTTCGGGCTTTGTGCTCTCGCGTGGGTCAATGCAATCGCACACCGCCATTTTGGCGCGCAGTATGGGCATTCCTGCTTTGGTGGGGGTAGGAGAGGTGCTTTTTTCGCTCGCAGAGGGGGAACGGGTGCTGCTTGATGCCGATCGCGGGGAGCTCATCTCTTGCCCAAGCGAAGGTGTGTGCCGACAGTTCCGCCAAAAGAAAGAGGAAAGTGAAAAAGAAAAAAGCCTCTGGGAAAAAGCCAGAGGCAAAGAGCTTATCACAAAAGACGGTCATCGGATCGAGGTGTACGGCAACATCGGTGCGGCAGAGGAGGTTTCTGGCGTTGTGGCAAACGACGGTGACGGCGTTGGGCTTTTCCGCTCGGAGTTTCTCTATCTCGGAAGACTCACCGCACCGAGCGAGGAGGAGCAGTTTGCCGCTTACCGCACAGCGCTTGAAAAAGGCAAAGGCAAGCGCGTGGTGATTCGCACGCTTGACATTGGAGCAGACAAAAAAGTGCCTTATTTTGGACTGATGGAAGAAGAAAATCCCGCGCTTGGTCTTCGTGGCATTCGGCTTTGTTTGCAAAGACCGCTTCTTTTTCGCACACAGCTTCGCGCTCTCTTACGAGCCTCCGTGTTCGGAAAGCTTGCCATTTTGCTTCCGATGATCACGTCGGTGGACGAAGTACGCCGCGTGAAAGCCATGCTGTTTGAAGAGTCCGAAGCGTTAAAGGAAAAGGGTGTACCGATTGCCGAATCGTTTGAGCTCGGTATTATGATTGAAACGCCTGCGGCGGCGCTTCTCAGTGATGCCCTTGCCAAAGAGGTGGATTTTTTCAGCGTAGGAACGAACGACCTAACGCAGTACACCTTGGCGCTCGACAGAGAGAATGACAGCCTTGAATCCTTTTTCAATCCGCATCACGAGGCGGTTTTGCGCTTGATTGCTATGGCGTCTGAGAGCGCGCACCGATATGGCAATTGGATTGGCATTTGCGGCGAGCTTGCCTCTGATCATGCGCTGACGGCGCGCTTTCTTGACATGCAGATCGACGAGCTTTCGGTCGCGCCCTCTATGATCTTACCGCTCAAAGCACACATTCTTTCCCTTTGTGAGGAGAAGACGCTTACAGGATGTCTTCCAAAATAAAGCGCTGTGGCGTAAAGCCGTTTTTCTCATAGAAACGCATAGCACCCTCGTTGAATGCCCAGACATTGAGGGTTAAATTATAGCAACCGTTTTCCTTGCCGTACTTGCGGCAGGCGTTTAGGAGTGCTGTGGCAACGCCTTGACGGCGCGCGGCGGCATCCACGTTCAAGTCGTCGAGATACAGCGTTTTGTAATGCGCGGGGGATGTGAATTCCTTGATGACGCAAAAAGCATAGCCGATAACGGTATCATTGTCATCGGTTGCCACAAAAATCGGCGCATCTTGCTGATCAAACAATTTCAGCACGTCTTCGGAAGAATATTTGGCTTTTCCGCCGCCAAACAGGTCGGCTCTGCCGGTGGCGTGCTGTTCGTAAATTTTTTCAAGCAAAGCGGCAATGACGGTTTCGTCACCCGCTTTGGCAAAACGAATCGTAAAGGACATGGGAATCTCCCTTCAAAAAAATCGATAGTTTATTGTAACACTCGGTCAAATCCTTGTCAAGCAAAGGGGAACGATATGAACGGAAAATTTTCACAAAGTGCCAAAAACGCTCTGCAAAGTGCGCTCGCGGCGGCACAGGAATTGGGGCATACCTATATCGGAAGCGAGCATTTGCTGCTTGGTCTTCTTGCCGAGCCAGACTCTGCCGCTTTTCGCCTTTTGACCTCGCGCGGCGTACACAGAGAAGCTATCCTTTTGCGCGTGACTGAGCTTGCCGGCAAGGGCGAAAAGAGCTTTGTTTCGGCAAAGGATCTGACGCCGCGCGCCAAAGGTGTGATTGAAAACGCGTTTGCCTTTTGCAAAGAAGAAGGGCGCGGCATCATCGGCACCGAGCATCTTCTCTTAGCCCTTGTGAGTGATGAAGAATCGCTTGCCGCCAAGCTGATTGTGGCGGAGGGTGCATCGCTCGGCGAGCTTTCCTCGGAGGGGCGTGCGCTTGTCAGCGGTCATTTTTCACCGATTGCTTTTGAAAAAAAGAAGCCTGACAAAAAAGCCGAGCGCGAATCGGGCGCTTTGAAAACCTACGGCAGAAACCTCACCCATCTTGCCGAGGAGGGGCGCTTTGACCCTTTGATCGGACGGGAAGAGGAGCTTTGGCGCTTGATGCAGATTCTTTCGCGCCGTGCCAAAAACAATCCTTGCCTTGTGGGCGAGCCGGGTGTTGGCAAAACGGCGGTGGTGGAAGGGCTTGCCGAGCGGATCGCCCGTGGGCGCGTGCCTGAAGCGCTTGTGGGCAAACGCATCATTACCCTTGACATACCCGCCATGCTGGCAGGGGCAAAGTATCGCGGTGATTTTGAGGAGCGCATGAAAAACCTCATCGAGGAAGCAAGAAAAAAGCCGGATGTGATTTTGTTCATCGACGAGATCCACACCATCATGGGCGCGGGTGCTGCAGAGGGCGCAATTGATGCCGCCGGCATTTTGAAGCCTGCTTTGGCGCGTGGGGAGATCAAGCTGATCGGCGCCACGACCTATGCCGAATACCGCCGCTATATTGAAAAGGATGCTGCCATGTCACGCCGTTTTCAGGCAGTGGAGGTGGGAGAGCCGACACCTGACGAGGCGCTTGCCATTCTGCGCGGTGTTGCGCCGAAATACGAAGCGCATCACAAGCTGACAATCACCGATGAAGCCTTGCAAGCGGCGGTGACGCTTTCGCACCGCTACCTTTCAGAGCAGTTTTTGCCCGACAAGGCGATTGACCTTGTGGATGAAGCTGCAGCACACTTACGCATTTCAGTCTTCACCATGCCGCCTTCGCTTCTTGAAAGCGAGGACAGGATCAAACAGCTTGCCGAAGAAAAAGAAGATGCCATCAAGCATCAGCGCTTTGAGCTTGCCGCCGCCCTGCGCGACGAAGAAAGTGCGCTTGCTGAAGCCCACGAGGAGAGAAAGCATCAATGGCTGATACAGTCGGAAGAAAAATCGCTTGTGCTGACTGCCGATGCCATTCGCGACATGGTTTCGCGCAAAACAGGCATTCCCTTGAAGCGTTTGTGTGACAAAGAAAGCGAAAGACTCAAAGGTCTTGAAGAGGCTTTGCACAAGCGCGTGGTGGGGCAGGAGGAGGCGGTTTGTGCCATCTCTCGTGCCATTCGAAGAGCAAGAACCGGACTCAAAGACCCGCACCGCCCGGTGGGTAGCTTTGTCTTTTTAGGACCTACGGGGGTGGGCAAGACTGAGCTTTCGAAAGCGCTTGCCGAGCTTCTTTACGGCACGGAGGATGCGATGATCCGCATGGATATGTCGGAATACATGGAAAAGCAGAGCGTTTCACGCCTCATCGGCTCGCCGCCCGGCTATGTGGGTTATGACGATGCGGGGCAGCTGACCGAACAGGTGCGCCGCAAGCCTTATTCTGTGGTGCTGTTTGATGAGATCGAAAAGGCGCATCCCGATGTCTTAAATTTGCTTTTGCAAATTTTAGAGGACGGCAGGCTGACCGATTCGCACGGGCATACCGTGAATTTTGCCAGTACAGTTGTCATTATGACCTCAAACGCGGGCGCGGAGCTTGCCGGGCGCGCACGAAAACTCGGCTTTGCCACGGTGGGTGAGGAAGTGACGGCAGGTGACGCGCAAAAAAAGCTTTCGGAATTCTTTCGCCCCGAGTTTTTGAACCGCATCGACGAAATTATCCTGTTTAAAAAACTATCCCTTGCCGATGTGAAAAAGATTGCCGAAATGATGTTGGAATCCCTTGAGGGGAGGCTTTGGGCGCTTGGCATTTTTGCAGAGTTTGATGAAAGCGTGACCGACCTTGTGGCAGCTGCCGCCGATACCGAGCAGTTTGGCGCAAGACCCTTGCGGCGGATTTTAGAGCACCGCGTGGAGGACGTGATTTCGGAATATCTCCTTGACGGCATTTTCAAAGAGGGAAGCGCGGTGCGCTTTTTTGTGGAGAATGATGTTTTGCGGTATGAGGTAAAAAACAGCTAACGGGAGGCGTTTTGCCTTCCGTTTTTGATTTATATTCTGGAACCCCCGTACATACGGGGGTATTTATTCATGATTCGGTAGCATAGAAATAAAGCGTTTCGTAATGATAGGTCAGAATCTGAGAAGCATAATCATTCTTGCCGTCTTTGGTTTCGATGAGCTCGGCGGTGATCGGTCTACCATTTTCGTCGTTGGTGTAGATGAGTGATTTATCGGATGTCCCGAGAGCAGATATATGGTTTTTTTTCTCCATAAGAAGATGTCCGTTTACATCGTATTCATACGCGTAGGTGGATTCGGTTGCAAATTCTGTTTTCCAATTATAGTCATACTCATTTGTTTCTTTTTTCTGTAAATCACCGTTTTCGTAATAGGAATATTTGATCGTCATATCCCGTTTGCTACCATATAGCGTAACGGAATATTTTTCTTCTGCAAGATTGCTGTTTACATCATAGGTGTAGGTGCGAGAGTAGAGCTTCCAGTATTCACCGTCATATGCTTCACCACCGTTATAGGTGTATTTTTCTGCTGCAATCAGGCGATTTTGTTCATCATAGGTATATGTACTTGTGTAGGTATCCGTGTTGGTCTGAATGGTTGCTTTTACGATATTGCCGTTTGCATTATATTCGGGTGTTACGATTGCATACACACCGCCGGACAAAAGCTTGATGGAGATGATACGGTCGGCAGGATCATATTCATATTGAAAATTATGAGACCAAGCATCGATTCCGAGAACTTTCAAAATGGGAGCATCATTGGAAGTGCCTTTTTCATCGTATTGATACGATGCGTATTCAGACTCTTTTCTGTTTCCCAAATGGTCGGTTTGTGCATTGGTAATGCTTGTGAGCATATTGGGAAATACAGTGAAACGGGAGAGGATTTCCGCGCTGTCCTCGTAATCACCAAGGGCTTCAAACTCTTTGTAGAGATATTCGAGGGCGTCGTTTTTGGAATAGGTATTCCAATCCGCATCTCTGAAGGAGCCGTTTTTAAGATATTCCACCAAATATTCGGTTGCCTTTTCATAGCGTGCTTGGGCTTCCTTCTGTGCTTTTTCTTCTTCGGATTCGGTTTCGGCGGTTGTTTCTTCTGAAGGTGAAGTTTCGATTGTGGTTGAGGAGGTGCTTTCCGTGGCTTCTGTCGTTTGGGCATTGGTCGAGGCATTTTCCGTGCTGTCGGCATTGCTATTACCGCAGGCACAGAGCGCAACCAAAAGGGCAAGCGTAAGAATTGCGACTATGATTTTTCTCATAAGAGGCTCCTTTTTTTGATAAAATGATACGTACCATTTTATATGATTCCTGTGTATAAGTCAATCGTTTATGAAAAATATTCTTAAATTCGGGATGGCTTTTTTAATCTTTCCTCTGATTCAATACACGCAGAACGAGTAAAAGTTAGAATTGAAAAGTAAGGAAACTGTATCTGTTTTTGTTAATCTTCGGTACAATAACACAGATCCCCCAAACGCATAGGCGTTTTGGTACTGTTGGGAGTTTGTTTTGTAGGGCTGTATACTCTGCGCTCGCTGCCAGTCAACCAATTTCTGATATTTATATTTGTTTGTTATTACGGCGGCAGCAGCCACCGCCCTACGCATATGTGTTTTTGTATCAAATCAAATATCGGTTATCATACACAATTTTTCCAAAAGCCCTTTTCAGAATCACAAAAACATGCTATAATAAAAAGAATGGAATTTTCAAAAAAGGAAGGACTTTTTGTGAAACGACTCTTACCGTATTTAAAAGGGTACACAAAAGAATCGATACTCGGGCCGCTGTTCAAGCTGTTTGAAGCGACTCTTGAACTCTTTGTGCCGCTTGTGGTGGCGGCAATCATCGATAACGGCATCACAGGCGGACTTGGCAGCTCGTATGTGATCAAAGCGGCTTTGATTCTGGTGGCGCTTGGCGCTGTGGGGCTTGTCTTTTCGGTGACGGCGCAGTATTTTGCCGCCAAAGCCTCGGTGGGTTTTGCCACAAGGCTCCGTCACGCGCTGTTTGCTCATGTGGGCAAGCTGTCCTATACCGACATTGACACGCTTGGCACATCCACGCTTGTGACTCGCATGACGGCAGACGTAAACCAAGTGCAATCGGGCATGAATCTTGCCCTGCGCCTCCTTCTGCGCTCGCCGTTTGTGGTGTTTGGCGCGATGGTGATGGCGTTTTTGGTGGATGCCAAGTCGGCAATGACCTTTGCCGTGACGATCCCTGCGCTTTCGGTGGTGGTGTTTGGCATCATGCTGCTTTCGATTCCGCTTTACAAAAAGGTACAAAAGCATCTTGATGCCGTGGTGCGCGCAACGCGTGAAAACATTGGCGGCGCGCGCGTGATCCGCGCCTTTGGCAAGGAAGACGGGGAAGTGAAGTCTTTTCGCGAAAAGACCGATTCGCTCAGTAAAATGCAGAAGTTTGTGGGCAGAATCACGGGGCTGATGAACCCGTTGACCTATATTATCATCAACCTTGCGGTGATCATTCTGATTCGCACAGGCGCTTTGCGCGTGGAAATGGGCGACCTTTCGCAAGGCGAGGTGATTGCGCTTTACAACTACATGGCGCAGATTTTGGTGGAGCTGATCAAGCTTGCCTCGCTGATCATCAGCATCACCAAGGCGCTTGCCTCGGCAGGGCGCATTGCCGACGTTTTAGATGTGAAATGCTCGATGGCAAACGGCAACATTCCCTATACTGCCAAAGAGTCGGGCGAGATTCTTGCCTTTGACAACGCCTCGCTTCGCTATGCCGGTGCGGGTGCGGATTCGGTTTCGTCGCTTTCCTTTGCGGTGAACAAGGGCGAAACGGTAGGCATCATTGGCGGCACAGGTTCGGGCAAGAGCAGTCTTGTTTCGCTGATTCCGCGCTTTTACGATGCCACCGAGGGCGAGATTCGCCTGTGGGGGCGCGACATTCGCGAGTATGATACCGAGTCTTTGCGCCATGCCATCGGTGTTGTGCCGCAAAAGGCGGTTTTGTTTGCCGGTACTCTGCGCGACAACATGAAGTGGGGCAACAAAGAAGCAAGTGACGATGCCATTTGGTCTGCTCTTGAAACGGCACAGGCAACTGAAGTGGCAAAAGAAAAGGGCGGACTTGATGCTCTGATCGAAGCCGGCGGCAGAAACCTTTCGGGCGGTCAGCGTCAGCGTCTTACCATTGCGCGCGCGCTTGTGAAACAGCCCGACATTTTGATTCTTGACGATTCGGCATCAGCCCTTGACTTTGCTACCGATGCCGCCCTGCGCGCTGCCATCCGCAAGGATACGAAGGACACCACGGTGTTCATTGTGTCTCAACGTGCGTCCTCTCTCATATACGCCGACAAGATCATTGTGCTGGACGACGGCGAGGCGGTGGGCATGGGTACGCATGACGAGCTTCTTCTTTCCTGTCCGCTGTATAAAGAGATTTACGAAACACAGTTTCAGTCGGGAGGTGAAGCGTAATGGCAAAGGAAAAAGCCAAAAAAGGCACGCTGAAGCGCGTGCTTCGCTATATCGGACGATATAAAATCCTCCTTGGCATCACACTCTTTTTTGCCGCGCTTTCGGTGTTTTTGACGCTGCTTTTCCCGATTCTCATTGGCGACGCCATTGACCTGATCGTGGGCAAGGGTCAGGTGGATATGGCGGGGATTACTGACATTCTGTGGCAAGCCTTTTTCATTGTGCTTCTCACAGCACTTGTTAACTGGGGCATGACGAGCCTCAACAACCGCATGACTTACCAAATCGCGCGCGATCTTCGCAACGATGCGTTTGAAAAGCTTGAGACGCTGCCGCTTTCTTACCTCGACAGCCACCCATCGGGTGACATTGTCAGCCGCATCATTGCCGACGTGGACACCTTTTCGGACGGTTTGCTGCTCGGCTTTTCACAGCTTTTCACAGGTGTTGTGACGATTCTCGGCACACTTGTGTTCATGCTCGTGATCAACTGGAAGGTGGCGCTTGTGGTGTTCCTTCTCACGCCGCTTTCACTTTTTGTGGCAAAGTTCATCGGCAACCGCACCTATAAAATGTTCAGCCTGCAATCAAAAACCAAGGGCGAGCAAACTGCCATCATTGATGAAACAGTGGGCAACTTGAAGCTTGTGAAAGCTTTTTCGCAGGAAGAGGAACTTCTTGAGAAGTTTGACGAAGTGAATGGCAGACTCGGGAAATGCTCTCTCAGCGCGATCTTTTATTCCTCGCTTGTGAATCCTACCACACGTTTTGTGAACAGCGTGGTGTATGCTGCCGTGGCAATGGTGGGCGCGCTTGCCGTGATTGCCACACAGGATGCTGAGGTGGCGTTTACGGTGGGCGAACTAACCTGTCTTCTTTCCTACACCAACCAATACACCAAGCCGTTCAATGAAATTTCGGGTGTTTTGACCGAATTCCAAAACGCGCTTGCTTCGGCATCGCGCCTCTTTGATCTCTTGGATGAGCCTTCCGAGATTCCCGACGACGCCGATGCTTTTGTGATGGAAGAGGCCGAGGGCGAAGTTTCGTTTGATGATGTTTCGTTCTCTTACAGCAAAGATAAAAAGCTGATCGAAGATTTCAGCGTTTCGGTGATGCCGGGTCAGCGAATTGCCATTGTGGGTCCCACAGGTTGCGGCAAGACGACTGTTATCAATCTGCTGATGCGCTTTTACGATGTGGATCAGGGTAAGATCACGGTGGATGGGCATGATCTTCGCAAAGTCACCCGCCATTCGTTCAGAAAACAAGTCGGCATGGTCTTGCAGGACACTTGGCTGAAAGCCGGCACGGTGCACGACAACATCGCGTTCGGCAGACCTTCGGCGAGCCGTGATGAGGTGATTGCTGCCGCCAAAGCCGCGCACGCGCACAGCTTTATCAAGCGTCTGCCAAAAGGCTACGATACCGTGATCAAAGAGGGCGGCGACGGACTTTCGCAAGGACAAAAACAGCTTCTTTGCATTGCACGCGTGATGCTCACACTGCCGCCCATGCTGATTCTTGACGAAGCGACATCTTCGATCGATACCCGCACCGAGATCCGCATTCAAAAGGCGTTTGCCGACATGATGAAAGGACGCACCTCCTTTATCGTGGCGCACCGTCTTTCCACGATCATGAACTGCGACAAAATTCTTGTGATGCGCGAGGGCAACATCGTGGAGCAGGGAAGCCACACCGAACTTCTTGCCAAGGGCGGTTTCTACGCCGAGCTGTATAACAGCCAGTTTGCGAAGTAAGAGAAAGCTTCCGCAACAGTGTTCCATAAGGTTATCAAGGTGGTACTGTGTAACTTGGCGCAATCTCACCCCGCGTGTCATCTTGAGCGGAACACCGCCCGAGATCCCACTTCGGCTGCGCCTCGACTTTGCTTCGCGTCGCTCAGGATGACACGGGGCGGTGTGCAGCCGAAACCCAAGCGAAGCGCAGGGCGACCGTTTTAACGGTCGGATCTCGCGGAATTGACCAATGTAAAGTTTTAGATGAAACAAAACAGGTGCGCCCCTGGACAATCAAGGCTTGTTTTCGCGGTGGCAGTCATCTAAGTTTTGTCAACAGAACAAATTGCCAAAAACAAACCGAACACAATATTGACAATTCGAGGGGGATATGCTATACTGAATGCGGTATATTGGGTTTTATCCCCCATAACTGTCCTGAAAGGGTCGCTATGAAAAAGAAACTTATTATTTTGCTGATCGTTTTGATGGTGATTTCCATCGCCATCGGCGTTTCTCCCATTGTGGATTATTTTTATGCCAACGGTGCGGAAGAGGTGACATCTTCCACAGGCGTCGTGACAAGTGATACCGCACCCGTTACCACCGAAGAGGTGGTGCGCCAGCCGAACCAAACCGCAGTTCTCTCTGCGGTGGTGCTTGCTACCGGCACGATTCTGATCGCGCTTGTGTTGTTCATCAAGCAGCGCGATCCCAACAGCTGATTCGGAGGCGTTATGATGAATCCGAACCAGATCGCCGCCCAAGAGCTTGCCTACTTTGGTGATGCGGTGGTGGAGCTTCTCACGCGCGAGCATCTACTCTCGCTCGGCATTGGCGGTATGGGCAAACTCAATCGCGAAGCAATGAAGTATGTGAAAGCAACGGCACAGAGCGCGGCGCTTGAAAACATTTTGCCGCTTTTAACCGAGGACGAGCTTGCCGCTTTTAAGCGCGGGCGCAACAATCACGTGTCTGCCATTCCCAAGAGTGCAAGTGCCGTGGAGTACAGGCGCGCGACAGGCTTTGAAGCTTTGTTTGCCTACCTTTGGCTTTCGGGCAATGAAAGCCGCGCAAGAGAACTGTTCGCTCTTGCCTATTCCAACTTGAACGAAAAAACATCATTATAAAATTTTAACAAACAGGAGAATACTATGTACTATCTCGGAATTGACCTTGGCGGTACCAATATTGCCGCAGGTATCGTAGATGAAAAACTCAATATTGTGGCAAAGGCATCCGTGCCCACCGGCGCGCAGAGAGGCATTGACATCGTCATGGAAGACATGGCGGCGCTTTGCCAAAAGCTCCTTGCCGACAACAACCTGACAGTTGCCGACATCGCATACGCAGGTATTGCTTCCCCCGGCACCTGCAACAGCGCAACAGGCGTTGTGGAATTTTCCAACAATCTTGTTATGGTAAACTATCCAATTGCCAAGGTGCTTTCTGAAAAGACCGGCATCGAAAAGGTGTATATTGATAACGATGCCAACAGCGCAGCACTTGCCGAAGCACTCGTTGGCTCGGCAAAGGGCGCATCCTGCGCTGTGATGATTACCCTCGGCACAGGTGTTGGCGGCGGTATCGTCATTGACGGCAAAATTTATTCCGGTTTTAACCACGCAGGCGCTGAGCTTGGTCACATTGTGATCGAAAAGGACGGCAGACCCTGCACTTGCGGCAGACGCGGCTGCTGGGAGACTTATTCGTCCGCAACGGGTCTGATCAAAATGACCAAGGAAAAGATGGAAGAAAACAAAGAGTCTCTTATGTGGGAGCTTTGCGGCGGCATTGATACCGTCAGCGGCAAGACTGCGTTCCAAGCAAAGAGAAAAGGCGACAAGGCAGGCGCTGAAGTGGTGGATATGTATATAAGCTACCTTGCGTGCGGTCTGACCAACATTGTGAACATATTCCAGCCTGAAGTGCTTTGCATCGGCGGCGGTGTTTGCAACGAAGGCGAATACCTGATGGCTCCTCTTCGTGAGATCGTGGCAAAGGAAAACTACGCCCACAACTCGGCAAATCAAACCGTCATTACCCGCGCAACCCTCGGCAACGACGCCGGCATCATCGGCGCTGCTGCCCTTGGTCTGTAAGATGGAATACATAAAAACAACCCCGACAGAAAATCTGTCGGGGTTTTCATTATGTCAAATCGTATGTGGTGTATCCCAGTTGTGTCATGATTGTTTGGAATTGCATAAATCGCTGTTTTCTGTTCCCAAACAAGATTTTTTTACCAAATACATAGAATCTCTTAAATGATATAACGGTTGGAATGCCATTGGTGTAAAGACGAACATAGTTTTTTTCAATATTTCTGTCGCCAACACAGAGTCCGTTTGATGTGTTGTATTCTTTTGTGAAATTTTCGGCGCAATTCTTGAGGTCGATGGTGTGAAGCTTTTTGTTTTGGCTTATGACAATTGTTGCATCCTTAGTATTGATGGCGACAATATTGTGATCTGAAAACGTAACAGGTACGTGCAACTTTTTATGCTCCTTTTTTATTTGGTGGGAATCGGCGCGTAATCTTATGTGTTCAAATGTTTATCATACCATTTCATCGGGTTTTCGTGGATGTATTTGCTTATTTCGCAATAATCATCATAATTACGGACAATATGGTCGTAAAAAGAACGCTGAAAAACTCGTTCTCCCGTTGTAGTACGCAGTTTATTTATCTCTTTTGTCGCTTGATATTTAAGCCATCCCATTGCCGCATCAACCGTAGGGGAGGGGTCGCCCCTCCCGCTATCCTTGGCTATGCACAATAAAAGATGTATATGATTTGGCATAATGACATAACGGTCAACAGATATTTCCGGATATTGATTTGGTAATTCTTGAATCCATTTATCTACGATTTTGCCGTAATGCGATAATCGCGGGAGGGGCGACCCCTCCCCTACATCGGTGATTGTAGAAAGAATGTTCTTTCGGTTTTGGGTACATATTGTTATAAAATATACACCGTTTGAGCTATAATCAAAACTTTTCAACCGTGTCGGCTTCCGTGTCGGAAGTTCTTTCTTCTCATCCATTTTGGTCACCCATCTCCCTCTTCAACCAACCGTCGGGGAGGGTTTCGAGAGGTGCGGGAAACTCAATCTTCTTGCCGATCTCTTCAAAGGTATCGATGAGATTCTGATCGACACAGCCGTTTTCGTCGGGTGAGATGTTCAGCATGAAGTTGACGTTTTTTTGGAAATAGGCGTGCGCTTTTTCCACCGCCCAATCGGCGGTTTTGGTTGGCTTTTTGCGGTCTTCGTCGCGGTGGAACCACGCGTCGGTCAGCTTGTTGCAGGAAACACCGGGACCTGAAAAATCGCCCGTAAGCTCTTGCCCTGCCGCATTTTCATAGAAGGCAACGTCTGTGCCGGCAAGTGAGTGCGGCCAACCGATGTTCAAAAGAAGACAGTTGGGCTGTAAGCTTTTTACAAGCTTATCAAGGCGCGAGAAAGGGAAATCCTTGAAGGACGGGCCGCCCCAAGGCGAATTCCATCCGTCCACCATCAAAAAGGGAATCTCGCCGTAGCGCGTGAGAAGCTCTCGGACTTGCCGTTCAATGAAAAGAGCGTTTTCTTCGGTAAAGGGCTTGTTGAGGCTGATGCCTTCGGTGAGGTCGAGAATCGAGAAGTAAAGCCCCGCTTCAATGCCGACTTTACGGAAGGATTCAAGGTACTTTGCCACCACGTCAGTTGTGACCGTGGCGTTTTTCACCGAATGCTCTGTGGCATCGGTGTGCCATAGACAGAAGCCCTCGTGATGCTTGGTGGTGAGGGCCGCAAAACGGCAACCTGCCGCTTTTGCCATGGCTGCCCAAGTGTCAGTATCGATCACTTGAGGCGCAAAATCTTTTTCATTGAAAGGGTACTTACGGGGATGTCCGCCGTTTTCGCAGAAAAATTCCCAGTCCTCCACGTCGGAGGTTGCATGAAACTGCACGCTTGCGCTGTTAAAATGAATGAATGTGCCAAAGCGCAGATTGATAAAGTGCATTTGATTTTGTTCAAGATTTGTCATAACGCACTCCTTATCCTTTCTTCTTCATTACAAAGACGGTGGCGCCGATGCCAAGACCGAAGCAGAGAAGCGCGCCGCAAACGATGGCTACGATCAAGCCGAGAGAAGTGGGCTCTTTGTCGGGGATCGCGCCGTTTGGCGTTTCTTCAGTCACGGGCGTTTGGCTCGTTTCGGGTGTTGTGCTTGTTTCAGGCGTGTCGCTTGTGGTGGGCGTGTTGGTGGTGGGAGGCGGTACCACAGGTGTGTTGGTGTAAGTCTTTTTCAGCGCATATTTTGCCGCGGTGAGCTCGGCTTTGGCGGCATTGACTTCCTCTTGTGTTTTGTCTGTTTTCTCAAGAAGTGCTGTTGCTTTTTGCAAAGCGCTCACAAAAGCACTTTGGGTAGATTCGCTGTAAGCGGTGAGTTCGATTGTCTTGTAGCTTTCCACAATGGTGCGAAGGGAAGCATCCGAAACGCCTTCCACCTTGATGTATGCGGTGACGGTGTAGGGTGTGCCTTCGAGTCTGCCCGCAAGGTCAAACGAGCCGGGGGTGTTTACTTTGTCGGTGGGAAGCATATTCCAAACCACGCTTGCTTCTTGTGTGGTTCTGTCGGTAAATTTGACCGTGACGGTTTCAGGAAGCGATTTGCCTGCTTCCATTGTCAGATTGAAGGAAAGCGACTGGATGTTTTTTTTGCTGTAGGTCTTTTCCATTTCGGTGATCGCATCGCTGAGTGCCTTGGCGAGTGAGTCGAGCTCGGCTTGGGTCTTGGCTGTTTTGACACCTTTTTCAGCGGCGGTATAGGCGGTTTTGGCGGCAGAGTAGCTGCTTTCGCTGTAATCAAAGCGGCTCAGCATATCAAGCTTTGTCATAGCGGCATAGATGGCGGCGTAATCAAGCGTGCCGCTTGCGGGGGCGGCAAAGAAGATTACCTCCGAAAGTCCGGTTACCGAGGGGTCGCCGTAGTTATCTGTGATATCAAATTTGATCTTGCGCGCTTCGATCTTGCCAAACGAAATGAAGTCGGTGGCTGTCTGATCGGCAGAAGACTGCGCTTTTGTGAGCGTATAGGTGTCGATCTTGATCCAATCGCTATCAGTGGGGCTTGCTTTATCGGTGTAATATACCGTCATGGTTTTCACACCGCGGTCGGGCTCGTTCTCTTGGTTATGATTCCAGATAAGCGCATTACTCACGGTGGAAACTTTACCAAGGTCAAAGATCAGCCAGCCTGTTTTGTTGCCTTCACGCGTGTGCCACATGGATGTGCCGTTATAGGGATTGTCGTGCGTGCTGAAGAAGATGCTGGCGGCATTTTTGTCAAGACCTGATTTGTCGATCAGATTGCGCGAATGCGCCCAACCGAGTTCTTCTGCCTGGCTCCACATCGAAGATGCCGTCACGCTGACAGAGGGTACTTCGATGTAAAGATCTTCTGTCATGACGCGGATCGGCATGGTAACTTCACAGCCGTCGTCGGTAGCACCGTAGAGAGTGGTCTTGCCTGCTTGGGAAAGCGCAAGGTTCTCGGTATTCCAAGTAATCGCTTTTTCCACAAGCGCGCCGTTTGCCGCGATGAAGTAGGCTTTTTCGGGAAGGGTGGGGAGCTTGCCGACGGTGGTGGTAACCGTTTCGAACTTGTCTCTCAAAGAGTGGGCGGCGTCATCTTTCAAAGAGTAAGGATTCAGAATGATCTCGCTGAAAGAGAACGAGCCGGATCCTTCCAGCACAAAGACAACGTAGCGACCTTCTGCGCCTTCAAAATCAAGCGTGTAGCAGTTATCGGTCAAATTTCCATCGGTCAGCTTCAGGGTTTTGACGTATTCGCTGTTTGAGAGCTTGTTGTATGATGTTCTGCCGGGGTTTTCGTTCAAAAGGAAGACGTGGGTTTTGTCGGCGGCAGTCTTTGTCATGTCTGAGCTGATATGCACGTACAGCTTGCCGAGGGATGTTTTGTAGCCGATGTCGCCTGTCAGATAAGTCATGCCGCTGGTGGATTTATAGGCGGTTTCATGCTCGAAATCCTCGTCGCAGTAACCATCGGCAACGCGCCCCGGAGAGGCTTTGCCGTCATATCCGCTCGATGCGAAATCTTTGTGGAAGAGAAGGTTGTTGTGATAGTCGTAATCGGCAAGATAGCGGTCGGGCATTTTTTCAACGTCTGCCGTCTTGGCATATCCTTTGCCGACCTCGGAAAGAAGTTTCGTGAACGCTGCGTCGATCTTGCCCTTTTTGTTTGGCGAGGCGTTCAGAATGAAGACGGTATCCGAATCGCGGAATTTGCTGATGTTTTCTTTCAGTACCCAATCGACCGATTTGATCGAGCTGAGCGTGCCTTTATCGAAGAACCAGTCGCTCGTGGGGGTGTTGCAGGAGATGTTGACGTTGTCGAACCATTCGGGCACGCCTTGTCCTGCGCCGCTTTCAAACATGGTAACCTGCGAATGCACGTTGTTTGCCTCACAACTGATGTTGATCACAAGGCAATTCGGCTGAAGGGTGTGGATGAGGTTGACGATTTCCTCATAGGGCAACAAGGTGTAGTTGGGGCCGCCCCAATAGGCATTCCAGGCGTCAAAAATGATGAAAGGAATTTCGCCGTAGCCTGTCAAAAGCTCGGTGAGTTGTGCTTTGATGAACTCAATATCGTTGGCAGAACAGCTTTGTGAGGTGATCTTGTGCTTGATATCAAGCATGGAAAAATACAAACCAGGTTGAATGCCCTCGGCGCGGCAAGCGTCGGTGTAAGCTTTGACCACGTCGGTGGTATTTTTGGCACTTCCCACGTCGTAATCGGTGTAAGCGCTGTCCCACAGATTAAAGCCGTCGTGGTGCTTGGTGGTGAGAACGGCAAAGGTCATGCCGGCACTTTTGGCGGCTTTTGCCCAGCCTTCGCAGTCGAGCTGAGAAGGATCCCAAACGGCAGGATCAAAGGCGGAGGTGTGGTTTTCACCGTTGCTGCCACCCCAGTCGCCTCCGTTTGCGAATTCATAGGTAGCGCTGTTAAAGTGCAAAAACAGACCGAAACGAAGGTCTAAAAAGTCGCGCAGAAGCTCGGCGGTGTGTTCGTATTCTTCCATTGCCGGGTCATTCTTGGTTACTCTGACCTTCACGCTGTCAGAATACTTGCCCTTTTTCACGGTGATTGTTGTTTCGCCTTCTGCGAGGGCAAACACTTCGCCGTCTTTCACGGTGGCGATCTCTTCGTTTTCGCTTGTGTAAATTTCTTTTTCACTGCCGGCATTGATTTTGCGCAGGGAAAGCGGATAGCTTCCGCCTACCTTCAGCGTGATGCTTTCTCTTTTGAAATGAACGCCGTCAAACGCATGGCTGTTTTTGGCGTTTTCGGCGTGTGCTTTCGGTGAAAGAACCAAAAGCAAAAGAAGCGCAAGGGCAATCACGATGCTGTGGATGAGGATACGGCGGGATTTGGGCAAAGAAAAAAGCTTTGTCATGGTATTCTCCAATCTGACTTGGTGGGTGTGTTGAGGTGGTTTTTTACCCTAATATTCTATCATGGTTTATGGCGTTTGGCAAGGCTTTTTGTAAAGAAAAGAAGGGGTGCGCTGCAAGATATTCGGGAAAAAGAGCATTTTTTTGAAAAACATTTCGAAAAAACAAAAAAAGCAAATCAAAAAGAGATTTTTTATAGTGACATCCCATGCAATATGTGATATAATTTTGATACCGATGTTAGTATGAGGTGATGTTATGAAACGCTTGATTTCTGCCGCGATGGCGCTTTTGCTGCCGGGGAGTGCGCTTCTGTTGCCCGCCTGCGGCTCATCAGATAAGCCCAAAAACACGAGCGCCGAAACCACATTGGCAACAAACTAACCGTGACAACACCGTCAACAACCAAAAAAGGAGATGATCCCGTGATGCCTGATATGATTGATAACACTGCTACGGTTTACGATATGCGCGTGGAGGATATGCGCTCTCCCGTGGGTATTGACGATACCACCCCTGTTTTCAGCTGGAAAACAAATTCCAACATCCTTGGCTGGGCGCAAAGTGCGTATCAGCTTGTGGTGAAAAAGCGTGATGCCGTTGTGTGGGACAGCGGCAAGGTGGAAAGTGACGCCTCTGTGGGTATTGTTTACGCGGGTGAGCCGCTTGTTTCCTCCACCGAATACACCTGGCAGGTGACGGTCTTCAACCACAAGGGGGAAAAGAAGACCTCCGACACCGTCACCTTTGAAACCGGTCTTTTTTGCGCAAGACCGTTTGGCAATGCCAAATGGATCAGCTACGAAAAAGCGCCTCTTTACACAGGAACCAAATACAGCATTGATTTTGACTTTGTGATTCACAGAGATAATCTCGGCTTCTGCTTCGGTATGCAGGATGCAGGCAGCTTTGTGATGTGGCAGATCAACACCTACAACGGAAAAAACGGCGATGGCAAGGTTTACCTCCGTCCGCACGTCAAATCAAACGGAAACTGGACGGCATATCCCGGTGGCCCGGGAAACCTGCAGGCAATTGACGTGACCGCCGCTGTGGGATACTCGGCTTCCGAGCTGATTGGCAAAACGGCGCATATCTCTATTGAAGTTGACGGCAGAACGGTCAAGACCTATCTTGGTAAATCTGCCGATGCTTTGACGCTTGCCTCGACATATACGCATTCGACCAATATTCCGCTGTATGACATCGGCTTCCGTCACAGCACGCAGAGCGGCAACGACCACGAAGTGGCAAGCTACGATAACATTGCGGTGAAGGATGCTGACGGCAAGCTTTTGTATGAAAATACATTTACATCCGATACGATCGACTTTACGGGTGCGGCGCCGATTACGATAGAAAACGGTATGCTCCGCGTGGGTACCGATATGGCGGCGGGCGAATTTATCTTCACCCGTATGGTGAAAAACAGCCTTCCTGCCTTCCGCAAGGAGGTTTCGGTGAAAGAAAATCTTGTTTCTGCCAAGCTTTATCCCTCAGGACTTGGTGTGTATGAAGCCTATATCAACGGCGAGCGCGTGGGAAGACGCCATGTCGACGGCTCGGTGGAATACCACGAATTAAAGCCCGGCTTTACCGAAATGGAAGACCGCAAATTCTATAATAGCTACGATGTTACTTGGATGATAAAAAAGGGTGATACCAACACGCTTGCCGCCGTGGTTTCGGGCGGATGGTGGAGTGACGATGCGGCTCGCCGCTACGGTAAGAACAATGCCTTTCTTGCCAAGCTGATCTTGACATACGCCGACGGCTCTACCGAAACGGTTGTGACCGACAGCACATGGAAAACTGCCTGTGCTTCTGCTGTTGTGTATGCCGATATCTTCACCGGCGAAACCTATGATGCCCGCGTTTCACAAGACTTTATGAAGACGGGATTTGACGATTCCGATTGGGCAAACGCTTCGATCAACAATGAATTCCGCGGCAAGCTTGTGGCTTGGAGCGGCTCGTTTATCACGGTTCGCAAGGATTTAGAGCGCAAGGTAGAAAGCGTAACCGTTTACAAGGGAGCAAACGGAGCAAGTGCAACGGCTTACGGCACAATCAACACGATTGCTGCCTATGGCAATGAAACATTCACACTGAACCCCGGTGAAACCGCCGTGATCGATTTCGGTCAGAACTTTGCGGGTTGGGAAGCCATTAAGGTGGAGGGCCCTGCCGGTGCGCGCCTGACAATGGAACACGGCGAGATTCTGAATGACAAAAACGGCGAAAAGTCGCGCGGAAACGACGGTCCCGAGGGCTCAATTTACAACGCCAACTACCGCACAGCCAAGGCAACCACCGTCTATACGCTCAGCGGAAAAGGCGTGGAGGAATACCACCCCTCCTTCACCTTCTACGGTTTCCGTTATCTTTCGATCACCGCCACACAAACCGTAACGATTCATGCGCTTTCAGCTCAGGTGGTGACCTCGGTGGAAAAAGAAACCGGTTTTATGACGACCTCTGACAAGGACATCAACCGACTGATCTCGAACATCCGTTGGGGACAGTATTCAAACTACTTGTCTGTTCCCACCGACTGTCCGCAGCGCGACGAGCGTCAAGGCTGGACTGCCGATACACAGGTATTTGCCGAGACAGGCTGCTATATGGCATTCTCCAAGAGCTTTCTTGAAAAGTTTATGATCGATATGCGCGATAGCCAAAACAGCGAAGGCGCGTATCCGGGTACTGCGCCAACGGGTGCTTATTCAGGCGCAGGCTGGGGCGGTCTTGGTTGGGCAGATGCCGGCATTATTGTGCCGTATCAGCTCTACATGATGTACGGCGATCCCTCGGTGATTCTTGAAAACTGGGACTCGATGCAGTTCTATATTGACGGGTATCTTTCGAAAACCAACAAAAAAGGCCCCGGCGGTAACTGGGGCGACTGGCTGGCTTATGAATCGAATGACGACGAGATCAAGGCCATGCTCGGCGTGGCATTCTACGCATGGGATGCTTTGATGATGGCAGATATGGCAGAGGCGATTGGTCTTACTGCCGAAGCTGCCCGTTACAGAGCGCTGTATGAAGAAGAAAAGGCATACTTCATTGAACAGTATGTTGCATCCTCAGGCGCTCTCAAGAGAAGCGAGCAGACAGTATGCCTGTATGCTTTGTATCTTGATCTCTTGCCCGATGAAAAATCGGTGGAAAAAGTGACCGCTCAGCTTGTGAGAAATATCACAAGCAAGGGCAACCGCTTGCAGACCGGATTCCTCGGCACGGCGATCCTTCTGCCTACCTTGACCAAAATCGGCAGAAGCGACCTTGCCTATACGCTGCTTTTGCAACACGATAATCCCTCTTGGCTTTACTCGGTTGACCAAGGGGCGACTACCATTTGGGAAAGATGGAATTCCTACACCATCGAAAGCGGTTTTGGCGATGTGGGCATGAATTCCTTCAATCACTACGCCTACGGCTCGGTAGCGGGTTGGATGTTCGAATCGATGGCAGGCATTGCCGCCGACCCGCAGAATCCCGGCTTTAAGAATGTCCTCATCGCGCCGCAGCCTGACAGCCGCCTTGCGTTTGAAGCATCTTACGATTCGGCATACGGTACGATCAAGGCAAAATCCTCTTACGAGGGCGACGCTTGGACGTACAGCTTTACCATCCCCGCCAACACAACGGCAACGGTGTCTCTGCCTGTGAAAAACGCAACCATTAACGGCAAGGTGCTGAATGCGCTTACCATGAAAGAAGACGGTATTGCGCTTGTGTCGTTTGAAAACGGTGTTGCCACCCTTTCAGCAGTGGCAGGCAGCTTTACGGTAAATGCCACCTCTCCCGAATGGCGAGGCTGAATCATCTCAAACAAATAACAAACCAAGCCACGTCGCATGACGTGGCTTGGTTATTCAGGAAAGCTTTTTTAATTCTTCTAACGATTCTTGGATTTTTTCGATTTGTTTTTTTCTTTCTTCACTGTGGTCATAGGAAGAGGTTCTGCCCACAAGATAATCGATCGAAACTTCAAAAAAGTCGGCAAGGCGGATCAGGGCGTACATATCGGGCGCGTTTTTTCCGGTTTCGTAATTGGATATGGTTCGCTGGTCAATGCCTGTTTCACGCGCAAGGTCGCTTTGGCGCAGGTCTCTGTCTTCGCGCAAGCTTTTAATACGGTTCATACTCGCCCTCCTACCAAGTTTTGTACTTTAGTTTACCACAAAATTGGTGCAAAACGCTTGACAAACCAAGAATAATCATATATAATTTTTTTTCATACCAATAAAATAGTAAATAAGGAGAGAAAGAAAACATGAAAAGATTTTTGGCAATAGCGATTACTGTTGTGTTGTTGATTGGCGCGATTGTTGTACTGAACGCCTGTTCAGGCGGTCGTGAGCTCATTGACGGCGCTGTTTGGGAGTTAAGCGAGGATGGAAAGAGCTATACTCTGATTAATTTGGAAAAGGGATATGCCGAAACGTCTTATACCATTCCCGAAACAATTGACGGAAAGCCGGTCACTGCGATTGCCGATTCCGCATTTGCTTACTATTTTCCCGATCTTGTTTCTATCACAATTCCCGAAAGTGTAACCTCGATTGGAAAAAATGTTTTCAGAGATTGTAAATCTCTGACTTCCGTCACCATTCCCAACAAGGTCACGGTAATTGAGAGTCAAACTTTCTTGGGATGCACTTCTTTGAAATCAGTTGATCTGCCCGATGGGATTACCATGATTGGTGATAGCGCTTTTGGTGAATGTGAGTCTCTTGAGAGTATTACCATTCCGAACAGCGTAACAAGCATTGGAATGTGGGTTTGGACTGATTGTTCTTTATTAAAGACCGTTAGTGTTTCTCAAAACGTAGTTTCGATCGGAAAATACGCATTTCCGTATGATAACCTTGAAAAGATTGATTTTGGCGGAACCAAAAGTGCTTGGTTGGCAGCTACCGGAGAAGATGAGACAACAGAATGGGATTGTGACATTCACTGCTCTGACGGAATCATAGAAAAAGACGAGTAATAAAGTCACGCTAAACACAAAAGGAATCTCGCCAAACGCGAGATTCCTTTTTGTGTTGTATAAGATAATATTGACACCTCATCCGTATTTGCCATAGGCAAATACGGATGAGGTGTAGCCACCCCTTGGTGGCGTACCGAAAACGTTGTTTTATACCACAAAAAGGAATTCCGTAAAATGCGAAATTCCTTTTTGTGTATGGATTGTGTTATGCGCCTTTATACAGCACCATTTCGTTAAGCTGGAACATTTCGTTGGTGTGGAATACGATCATGTATTCAGAACAGCTTTGCGGGTTTTCGATCTTGTAGGAGAAAGGCGTTGCATTTACCCCTTGGAGTCCGCTGTAGGAGGCGCCTGTTTCACGAATATCCGAAAGGAGCAGGTACTCGCCGTTCACCTTGCCGTACAGCACCCAGCCGAGGGGGTTACGATCGGGGTTGTCTTGGGTGTCGTTGCCGGTGAAGAAGGTGTAGTAGGTGAGGGTGGCTTGGCTTCTTAACGAGAAGGTGAGGGTGAATTCGCCGCTTTCGTTGACGTTACCGCCGATTTTGGAGGTGTCAGCATTGCCGTCAAACAGCTGTTTGGGGTCACCGTCGCCCCAATGGGTGATGTTTTCGGTTTTCACAGAGTTGGTGTTCACCTTCACTTCGGTAAGATTGTTTGGCAGAGTGGTATTCAAACCGACGCGATCGGGAAGATTCGGTGTTTGGTAAGGTGAGGACATGGTGGTGGCGGCGGTATAATAGAGCCGTTCACCGGACGCGTTGTAAATGCTGAGCGAAACAGAATAGCTGACGTTCGAGAAAACAGGTGCGCCGGCAGATTGCAGGTCGAGATAGAGAGAATCTCCGTTCCAAACGTGATTGCTGATTTGGTAAATTGTGTTATCAAGAGTGATCGTGGCGAACATATCACCTGACAGGAGACCTTGGCGGACGGTATCGTCAAGGGAATCTGTTGCGGTGAAGTGGTAAACGACACCCACGTGATTTTGCAGCTCGGAGATCAAACGGAAGCCCGAAAGCGCAACTTGTACGCCTTGCATACCGTTCAGCAAGCTGCCTGCGCTTGTGTCGGGTGTGGAAACCGAGAAGCCTTCGGTGGTGTACAGCGTGATTTCACCAAGCTGCATCGAGAGGTCTGTGAAAATGAATTCGAGCTTGTACTCTTGGCATTCGCGCGGCATGGTGATGGCGTAAGAAAAGGCTTCCGAATTGGTGGCTTTGATGCCGGGCTCATGGGTGGCGTTGCTTTCTATTTTGGAAAGCAGCATCCACATTTCGCCCACCTTGCCATAAAGGCGCCAACCTGCGGGATTGCGCTCGGGATAGGTTGCGGTGTCATTTGCGGTGTAAACCGTGTAGTGCGTTAAGGTTTCGGCTTTTGTTAAGTTAAAGTACAAGGTGGGGACGGTTTCTTTCGCCGTGATGCCGAATTTTGTTCGGGTGTTGTCGTCAAAGAGATTCACAACGCTGCCTGCCCATATTTCAAACCCGTCTGTGGAAAGTGAGTTTTTGTTGACCGACGCCTTGTTAAGACCCTCTGTGGGCAGGGTAACTGTCAACGGCTTGCGCTCGGGTGTTTTTTTGGTGCTGAAGGGTGTGGCAAGCAGTTCTGCGCGCGAATAGCAGAGAAGGGAATTGTTCGTATCGTAAAACTCAAGAGATACCGAGTAAGCAACGCCTTTTACAAGCAATACGCCTGCTTTTTCGGCGTTCAGGCGAAGATACACGCCTGATCTTTGATAATCGGTGATGGGATAGAGTGTGCCATTCACGCGGAGAGCGGCAGAAACGGTTTTGTTTTCCATGCCCTCGAGCACGGTTTTGTCAAGGTTGGCAGCATTGTCGTTGAAGACATAGGTAATGCAGATATCTCCCGAAAAATCCTCGGGCTTTTCAAACGCCAACGCCTTGATTGCCATTTTTTCAAGATCGTTCAGGCAAACATCATTCGGCAAGGTGGGCAGAGCCGGCTTTTGTGAGCTTTGCGGCGTGGTTGTGTTGGACGGTTTGTTTGAACTTTCGGTCGGTTGGGTTACAGGACGGGGGCGTGTGGTTGGGGCGGTGGATGCGGGTGTTGTTGGGTTGTTGGGGTCGGTGGTGGTTGCTGTAACAGAGGGAGAAATCGGCGCTGTGGTTTCTTCGCTGTTTTGAGGTGTTTCTTCACCGCCGCAGGAGCAGGAGGCAAACAGAAACAAAACAAGCAGAAAAACCGATAAACACAAGCAGAATCTTTTCATATACAGTACTCCTTGGGAGGATTTTTCACAATTGTACTGTTATTTTACCTTTTTTTGTGAAAAAAGTCAATAGTGTTGCCACTTGGCGCAGAGAAAAAAGAAGGATTGACAAAAGGAGCAAAACGTGATACACTGTCCTTGCGTGGAGTTTTCCACATAAAATTGAATCAAGGCGCTGTTTTGGTCCGCTTTTGGCGCGGATGAGAGGGAAGTTCGGTGAAAATCCGTCGCAACCGTCATTACCGTGATTGAGATTGTCTCATCAGTCGGAATACTCCCAAAACAAGCGAGGGTTTTGCCATTTTTGGACATGAAAAGTGCAGCCGTTTTGGTTGGTCAAGATTTGTTTTGACCAACAGAATTGCTGCGCTTTTTTACATTTTGCCGTGAAAAAGCGCTTTTTGTTTTGGGAGGTGAGGAAATGAAAGAAAAAGACGTGTTCATGCGTTACCATCCGTTTGTGAATTTTGTGTTTTTTTCGCTGACGATTGGGTTTTCGCTCGTCTTGACGCATCCTGCAGCGCAGGGAATTGCGCTCTTTTCCGCGCTGTTTTCCTATCTTTTCACAAGCACAGGCAAGGAGATTGCCTTTCTTTTCAAGCTGTCGTTGCCGATTTTGTTTTTGAGCGCACTTCTGAATCCTTTGTTCAATCCCGCGGGGGCTACGGTGCTTTTGTATATCGGCGAGGGCAAGCCGATCACACTCGAAAGTTTGCTTTACGGATGCTCGGCAGGCGTGATGACGGTGACGGTTCTGATTTGGTTTTTGCTGTTTGGCAGAGTGATGACGAGCGACAAATTTATCTATCTGTTTGGTCGCGTGACCCCATCACTTTCCTTGGTTTTGAGTATGGCGCTTGGCTTTGTGCCTCGCTTTACCCATCAGTTCAAGCAGGTGGTCGAAGCGCAAAAGAGCATGGGGAGAGATATTGCTGCGGGCAGTCTTTTTGCCCGTCTCAAAACGCTTGGTGCGATTCTTTCGGTAATGGTATCCTGGTCGCTGGAAAATGCCATCGATACGGCAGACAGCATGAAAAGCCGCGGATACGGATTAAAGGGGAGATCGGCTTTTTCGCTTTACCACATGAGAGCATCGGACGTGTGGCTTCTGCTTTGGTGTTTGCTTTGTTTTGTGCTGCTTGTCGTGGGCGTGTTGCTTTCGGTTTTTGATTTTCGGTTTTTTCCGCGCATAGGCTATCCTTCGTTTGATCTTTGGATGCTTCCTTTTTACATTGTGTATTTCGCCTTGTGCGCCACCACCCTCTTTTTGAATTGGAAGGAGACAATCACATGGAACTGTTTGTATTCCGGGATGTGAGTTTTTTTCTACCCGAATGAAACAAAGCCCGCCCTGAAGAAGCTTTCTTTTTCGGTTAACGGGGGAGAGTTTCTCGTCCTTTGCGGCATTTCGGGCTGTGGGAAATCCACCTTGCTTCGCCACCTGAAAAGCTGTTTGGCACCTAAGGGTGTGCTTTCGGGCGAGATTTTATACAAAGGCAAGCCGCTTGCTTCACTAAGCGAAAGAGAACAGGCGCAAACCATTGGATTTGTGATGCAGTCTCCTGACAATCAGATTGTTACAGACAAGGTGTGGCATGAGCTTGCGTTCGGTCTTGAAAGCCTTGGCTATGATACTCCTACCATCCGTCGCCGTGTGGCAGAAACGGCGTCTTTTTTTGGGATTGACGATTGGTTTTACCGTGATGTCAGCACGCTTTCGGGAGGCGAAAAACAGCTTTTGAACCTGGCATCTGTGATGGCGATGGGTCCTGACATTTTGGTGCTTGACGAGCCGACGGCTCAGCTTGACCCGATTGCCGCATCGGAATTTCTTTCTCTTCTCGGTAAGATCAACCGAGAGCTTGGCGTTACCGTGATTCTGTCGGAGCATCGCTTGGAAGAAGCGTTTCCCTTTGCCACGCGCGCTGTGGTGATGGCAGACGGCGCCGTTGTTTGTGACGGCACGCCCAAAGAGGTGGGACTTTTATTGAAACAAGAACGAAGCCCCATGTTTTTGGCAATGCCCACTGCCATGCGCGTGTGGGCGAGTGTGGAAACTGCACTGCCTTGCCCTGTGAGTGTGCGCGAAGGCTCTTCTTTTTTGAGTGCGTATCACGAAACAAAGTCGCTCTTGCCGCTTGCCGAGGAAAAATCAAAAGAAAAAGGCAAAGCGGTTCTTTGCTGTGAGCATCTTTGGTTTCGCTATGACAAAAATACGCCTGACGTAATCAAGGATTTTTCCTTTTCGCTTCATGAGGGAGAAATCTACGCCATGCTCGGCGGCAATGGGGCGGGGAAATCCACCGCCTTAAAACTGCTCGCAGGCTTGAAAAAGCCTCAGCGCGGCAAAGTAACAGTCGATCGCTCGGTGGCGGTACTGCCGCAGAATCCGCAAAGCTTGTTTGTGAAATCCTCGGTCAAAGAAGATTTGTACGAGGCGTTTGTTGGCAAAGCGCTGACGCGGGATGAAAAAGCGCGTCGCGTGGAAAAAGTAGTAGCGCTTTGCTCGCTTTCGTCTGTTCTTGATCGCCATCCATACGACCTTTCGGGCGGCGAGCAGCAGCGTGCTGCTCTTGCCAAGCTGTTTTTGGTTGCCCCGAAGATTTTGCTGCTCGACGAGCCGACCAAGGGCTTTGATGCGGCATTCAAAAAAGACTTTGGCGAGATTCTCAACACCCTTGCCCAAGAGGGCGTTTCTCTCTTGCTTGTGAGTCACGACTTGGCTTTTTGCGCCGAATATGCCGACCGTTGCGGTCTCTTTTTTGACGGTGCTTTGGTTGCCGAAGGGACGGCAAGAGACTTTTTGGCAGGCAACAGCTTTTATACCACGCCTGCCAACCGCATGGCGCGCCACTTGATTTCGAAAGCGCTTACAGTGGAGGATCTGATTGCTTGCTGTGGCGGAGAATCCTTTGAAAGTGAGAACAAAAAAGATTTGCCGCCGTTTGATGATATGTCAGACCCCAAAACACCTTCCGCGCCCAAACGAAAGCTGAACAAAAAAGCATGGGCGGTGTCGCTCGCTGTATTGCTTCTTGTTCCGCTTACGCTTTGGGCAGGCTGTTTTTTCTTTGAAAACCGCCACTATAATCTGGTCGCCCTTGCGGTTTTGTTTGAATGTATGCTCCCTTTTTTTGTGATGTTTGAGGGCAGAAAGCCTGCGGCTCGGGAGCTTGTGGTGATTGCGGTATTCTGTGCGCTCGGCATTACAGGCAGAGGACTTTTCCTTTGGCTTCCGCACGCTAAGCCCACGCTTGCAATCGTGATTGTTGCGGGGGTTGCTCTTGGCGGTGAAAGCGGCTTTTTGGTGGGGGCTTTGACCATGCTTCTTTCCAATATGCTCTTTGGGCAAGGCCCGTGGACGCCGTTTCAGATGTTTGCTATGGGCATGATTGGCTTTTTGGCAGGTGTTTTGTTCCGCAAAGGTCGGTCAAGATGGCTCCTTGCTATCTTCGGCATATTCTCGGCGCTTGTGATTTACGGCGGTATTATGAACCCTGCCGCCGCTTTGATGGCATCAAGCGAGATTTTGTCTTTTGAGGTTTTGCTTGGTTATTACATTACGGGGCTTGTGCCTGACCTGATTCATGCGGCGGCAACGGCTCTTGTTTTGTTTGTTGCCGCTCTGCCGATTTTGGAAAAGACCGACCGCATCAAGACCAAGTACCGTTTTGCCGAGTGAGAAAAGTGTTTTTGAAAATCTCTCTTGCTTTATGGAAGTGTTCGTGCTAAAATAAAACCAACGAAATAATTTGGGGGAACGGATATGAAAAAATTTTGTTTTCTTTTGATTTTAATGCTTCTGATCGGTATGTGTTCCGCTTGCGGCAAAGAATCGGTTACCACCACACCTGCGGCTACTGAAGCTGAAACTACGCCTGCCAAAACAGTTGCCACCACACCCGTCACAACGGTTATCACAACCCCTGTGACAACCCCCGAAACCACGCCGGATACCGATGCGGACGACGGGGAGCTTCGCGTGATCATTTCTTCGGATATTCACTGCACCAATCTGCAGGAATGGTACAATGTCCGCTTTCGTACCAGAATCCAGCATTGGGTAGATACAATTCTTGCGGAGCACGCCGAAAATCCGATCGACCTTCTCATTATTAACGGCGATATTTCGCTTGACTATTGGATCAGCGGCGGCTCGGTCGTGAAATACGGCAAAGACAGAGCCACAAGTCAGATTTTTATCAACGAGTATCTCTCTCAGCTTCCCGATGAGATTCCGGTTTTCATCATTCCCGGTAATCACGAGCAATATTCGAATGAAGATTGGCTTGCTTTGACAGGCAACAACCGCCAAGGCTATATGTTTGTGGGCGGCAGACTCTTCATTTGTCTTGATACCTTTGGCGGCGAGCTTGACCCTGACTATCATCACGACGGCGTTTATACCGGCGTTGATATGGACTATGTGAAAGGCTTGCTGGAAACCTACCCCGACTGCGACGTGTACCTTGTGGCACACCACTTTGATACCGCGAAGGAAAGCGCTGCTTTCAGAAAGCTTGTGAAGGAAAATGACCGTATCAAGGGTCTTTTCTCAGGTCACACTCACAAGACTGCCATCATTGAGCTTGGCGCGGCATGGGGCAACAAAACGATTGCACAGACAGGCAATTTTGCGTACTTCAAGGATTCTGCCAAGGAATCTTTCTGGGGCTTCCGCGAGCTTGTGATCAGCGATACGGATGCGTACAGCCAATACATCATTGCCAAGAGCAAAGCGACGGTTGACGGCACAAGACTTGAAACCGAACGCACGATCCGCGCGCAGGTTACTTATTACGGCACAGCCCCCGAGCTTCCCAAAGAGCCTGAAAGACCCGACCCGCTTCTCAATTACAACACGCTGTACGATAAAATCGACCAAGCGACAGTTGACGGTGATGAGGGAATGAAAGAATCCAACCGCGTACAACTCGCGCTTGATAACGATATTACCACCAAGTGGTGCGTCAGCCCCACAGCATCGGATAAGTCTGTGACCATGACTTGGAGCATGACTGAAGCTGTGCGCGTGGAAGCGTATGCTATCTCAACCGCCAACGATGCGCTTGACCGCAATCCCGATGCGTGGACGCTGTATGCGAGAAACAGCGAGGACGAGGAATGGGTGGCAATCTCGGTGGTGACTAAGGGCAATCTTCCCAAAGAGCTCAGAACCGTTTCGGACGTTTTTGTGATTGAAAATCCCGCTGCCTATCAGCACTATAAACTCACCGTGACCAAAAACTTCAACAGCGGAAGTCTTTACCAGTTCTCCGAGCTGATTCTTCTGCAGAATAAGTAATTCACAAAACACGAGTGAAAAGGATTCTTTATGAAACGTATTTTGATGGTTTTGATTGCCGTTCTTGTATTGTCTGTTCTTGTTTCCTGCGGGGATGAAAGTGCTGTTACCACAAAAGAAGCCGATGCAACAACCCCTGCCGAAACCACCGCACCGACAACGATCAAGGAGGTGCTTGATACAACAACAGAAACACCCGTGACCACAAAAGCACCTGTGACCACGTCTCAGCCGGAAAGCATAAGCCGTCCTGCATGGGAAGCGATGCTTTCTGCTGCTAAGTTTGAAAACTACACCCTTTCGCTGGAAGGTGCGATGACTGTGACGCAAAACGGGGAATCGGCGGTCGAAAACAACGTGAAAGAAACGGTTAAGGTAACAGCAGACAAGGTGCTGGCGGAAATGTATGCCGAAGACGAAGATTCATCCGCTTCCGACAAGGTAACGCTTTTGTTCGAAGGCGATGTTGCTAAGGCGCACAAGATTCAATATGAGCAAATTTTTCTCGCATTGCTTTCCGATTACGATAATTTTGTTTACGATGCCGCATCGGGTACTTACAAGGTTGCCAACACGGTAAGTATGGATATTGTGCTGAAAGCAGTTTCACTCTCGGGGAACGGAACGATTACAGAGATATTTGATGTGCCTGCCGTGATTGAAATGCGAGAAGCAACGGTAGAGCTTTCTGCCGACGGAAGCCTTGTGAAGCTTGTCTGCGACTATTCGCAGAAGATGGAGTTGGGAATAGTTACCGAAACGTCAGGCATTACGACTTGGACGTTCAGCAACTACGGTACAACTGTCATTGAATAAACACACAAAAACCTCGGGTTTTCCGAGGTTTTGAATTTTTAAACTTATCGTATAACGGTTCTTGATTTTTTAATTGGAATGTGCTATAATGATTCCATAGAATCCCAATTTGAAAGGATGTTTTGTATATGAACTATCGTGATTTTGGTAAAACCGGTGAGAAAATCTCAGCCCTTGGCTTTGGCTGTATGCGCTTTCCCGAATACAAGCAGGATGAAAAGAATTTTGTGGATCAGGACAAGGTTGACGAAATGATCCGCTACGCCTACGAAAACGGCGTCAACTACTTTGATACCGCCCCTTACTATTGCAATTCCAACAGCGAAGCGGCGCTTGGTCATGCGGTGAAGGATTTCAGAAATGAAATTCTCATTTCCACCAAATGCCCGATCGACAAGGGCATGAGTCAAAAGGACTACCGTGAGCATTTGGAGAGAAGCCTTACCCGTCTTGGCACAGACCATATTGATTTTTATCACTTCTGGGCGCTGAACCGAGGCTCTTTTGATGATGTTGTGCTGGGTGGAAATCTTTTGGAAGCTGCCGCCAAGGCAAAAGAAGAGGGATTAATTCGCCACATCTCCTTCTCCTTCCACGACCATCCTTCCGCAATCAAATATATTGTTGATACCGCAGAAGCGCGCGGTGTGAAGATGGAATCACTTCTTTGCCAGTACAATCTGCTTGACCGCTCGAACGAAGAAATGATCAAGTACGTAAACGAAAAAGGTCTTGGTACGGTTGCGATGGGTCCTGTTGGCGGCGGTCGCCTTGCCGCGCCGACCGATCTGTATGCAAAGCTGACAGGCAAGCCTTCGATTTCTACCTACGAGCTTGCGTTCAAGTTCTGCCTTGGCAATCCCAATCTGAACTGTGCGCTTTCGGATATGCAGAATCTTGATATGGTACAGAAGAACGTCAAGGTTTCGTCTGACGATACCGCTTTTTCGGCGGCTGAATGGGAACAGCTCGGTCTTGCGATGGAAGAGATCAAGAAGTTCTCCGAGCTTTATTGCACAGGCTGCAAATACTGCCAGCCTTGCCCTGCGGAGATCAACATTCCCCGCATCTTTGAAATCTGGACCTACTACAACGTGTACGGTCTGAAGGATCACGCCAAGAACATGATGCGCGATTATATCCGTCGCGGCGGCAAGACCTTTGCCGACTGCCTTGATTGCGGCGTGTGCGAAGACAAATGCCCGCAGCATCTTGAGATTCGCAAAAACCTCGAAAAGGTTTGCAAGATCCTTTCTGAATAATGGTATATGGGAAACCACCGAGCATCAAATGATGCTCGGTGGTTTTTGCGGTGTGGTATAAAGGATTATGCCGTACCGTGGCTTGATTGATGAAATTGCGAGGATTGGTAGCACCTTGTTTCAACTAAAACTTTACATACACTTCACTCCGCGTGTCATCTTGAGCGGAGTCCGCCCGAGATCCTGCCGTCGCTTACGCTTGGCACTGCTACGCAGTTCGATTTCGCTTCGCTTCACTCAGGATGACACGGGCGGACGCAGTCGAAACCCGCAGGGCAAACGGCTTGCCGTTTGGATCTCGCGGAAATTATTTATATAAAGTTTTAGTTGTTACAGCGTAG
The DNA here is from genome assembly GCA_017532025.1 of Clostridia bacterium. Lineage (GTDB taxonomy): Bacteria > Bacillota > Clostridia > Oscillospirales > CAG-272 > RGIG1993. The sequence goes on along the minus strand of JAFXJX010000090.1, from coordinate 32,322 downwards.
TAGGGGTTGGCGCCCTCGACAACCCGAAAAATAATTTAAATGTTTGTGACGCAAGCTGCTTTGTATGCCTCGTAATGGCGCTTCATCTTGGAGAAGAGAACTGCGGTGGTGATGTAGGCAACTGTTGTCAAGATAAAGTATACAAAGCCGCCTGTGAGGATGACAAAGAGCACGCCGAGGATGTAGGAAAGAACCATGATCCAGGTTTTCATGAAGAAAACGCCAAGTGCGGTGAGGAGTATCAAGAAGGCGGCAATGATCCAAATGCCTGTGATCACGGTGCTGATCAAATCCGAATCTTCAGACGGTGCCATGCTGTATTCTTCACTCAGTACAAGCGTGCTGTTGAGCGAAAAAGGGGTGAGCAGGTCAAGGATTTTTTCTCGTTCGCTCTCCGGGTCTTTGATTTCACGGACAGGTACCTTCAAGATATTACTTAAAATTTCTTTGATTTCATCGTTATCTGCCTCTTCAATAACCTTTACGGCTTCGTCGAGATCTTTTTCCAACTGATTGAATTCGTCGTCGTCAAGATCAAAAATCGAAACGATGGGCAGATCAAAGAACGAACCGTTTACGGTGTTGTTGGCAGACAGGAAGACGAACAGGATGCAAAGGATACCGAAAGCAAGCGCAACGCCGGCAAGAATGCGCTTGTTTTTGGGTGCAACTTTGGTAAAGTACTGAATTTTTTTTACCGGAACGGTAGGGGTAGCTGTGGGTGCGGATTCCGGAATGGGTGCTACGATGGGTTCGCCGCATTCAGAACAAAATGCGGAATTGTCGGGAATTTCTTTTTTGCAGTTAGGACAGAACATGGTGTGTACCTCTCCTTTTCATTTATTTTCACTTCAGTTCAAGGGTGATGATCTTCTTTTTGGGGATTGTCATTGTAAGCTTGCCGCCCTCCACGGTGAGCTCTTCGAGCGTATCTTCGCCGAGCGAGAGCAGGTTGGCTCTTGTATAGTGCTCGCCGAGGGAGATTGTGAGATCAACCGCGTCGGTGTGCGTGTTAAACAGACGCAAAACGGTGGAGTTGCCGTCTTCCTTCTTCTTGAAAGCAGACGCGCGGATATATTCATTATTGAAGCTGACATAGGCGGCTTCTGCAGGCAGGGTGCCTTCGTGCTTTTCGGTACCCACGGCAACTGCCTGCGGATAGGAGAAGCTGTAGCCGAGCGAGAAAGCGTTGCTTTCTTCTTCCTTCCTGTAAGGAATGAGACTGTATTCAAGTGTATATTCGCCGATCTTCTGACCCTTGGGTGCGGGGAAATCGCCCCAGTCGCCCACTTCACCAACGGCGCGGAGCAGAGTGAGAGCGAGAGTGTTCTTGCCGTCGCGCAAAACCTCGTATTCCACAACGCCGCGGGTGGAGAGCAGAAGCGCTCTGTCGGAAAAGTCATCCTTGAGGGTGACAAAGGTCTGCATTCTCTGCGCGTTGCAGGGGTTTTCCCATGTGAAGGAGGGCTTGATGTCGCGTTTTACAATATCGAACTGACCTTCGGCATACACAGATTCGGTAGTGAATGCGGTGGGGAAGAGTGCGCGCAGACGGTGATTTTTCTTTTTGTTGTTCACCGTGGTTTTGATGTCCACGCGCGCAACACCGCGGGTCAAGGTGATATAGCTTGCGAGGGTGACGCCTTTTGTCAGCGTGAGAGATACCTTGTAGGTGGCAGAGTATGCGGTGGTTTCGTAAAGAGAAATCTTCGCTTTGTGCTGATTGCTGATAATTGCCTTGTTTCCCTTGGGCTGTTCGTAGTTGTAAAGATCGCCCTTGTCGGCAGAATCTTCAAAGAGGTTGTTGCCTGAATATACTTCACCCGTGCGTTTGTCGAGAAGGTCAAAGCTGCCGTTTTCGTTGAAGGTCACGCGCAAAAATTCGTTTTCAAGCGTGTTGTTTTCACAAAGGGGTGTTTCGCACTTGGTTGCCTCTTGCAGCTTGACGCTGTAGGTAACGTAGCCGATGGATTCGCTTGTTACGGGGAATTCCACTGCAAAGCGGTCAACGCGTTTGGGCTGACGGAAGCGGTCTTCGGGCAGGGTATAAGTAAAGGTCTTGGGCAGGTAGGTGATCTTGGCGGCAATTTCGTTGCCCTTTTCATCAAAGATGGCAATCGATTTGACCTTGTCTTCCATGTCAAAATCTACGTTTGCTTTTGCCATGGCGGTGGATTTGTTGGGAGAGAGCGAGAAGACAACGATTGCCTTTTCACCGTCAACACCTTCGGTGGTGATGGCGCTTGTGAGCTTTTCAAGCGCGTAGTCGCGAAGCTCCTCGGTGCAGGTACGCGATTTCATAAAACGCACCTTCATTTCGTCATAAACCTCGTCGCAAGAGCAGGTGCAGATCGAGTCGTGCGGATGGTTTTGCATCAGCGTGCGCCATGCGTACAGAAAAAGATCGCTCTTGTATTTGCCGCCGTTTTCTTTTAAGAGCACAGACAGCGGCTCTGCGATGCCGGTGAGCAAGTGTTCTGCTTCGTGGTTGTCTTGCTTGATATCCACGTGCGCTGAGGCGGTGCAGATGAGGTTGCCCCAGCCGGAGGTGTACTGCGAGTTGATCTCGCCTTCAAAAACCTTAAGGTCTTTGGCGCTCTTGCGGATTTCGTCTACGTAGTCTTCGATGTTCGACTGCTTGACGAAGGCTTTTCTTTGCACCTTGTTGGCAAGCTTGATGACTTCATGAAGATCCTTTTGCAAGGGCTGATGGTCGCAGCCGTTCATGCCGAGCAGATGATCGGTGGTGGCAAAGCGATAGGTGTTTTTGATGATGCGGTCAAGGCGCTTTCTGAGCAGCTTGGGGTCGGAGGGGAGCTGCATGGCGTTGTGATACCAGTTGCAGAACATCACGCCGAGCACTTCGCTTCCGTCGGGGCCGCGCCAGATCATTTCGCTGTTCGACATACCGTTTTGCTTGAGGATTTCGTTATCGGCGCCCACATCGTTGACACCGCGACCGAAGACGGCGTTGTCGATGCCGAAGCCGCGCACGATCTGCGGTGCTTGCGAAATGTTGCCGAAAGCATCGGGGAAGTAGCCGCACTTCACCGGCTCTGCGCCGATCTCCTTGCAAAGGCGAATGCCGTACAGCATATTACGCACGTTGGATTCGCCGCAGGTTAAGTATTCGTCCTGCAGAACGTACCAAGGGCCAACCTTGATTCTGCCTGCGCGGATGAGGGCAAAGAGGCGATCCTTCATCGAGGGGCGCACTTCCAGATAGTCCTCAATGACGGCAAACTGTCCGTCTAAGTGAAAGTATGTATAGTCGTCATTCGCCTCCATAACCTCGATGAGGTTGTCGAGCAGATCAATCAGGCGGGTACGGTGTTTTTCAAAGGGAAGATACCATTCTCTGTCCCAATGGGAATGCGGGATGATATGTAAGGTTTTTTTCATAATAAACTCCTGAGTCCAAAGTCGTTGCCCTATTGTACTATATTTCGGGGTGGTAGTCAAGAAATGTTTCGTGATTTTATTGTGATTTTTGGGTCGCCGCCCTGTAAGGGCAAGCGTCGCCCCCTACCGGGTGTGGGTGATCGATTATCGCTTTACCAAATTTGATCGCAAAAACAGGCATATCTGCCGTAGTGCGCCGTAACAACTAAAACTTTATTTTGCCCTCTCACGCGCTTCACGGTAACTCTCCCGTAGGGAGAGTATTTCAAAGCTAAGCCTCGCCCTTTGGGAGAGGTGGCTCGCCTTGGCGAGGCGGAGAGAGGTTTATATCAAGTTTTAGACGTTACATCATAGTAGGGGCGACCCTGTGTGGTCGCCCGCAATGATAGAACACACGTTATGGTATTTGATTTTTTTCAATCAAATTTTGTTTTGCTAAAATCGTTTATGACGGGCGACCACATAGGGTCGCCCCTACATCCGTGCATTTATTTCGTCGAACAACTATCGTTTCGCAAACCGATATTTTAAAAACAAAACAGCAGAAAGAGAGTTTTTCGCGCTCTTTCTGCTGTTAAGTTCTTCCAACCAAATAATCAAGTGTGACGTGGTAATAATCAGCAAGCTTAATGGCCGCCCAAAGCGGCAGTTCGCGCTCGCCGCGCTCATAGCGCTGATAAACGGTGAGCTGAACATTTAAAACTTCTGCCATTTCTTTTTGCGTTTTGTCGTGATCTTCTCGTGAATCACGGACTCTTCTGTAAACAAACATAACATCCCTCCGTCTTATAGTATGTAACTCTATTATACAAAAAAACACCGTATGGTGTTGACAATAACACCATACGGTGTTATAATAGGGTAAATTTTACAATAAGGAGAGAGAAGAAAATGGATGAAAAGTAGTGGATGAAATGAACAGGTGGTACTATTAAAAAATGACTAACAACGAGCAATCTAAAACATAATGGGAGGAACACTAAATGAATCATACAAATATGAAAAAAACAAGTATTATTTTAATCATCGTACTTATTTTTGCTTTGATAATCTGTTTCACTGCTTGCGGTAATGAAAGTAAAGGTGTGCCCGATGGTGTTGCAATCAGATCAGTAAGTGAATGCCAATATGCTTATTCTAACGAAACTACTTACGTTACTCACAACAAATACGATTCGGAATCACATCTTGATTACGTAACGATTGTGTCGAAATCGGAAGGCAAGTACGGATATTTCATCTCTACATGTGAAGCTGTTTTTCAGTATAACAGGACAACTGATTTATGGTCGTTACTCGATGCAGAACCGTGGACAAGACCTACTTATACATATAACGATAACTTGGTTGGCAAATACGATGTAAGTACATTAAGTGAATATCAAGAAATTTCCGGTTATGTTGAAATATTGAGTGTTACTGACAAAGAAATAAAACTGTGTTACGATATATCCGCTGACCTTGATATCGTAACTACCCTTTTTGAAGAGCTGCACATTGAAAAATCCGGAACGGAAACTGTGACAAATAGTGTACTTGATTATTCACCGAGCGACCTAGACGCAGATATAGATATTGACATCAAATTGCCTGAAGGGTGGGTAGAGGCGCATGCATTCTCAAGCGATAACAGTGATGATACTATATCGTTGAGTTTGGAAATTAACCTAAAGACCGGAGTCAAATCTATATATCTTAGCGATGAAGTTAAGCCTAAGAAATCCAATTAAAATGAAACTTTTTAAGGGGAGAAGAAAATGAAAAAACGAATATCTTTGATTGTCATGGCGCTGATTATGGTTATTTCAATCATACCGATGTTTGCCATTGAAAGCGAGGCGGCGGCTACATATAGTTTTCTATGGCCTGTAAAAAACGGCACAATTACCCCGGGACAGAAATACTCTAGTTCCCATCTTGGAATAGATATTGTTGCTAAACAAGATGATACGATATATTCATCGGTCGAAGGAAAAGTTATAGAGGTGTTTAACAACTGTTGGCATAGCAGTGAAGGAGTGAACGGTGGATGTGAACACAACAATACGTGGGGAAACGCAGTTGTTGTCAGATGCACGCGATCCGATAATACCACCTATGACGTTATATATGGTCATTTGTTGAAAGACACGATCGTCGTTCGTAAAAATGATATGGTAATCGGTGGTCAGCCATTGGCAACGATGGGATCTTCGGGATACTCATATGGCAAACACTTGCATTTGGAAGTTAGAGGAAAATGGAACTATTCGTCTACCACGATAAACAATAACTCTACGGCGGATGGTGGCCCGGTATCTTATTTTTATCAAGGATATGAGGGTGATCTTCAAATCCAACCTGCCAATATTGCAGAGGGAATTTACTACTTCAACAACAACGGTTACCGTATGTATATGAAGAGCGACAAAAAGCAAGTGACAAATGTTCTTGGTTGTTCTGATGGAAGTGCGGACGAGAGGTTTACTTTTATGGTGGAAGAAGAGGGAGATTATTATATTATTACTCCCACCGCTACCCAAAATGGCTATATTGTTCATGCATGGTGGGAAAGCAATTGTTACAAGCAACCCGATTCTAGCGCTCCTACCGATCACGGTGACGAAGTTGCTCTGTATAACAAGATAGCTGGTGACAAGTCGCAAAGATGGATTTTCGAGGAGTGCAATGGTGGATATTTGATTCATCCTGCTGATAATCCGAAACTGTCTGTTACAAGAACCGCTGAAAACCGCTTATACGTTACGACAACTACCAAAGCCGCCAATCAGATATGGGTGCTGGAGGATGCGACCGAATGTTCGCATACCTACGGAACTACATTCGTGTCTAACGGCACGCACCATTGGAAAGAGTGCACCAAGTGCGGTGATGAGACTGAAAAAGAAGCACACATCTACGACAATGACTGCGATACAAAGTGTAACGTTTGTTCGAGAGAACGCACGGTTACGCATAGCTATGGCGCAACGTTGAAATCGGACGGTACGCACCACTGGAAAGAATGCACCGAGTGCGGTGATCAGATTCAAAAAGCAACACACAGCTACGACAATGACTGTGATGCGTACTGCAACGGTTGCGGAAGAAAACGCACGGTTACACATACCTACGGCGCAACGTTGAAATCGGACGGTACGCACCACTGGAAAGAATGCACCGAGTGCGGTGATCAGATTCAAAAAGCAACACACAGCTACGACAATGACTGTGATGCGTACTGCAATGGTTGCGGAAGAGAACGCACGGTTACACACACCTACGGGGCTACATTAGAGTCCAACGGCACGCACCATTGGAAAGCGTGTACCAAGTGCGGCGCTGAGGTTGAAAAAGCAGCACACAGCTATGACAATGCTTGCGATGCAACTTGTAATGTTTGTTCGAGAGAACGCACGGTAGCTCCTCACAGTTATTCGGCAACCGAACATGACGGTTATACACTCTATACCTGTTCGGTGTGCGGCGATAACTATAAAGAATTCCACACACCTGAAAGAGAGGAGTGCCAAACGCACTCGTATGATGAAGGTGTTGTGACCAAAAAAGCCACTTGCACCGAGGTCGGCAAGAGAAAAAAGACCTGTTCGGTTTGCGGTCATACCGAGACAGAAGACATTCCCAAGACAGACCACAATTTCGGAGAATGGTTTACATCCGGTTCTTCTGACGACACAGAGATGAAGCGCCGCGATTGCAAGACCTGCGGTGAATATGAAATCAAGGAAATTGAAAAGGAAAACACCGCTAAGCCCGATAGCATTCGTGATTGGCTGTTTGACAATACGGAGGTACTGCTCATTGTATGTTGCGGTGTGGTTGTGGTTTCTTTGCTTGGTGTTGCCATATTTAAGAAGAGAAAATAAAAGCTGAACGTTCGTAACGGTACAATGCGATAACAACCCTGTCAAATATTTATTTTTGACTATTATTTAGTTAGGAGGATTTAATATGCCACTTTCCACTATTTACATTCTTTCTTTGCTTTTCGGTCTTATGGGCACCATTGCAGCACTTGTTCTTTTGGTTCCGGAGTCCAAGCGCGCTGCATTAAGACATCCGTTTGCGGTGTTTCTTCACAATCTTTTTAATTTCAAGAGCTTATGGATTGAAAAAATTCTCAGATTCTTTTACATTTTCTCAACCGTTACCTCTGTTGTTATGGGCTTTTTCATGCTCTTTTGGGTGGAATATGACGAATGGCTCGGTTACTACGGTCTTTTGGGGCTGATTGTTATGCCTGTTTTGATCAGACTTTTGTATGAGGGTATTATGATGTTCGTTCTTCTTGTGAAGAATACCATCGAGATCAACAAAAAGCTTGACGGACATAAAAAGCACGCCCCTGCAACACCTGCAACACCTGCAACCCCCGCAACACCTGCAACACCTGCAACACCTGTAACACCCGCAACACCCGTAACACCTGCAGAACCCACCAAGAATCCTAAGGCGAGATTCTGTAGGTTCTGCGGCAATGCTCTTGACGAAGACGGCAAGTGCACGGGCTGCGGTGCTAAGCAGTATTGATACATAGTAAACAATCATGAACGAGCCGTAAAAACGGCTCGTTTTTGTTGCTTTTTGGCAATTTGTCATTTCCTACGCAGGATTGTTGATTTTGACACTACGCTCTTTACAAATCCTTCCATCTATGCTATACTGTTTTTAACAAACCGAAAGGATTGATACATATGAAAGCACATGAAATTATGCAAACCCTTTTTGCAACAGCACCTGAGGGGGATTATTCAAATTCCTGCGATACCTTGAAGGCAGGAGATCCGGAGCGCGAAACGAGCAAGGTTGCCGTTTCGATGTTTGCAACGCCTGACGTGGTGCGGGAAGCTGCCGCTTGGGGCGCTGAGCTTTTGATCGTTCACGAGCCCACCTACTACAACCACTACGACCGCCACTCCGACGAAAAGATTGAGAACGAAAAGCGCCGTCTGATCGAAGAATCGGGACTCACGATTTACCGCTACCACGACCATCCGCACGCAACCTCGCCCGATCAGATCGCGGCAGGGCAGTTAAGGGCGTTTGGCCTCAAAGGCGAGATTGAGTACACCGATGTGTTTGACCTTGTGCGTGTGCATCTGGATACGCCGATGACACCTGTGGAATTGGCAAAACAAATTGAGAAGAATTGCGGCATCCGTCATTTGCGCATCTGCGGTGCGGCAAACACCCCTTGTTCGGTGGTCTCGGGTATGTTTGGTACGCCGGGCAAGGTATTTGAGGAGCTGAAAGGCGACAAGTGCGAGATCCTTCTTACAGGAGAGGCTTGTGAGTGGTCGCTCGGCGAATACGCGCGTGACGCGGCACAGCTTGGCCACAAAAAGGCGCTGATCATCATGGGTCACATCGGCTCGGAGCGTGACGGTATGGTGTACGTTGCCGACCTGCTCAAAGAAATGCTCCCCGCGCTTGATGTACGCTATATTGAATGCGGTGAAGTTTATACGTATACCGACTGATGCTGATTGGAGGAATTGAAATGATGAAAAACATCAAACTGCTTGTGATGCTCGCTTTGGTATTCGCGCTTGCGCTGACCGCAGTTGCCTGTGGAAGTGAGCCGGCATCGACCGCAAACACAACCGAAACAACGGCAGCACTTACGCAGCCTGCCACACAGACAACAACCGCAACCACCACAGCCGTGACAACCACTGCGGCGGAAACAACGGCAGAGACCACCGAAGCAAAGGTGTTTTCTTCCCTCAAAATCGGGGAAACTCCCATTTCGGAATACATAATCGTTTATGCCGGCACTGAATTCTCGAGCTACACCAAAATTCCCAATATGAAGCCGTATTTTCCCGTTTGCGATTTTAACCGCGAAACGGCAGAGCGTCTTTCGGACATGATCTTTTCTCTCACAGGCGTTAGACTGAAAGCCGTGGGGGATACCAAAAGCGTAGCCACTGCCAATGAGATTTTGATCGGAAACACCAATCGCACCGATGCTGTAAAGCCGCTGATGCTGAATAACCTTTCTTCCGACGATTACGTGATTGATGTGGAAGGCACAAAGCTTGTGATCTGCGGCGGCGAATACGGCACGACCTGGCACGCGCTGGATTATCTGGAAACCTTCTTTGCAGGACTTCTTGCAGAACATAAGACAGACTATGCCTTCGCCTCGGATTTTTCTTATAAGGGAAATTACCATCTCGTTCGCATTGGTTGTATTGGCGACAGCATTACACAAGGCAACAACATTTCGCCCACCGTTTTGACCTATCCTGCGCATCTTGCGAGATACCTTTGGAAGGATGCGTTGGTGACCAATCTCGGCAGCAGCGGTTCCACCATGCGTGACGATCTCGCTGCTTACACCGAAAGAGACGTATATCAAACCGCGCTGAAGATTGCGCCCGAGACCGATCTGTTTATCATTATGCTTGGTACAAACGACTCGTTCTATGATGGCTCGTGGACTTCTGATGACTCAGAGAAGTTTAACGCAGACTGCCTTGACATTGTGAACTCGCTTTGGACCAAGAATAAAAACCTTCAGTTTGTGATTGCCAACTGTCCGAAATATTTCGGTACCGGTGGTTGGGCAAGTGCAACGGTAAGACTGCTTCAAAAGGCGCTTGTTCCTACGCTGAACGAGGCTGGTTATCCCACCACGTTTTTTGATATGTACACCGCGACAAGCGATATGGGCAATTATTTTACCGACCAGCTTCACCCGAATAAAGAAGGTTATATGATGATGGGCGAGATCTATGCCAAAGCTCTTGCGCCTATCATTGAATCTATGAAAAAATAATGGTATAATAAACAAAGCCGCTCCGTTCAAAGAGCGGTTTTTGTTTTTATTTTTTGAAAAACACTTGAATTTGTTTGGAAAGTGTGCTACAATAAAGCAACAATGTGATTTGTTTCGGTCTTTGCTTAATTGTACGAAAAATTTTACAAATCACGCTTTGGAGGTTTGGATATGAAAAAGTTACTCTCTGTGTGTCTTCTTCTTGTTGCGCTTGCTCTTGTTTTTGCAAGCTGTGGTGGTGGCGGCGCCAAGACCACAACCAAGGCATCAACCGACAGCACAGCACCCACAACAACTGCTGCAACAGAAACAACAGCTGCAACCACAACGGCTGTGATAACCACGGCTGTGATAACCACGGCTGCGACAACCACAGAAACACCTGTTGTCACGACAAGCGAGCTGGATGAGATCTTGGCGAACAAGACCAAGCTGTCCTTTGGCGACGACGGAGAATTCCGCGTGCTCTGCCTTGCCGATCTTCACTTGGCAAGAAGACAAACAGAAGGCGTTCTTGCTAACGTTAAGAAGATTGTTGAAAGAGAAAAACCCGACCTTATCATCTTGCTTGGTGATGTTGTGACCGATGCCAACATTCTCAATTTTACCGAGTTCAAAACCACGCTCGGCGGTGTTGTGGACTATTTTGAAGAAAACAACATCTATTGGATGCACGTGTTCGGCAACCATGACTCTGAGCTGCGAGGCTCGCCCAAAGAGAGACTCACACTTGAAGAACAACAAAAGATCTACGAATCCTATCCGCACTGTCTTTCCAAAGAAGGGGATAAGGCGCTCACCGGCGTTGGCAACTACGTGATTCCGCTTTATGGCAAGGATGATGAACTCAAGTTTGCTATTTGGGGCGTGGATTCCGGCAACTATCTCACAAATGATGAGAAGACAGCGCTGTTCGGCGATAGCAAATCTTCCTATTCCGGTATTAACCAAGGCAACGTACAGTATAGCTTCGTTCACTATGACCAGATCGAATGGTATCTCAAGGTATCCCGTATGCTTGAAAAAGAAAACGGCGGTCTTGTGCCCGGTCTGATGGCAATGCACATTCCGCTTCAGGAAACCTATACCGCTTGGGAAAACCGCTCGAAGCTTGAATGGACAGGTCAGAAGAACGAATACGTTTCGGCAGGTTGCCATAACGCCGGCTTCTATGAAGCTATGCGCTACCGCGGCGATATCAAAGCCTGTGTCTTCGGTCATGACCACATTAACGACTACATGGTCAACTACGGCGGTATCAAGCTTTGCTTTAGCTCCAATCTCAGCAAATTGACCTATCATCAAGAAGACATGATGGGCGCGCGTGTGTTTGTGATCAAGGAAAGCGATCCTGTGAATTTTGAAACCTACATCAGCTACTTGAACAAGCAGACGGAAAAGCCGACAGAGGCACTTTCGGGTATGCTTACCGATTTTGAAAGCATGAAAAAGGATGATTTTGTCCTCGGACATCTCGACGGCAGCTTGAAGAATATCGAAACCGTTTCCGCTACCGTTGCTACCGGTAAGGGCGTTAACGGCTCAAGCGCACTTGCTGCTTGCCGTACCCAGTGGTATGAAAACCCTGTGCAGGACAACAACATGGAAGTGAAGTGGCATCTTCCCAAGGCCGGTCTTCTTGGCAACAACAAATATCTTGTTGTTTGGATGGATCTTGACACCAACAACCTTGATTTCAGAAAAGCTTGCTTTGGTCTTTTGACCGACGGCAAAACCGAAAGTCCTTTCAGAGCCGACGACAAGGGAGAAGGCTGTAAGTTCTTCTACAAGGCTGACGGCAGTGATACATGGGTGGAAAAGACAATGGGAGCTGACGGCTGCTTTGGTGCAGGCGACAACTGCTCGGTTGCGGGTTACAAGGGTTATTTTGCCTTCCCGATTGACGATATGTACTGCGGCACAACCAAACTCAATGCAAACTCCGCCATTTCGGGCATTTACTTCTATATGAGTGCGCTCTCTTCCGATATGGCAAACAAGCCTGTTTATGTTGACAACATTCAGCTTGTTGCTGACTATAAAACGGTGAAATGATTTTTGAACCATGATCCCGTCCGTTGCAATAGCGGTAGGGTTGAAAGAAAATAAGACGTAAAAAACAGACACATCATGACGGTTTTTTCCGAAATGATGTGTCTGTTTTTTGCTTTTGTAGTACCGTGTTTCAACTAAAACTTGACACAGTTTCGTGCCGCGTGTCATCTTGAGCGAAGTCCGCCCGAGATCCTGCCATCGCTTACGCTCGGCACTGCTACGCAGTTCGACGGGAGCTTCAGCTCCAATGCTCAGGATGACACGGGCGGACGCAGTCGAAACCCAAGCGTAGCGCAGGGCGCTTCGACTTGCAAGCAAGTCGCTTGCTTACAGGTTGGCGTCGGATCTCGCGGTATAGACAAATGTAAAGTTTTAGTTGAAACATCGTAGTAGGGGTCATTCATGATGATGTGCGGAAGATTGGGAAAAGACTGTTATTTGATTTCCTGTTCTAAATGATCAAAAATCGGCGAGGAAAAAAAGTCAACAATCGTAATATTCAAACCGTCGCAGATCTTTTGAATCGTGGATACAGTAGTGGTGGCATTGCGTCCGCTGACGATGTTGTTCAAGGTTGATTGCGTGATACCGCAGATTGTGGATAGCTTATTCAAGGTTATGTTGTTTTGTTGGCATAACTCCAAAATGCGCATTTTGACGGCTTCATTAACCCTCATAGTACCTCTCCTAACTCCAATGGGTTAATGATATTTTAACCGATTACAGGGAATAAAATTACCCCTTTAGGGTTGACATTGTTTTGAAAATCTGCTATGATAAAAATAACTCAAAAGAGTTAACTTCTGACCGAGGTTTTCGTTTTAGGCATCAGCCTCGGTTGGGGTATTTTCGTTTTTCTTATTTTTAGGAGGTAGAATATGAACACAAGACAGGAATTATTGATGAATATGCGAGACGCGTTTGTTGCGTTGAATTGTCGATCTGACGAATTAAAAAAAAGAAGCAAATGTGCAAGCAGAATTAATGAAATAACTTCAGAATTGGAGAAGCTACGCGATAAAAAACCAAATTGTATGACAGGTATTATAATTTCTATCGTTCTGGGGTCTCTCTCTCTTTACGTTTACGGTTCTTTTGGTTTAGTAATAACCGGTGTATGTATTTTTTTTACTGTGCGTTCTTATTTGAAGCAGAAAAAAGAAATCGAATCTGATTTGGAGAAAATGACATACGCCCTCCATACCGAAGTTCCCCGATTGAAAGAAACAATCAATCAAATTGATGCTTTTCTTTCCGAATATGCCGATGCATTTGACGCTCAAGTAAGTTTTATACCGTCGAAATATAGAGATCTCCACGCAGTTGCTTTTATGTATGAAGCCGTTGAAAATTGTCGTGCAGATACTCTTAAAGAAGCAATTAATCTCTACGAAGCATATCTGTTAGATCAAGAAAACAAGCGTGCGATGGAAAAAGCAATTCAAATGCAGCAAGAACAGTTTGCCGCTCTTAACCAGCGTATACAGCAGCAGAAAGAAGCTATGGAAAAAATGAGCCAAACTCAGGAAAAGATGGCTTATGAACAAGAAAAGATGTCCTACAAGCAGGAAAAGATAGCTTACGACGTAAAAGAAATCAAAAACGCAGAATACGAAATTGAGATTAAATAATTTATCCAAAAAGCAAATGAAACACATATTGCGGTCTTTTTCAAAGACTGTTTATTGAACCGTCTTTTTCAGCTTTTTCATTGTAAAATATCTTTTTTGACATGAAAATATCGGACACATCATATAGGAAAACCCTAAAATGATGTGTCCGTTTTTTTGTTTGATTATATGGGGTGGGTACTTCGTGAATCGCCCCTATTTGTTTTATACTTGCTGTTACATAGTCCGCTTAAAAGGTAGTACTATTTGTGTTTTGAGAATGTGATAATAGGTGTACCGAATGAGATGAGTTGACATTGGTGAAAAAAACAGTATAATAAGGAGTGAGAATATGCAAATATCGCCTGACAAAAACCTTGAAGGGAACAGCAAGAATTGGAAAAACTGGATGTCGAATTTGAGTTTGACAACCTGCAAAGAATGTGCCGCGAAACACGGAACGATTTTTCCGTATGATGTGGACGAGAGTGTATATATTCCGTTACATATCAACGGAAAATGCCGTATCGTGCCGATGCGAACCAAAGCAGTTGGCACGGCAACGCTTGAGGGAATCAACGGAGCGGATTATTGCTTGATGTACGAGAATCGGTTGCCGGAGTATTATATTTCTCAGAATGAGGCAAAACACTTGGGGTGGTCTTCAAAAAAAGGGAATCTTGGCGAGGTCGCTCCGGGAAAAATGATGGGTGGAAAGATTTACAAAAACAATGATGGAAAATTGCCATCTGCGTCGGATAGAACATGGTATGAAGCAGATATAAACTATTATGGAGGGTATAGGGGACATGATCGTATTTTGTTTTCGAGTGACGGTCTTCTCTTTGTTACCTATGATCACTATCAAACATACTACGAGATAACAAGATAAGGAGAGTATATGTACGAATATAAAGAAATCTATCGACTTGATTTTACTAACGTTAAATACTACCGTCAAATGCATGAGGTAATCCAAAAGGAGCTTGATTTTCCCGATTATTACGGATGCAATTGGGATGCTTTTTGGGATTGCATGACCGATATGGTGGGCTGTGATCCAATCCATATTCAAATCGTTGGATTAGAGGTTTTGCGTCAAAAGAAATATGACGATGTCATTGAAAAGTTGATTACCTTACTGAGAGACAGTAAGTATTATTACGATAAAAAATACGCTGATGAAATCCTGATTGAAATCATCGACGAAAACGGAAACGTAACAGTTGTGGAGTGAGAGTGGCTCAGAACGAGCGGTTATGCTTTTGCTCTTGTTTCATACTTTCTACCGCAAAAATATTGGACACATCAAAAGGGAAGAGTCCCAAATGATGTGTCCAACTTTTTATTCGATTTGATTTTGTAGGGGTCATTCACGAATGACCCGAATGGCGTGTCAGTTCTCTTTGGCGTTCCAAATGACAGTGCAACCCGACTCTGCCCATTCGTTATCCCAGCCCTCGGGTTGGCGCGATGCTTGGCAGTAGATTGTGGGACTACCGCCAAAAGCACTCTTAGCAATCGTTGTTACGCTTTGGGGGATTGTGACACTTTTAAGGTTGGTCCAACAAAATGCTTGATAGCCGATTGATTCAAGACCATCGGGGAAGGTTACGGTTTTGAGATTGCCGCAGAATGCAAATGCGCCGGTGTCAATGGTCTTTAAGTTCTTGCCAAACGTGACGTTTGCTAGTTCGTAGCAATCACCAAAGGCGTTGTATCCGATCGTGGTTACGCTATCGGGAATTGTGATCTGTGTGAGTGCGCGGCAATTGGAAAACGCGTTTCTTCCAACAAACACAAGACCCTCGGGGAGAGTGATGGCGGTCAGTTTGCTGCAGTAGGAAAAAGAGCCGCCGCCAATGGCTTTGGTGTTGGGATGGATAACGAAAGACGAAATATCGGTGCTTGGGATACTGATCAATACTTGGTAGGGATTGTTTTCGTTGCCGAGATAGTTTCCGTTTTCATATTCGGTATAGGCAAGATCGTCACAGGAAGCAAAAGCACCGATCCCCACATCGGTCAGGTCGTTTCCGAGTGTGACGTGCTCCAATCGACTGCAGAGCAAAAAGGCGCTGTTACCGATTTTTGTCACACCGTCGGGAATTGTCACGCTTGTCAGGCGATTACAGCCGGCAAAGGCGTAGTTTGCAATGCTTGTGACACCGTTGGGAATGACAAGATCGGTGACGCTTTCTCCTTTTACAGATAGTTTTTGGGCAAAATACAAGGGATTGGAAAAAATGTTATAGAAAGTGATATCGCACCAAGCTGCAAGATCGGCAATGTTGACTTTGGCAAGATCTTCACAACCTTGAAATGCGTTGTTTCCGATGGTCAGGATGCTGGCAGGAAGGTTGATTTCAGTCAATTCTTCACAGTTCGAAAATGCAAATTCGCCAATAAACGCAACGCCGTCGGGGATGGTCACGCTTGTGATCTCGTCGCATCCGCTAAAAGCAGAGTCATCGATCATGATTACCGGTTTGCCTTTGTACTTTTTTGGAATGATAATATCAAGATCCTTGCACTCACCGATGCCGATCACCTCGTAGGTGTCGTTATCGCTGAGGTGAAATTCAAGTCCTTTGCTTTCTTTCGTGCTGTCGCAGGATGTGATTGCCATTACGGCGAAACTGATCATAATCAGACAGAGAGCTATTTTCAGAAGCGTTTTCATCATATTTTCTCCTCCTGTGGTAAAACGGTGGCTTGTGGTTACAGTATAGCATCTCGGCGGTACGGTGTCAACGGGTAGGAAAGAAAAAACACATCCTGTGAAATTTGGGGCAGTTCAAACAATGCAATTATTTTTTTCATTTTGTCACTCCTTGCTATTTTTTAATTCTGCTGATTTCATATCAAAATACATTCTTAATTCTTCTGGACCTGTTGTATTGTGACGGTCTGCGATTTCCCATAACAGATTTTGAAGAAGCGGTAGACCCTTATCAAAAGGCATATCAATGGCATTGATTTTTTCATCAAGCATTTTAACTTCATTGTATAAAGTCATTGTCTTTCCCTCCTTTCGCTGAAAATAAAAAAGGTGCGCTCCAATGAGAACGCACCCGAAAAATGCGTTTCCATTGTTGCCACACAATTCTCAACAAATCAGGATACTCTCCTTCACACGTCGAGCGGAAATCGCATTTTTGCCAAATCCATTATCGACGTATGAAAAAAGGTATAGTTACAAAACCCTCTAAAAAATTAGAGAGTTATCCCGTAAAATTTGTTGATTGAATTATGTGGCATATATATTATATCACAGTTTTCTGCTTTTTGCAAGTAGTTTACCCTAAATAGTACGGCTTACAAGCACCATTCAAGCGCTCATAAGCCGTTTATACTACTCCGAGAGGGATTGTATAAAAATTGCCGAGTAGTTAGGGATAAAAAGGCATACTTTGAGAGAGCGGTTATGAGGTAAAAATGCCGTTGAGAATGTCCGTTCCCATTTGCCGCAGGTCATCGGTCAAGTGCTGATACACGTTTATCGTTATGTCTATCTTTTTGTGTCCGAGCCTTTGCTGAATGTATTTGAGCGGTGCGCCCTTTTCAAGCAAAACTGTGGCGTGGGTGTGCCGTAGGCTATGATAATCAAAATCCCTTATGTTCAAGTCAAGATGTATAATGCGTGATGTGTGTTGCATTGTTCGGGGCGTGATATACGTGCCATCCTCACGGATACAAACAAAGCAGATTTCCTTTGCCGTTGGCTCTTGCGTTATCTCTCTGCGCTCCGTTTCGTAATACCGAGTAAACCTATCACCGAAATAGGCGCGGGCGACAGCTGCTCGGTTGCGGGCTACAAGGGCTATTTCGCCTTTCCGATCTCGGATATGTACTGCGGCTCAAGCAAACTCAATTCGAATTCTGCGATTTCGGGCATTTACTTCTATATGAGCGCAAACTCCTCCGAAATGGTGGGCAAGCCTGTTTACGTAGACAATATTCAGCTTGTAACCGATTATAAAACGGTAAAATAAACCGAATCAAATCAAAACGGCTTACGGGATTTCCCGTAAGCCGTTTTTTGTTTTGGTTATCCTTTCGAGACAGGATGGGGAAGAGAATCAGCGATACCAGGTTTGGCTTGCGTAGGTCGAGGTGAGGTTGCCTGCGGCGGTGGAGGCGTTGCCGAGCTTGCTGATCGAATACTGCTGGTAATATCCGCTGCCCCACCAGTTCTGATACCATTTTTCGTAATACCAACCGCTTGTTTGGGCAAATGTGGCAGAGGTCAGGGACGAACAGCCGTAGAAAGCGTAAGAGGAGATCTGACGCACGTTTGCGGGGATAACGATCGAGGTAAGCGAGGTGCAGCCATAGAAGGCAGAACCGTAGATGGCGGTGATGCCGTTACCCAGAACCACATCGGACAGCGAGGTGCAGCAGTAGAAGGTGTAGCTGTTGATACAGGTCAGGCTGTCGGGAATGACGATTGAAGTGAGCGAGTTGCAATCGTAGAAAGCGTAAGTACCCAAATTGGTCAGACCCGAGGGAAGATTGATGCTTTCAAGCGCCGAGCAACCGTGGAAGGCGTACTGTCCGATGCTGATGAGCGTTTCGGGAAGCGTGATGCTCTTGAGCGCCGAGCACTGGTAGAACGCATGGTTTTCGATCTGCTTCAGGCTGTTGCCAACCGTAACCGTGCTGAGCGAGGTACACTGAAAGAAGGCGTAGCTACCAATCGTCAGTACGCTGTCGGGGACGGTGATTTCGGTGAGATTTCGGCAGTAGGCAAACGCATTGTTGGCAATGAGTTTGGTGCTGTTGTTGATCTCGCACGAGGTGATGTCGGTGTTCTTTGCTTTGATCAGAACGACGCAAGGATTGGTTTCGTTGCCAAGATAGTAGGCGTTGTCATACTCGTTGTAGACCAAAGCGTTTGTGTTCTGCAAGGCGGAGGAGTCAAGTGTTTCTAAGCTGTTGGGAAGAGAGAGAGCTTCCAACGCGGTGCAATCGCAGAAGGCGTAATTCTCAATTTTGGTGACACCCTCGGGGATGACCAGGCTCTTGAGCGAGGAGCAAGCATAGAACATATACGAGGGAATGACGGTGACGTTGTTGAGAATGGTGACGTCCGTGAGGGCATTGCACTGATAGAACATATTGGTCCACGCGCTGCCCACAACGGCGGATTGCAGGCTTGTGCAATACCAGAAGATGTCGCTTCCGGCAGAGGTGATGCCTGTGCCGATCGAAACCGATGCCAGAGAGGAGCAACCCGCGAAGGCGCCCGAGTCGATCGAGGTGACGCTGTTGGGAATGGTGATTTCGGAAAGAGAGGTACAACCTGTGAAGGCGTAGCTGCCAATCGTCGTTACGCTGTCGGGAATGCTGATTTCGGTGAGCGAGGTACAGCTTTCAAAAGCGTGGTATCCAATGCTCGTTACGCTGCTCGGAATGGTTACGTTTTTCAGCGCGTAGCAATACCGGAAGGTGTACGAGGGAATGTCGGTAACGCCATTCAGAATGGTTGCGTCGGTCAACGATGAGCAACTGTTGAACATATTGTACCAAGTGCTGCCGATGACGGCGGTTCTGATGTTGGAGCAGTATGCAAATATGCCGTCACCGGCAGAAGTGACGCCTGTGCCGATGTTGACCGATGCCAGGGCAGAGCAGTCGGCAAAGGCATAGTTGCCAATGCGCGTTACGCTGTCGGGAATGGTGATCTCGGAAAGAGAGCTACATCCATAGAAGGCGTAACTGTCAATGGTGGTAAGACCTTCGGGCAGGCTGATGCTCTCAAGCGACGAGCAACCGTGGAAGGCATCGTTGCCAATGAAGGTGAGACCCTCGGGCAGGTTGATGCTTTCAAGCGATGAGCATCCATAGAATGCGTAAGAGTCAATCTGTCGCAGCTTGCCGCCGATGACCACCGTTTTGAGCGCTATGCACTCATAGAAGGCGTGGTTGCCCAGTGTCAGCAGGTTTTCGGGCAGGGTGATTTCTTTCAGGGCATAGCAAGAGCTGAATGCGTAAGAGCCGATTTCGGTGATGCCACTCGGAAGGTTTACGCTTTCAAGACCGGAACAGCCCGAGAAGGTGGATTCGCCAATGGCGGTGATGCCTTCGGGGATCGTGATGCTCTTCAGGGATGAGCAGGCGCTGAACGCGCCGTTTCCGATTGCGGTGAGGCTGTTTGGCAGAGTGATCTCAGAAAGAGAAGTACAACCGCAGAATGCGTAAGAGCCGATTTCGATCAGACCCTCGGGCAGCGTGATTTCGGTCAGAGCTGTGCATTCGTAGAAGAGACCCTGGCTCAGCACGGTAACGCCGTCGGGAATGCTGACAGAGGTCAGGGAGGAGCAGGATCTGAAGGCATACGAGCCGATCGAAGTGACCGTTTCGGGAATGTTGATAGACGTGAGTGCCACGCAGTAATGGAATGCGTAGGCGCCGATTTCGGTGATGCTATCGGGCAGGGTGAGTTCCTTCAAAGAGCTGCATTCACCGAACATATATGGAGGAATCACGGTGACGGTGTTCAGAATGGTGACGTCGGAAAGGACTGTGCAGTAGCGGAACATCGATTCCCAAGCACTGCCCACAACGGCGGTGGAAAGCGACGAGCAACCGTAGAAGATCTCACTGCCCGCACGGCTTACGCCTGTGCCAACCTGAACCGATTTCAAAGCGTAGCAGTAACTGAATGCGCAGTAATCAATGGTGGTGACTGAATCGGGAATGACGAGTTCGGTCAGAGACGAGCAATATGCGAAAGCGTAATTGCCCAGGGTAGTAAGGCTCTCGGGGAACTGAATCGATTCCAGCGAGGAGCAGCTGTTGAATGCCGAGGCTTGAATTTCGGTCAGCGTGGACGGCAAGGTCACTTTCGTCAAAGAGGAGCATCCGTTGAATGCGGAGTAAGGAATCACCGTAACCGTATCGGTGATTTCTACTTCCTTCAGCGCGCGGCAACCGTTAAACATATAGTTCCAGGTACTGCCGACGATGGCTTTTTCAAGACCCGAACAGGAGTAGAAAATATCGCTGCCGGCTGAGGTGACACCTGAACCGATCTGAACGAAAGAGAGGGCGTAGCAGTAGCTGAACGCGTTGTAGCCGATGGTGTTTACGCTGTCGGGAATGATGATTTTGGTAAGCTTTGAGCAGTTGCAGAATGCCTGGGAGCTGATGGTTTTCAAGCCTTCGGGGAGGACAACCTCGGCAAGCTGTGTGCAGTTGTAGAATGCGTAGTTGCCGATTTCGCCAAGACCTTCGGGCAGGGTGACCTTCGTCAAGGACGAGCAATTGTAGAACACGCAAGACGGCAGGGTGGTTATGCTTGCGGGAATTGTGATTTCAGTCAGTGACAGGCAATCATAGAATGCATAAATACCGATCTCGGTAAGACCTGCGGGCAGGGAGATGGATGTCAGCGACGCACAGTAATAGAATGCGTGTTCGCCGATGGAGGTAAGACTCTTGGGCAGAGTGATGGATTTCAGTGACGTGCAGTAATAGAATGCGTTTGCGCCGATTGCGGTAAGACCCTCGGGCAGGGTGATGCTTTCCAGTGCGGTACATTCGCTGAATACGGCGTCACTCAATTGAGTAAGACCCTCGGGCAGGGTGATTTCTTTCAGCTTGTGGCAATATGCGAAGGCGTAGTATCCGATGCTGCTTACACTTGCGGGAATTTGAATTGATTGCAAGGAGGAGCAGGATTGGAAGGTGCGCTCGCCGATTTCGGTGATGCCCTCGGGCAGAACGACGCTTTCAAGCTTAAAGCAGTAGGCGAAGGTGTAGCTGCCAATCGAGGTCACGCCACTCGGCAGAGAGATAGAGGCAAGACTTTCGTTATAGTAGAAGGCGTAGCTGTCGATGGCGGTGACGGTGTCGGGCAGAAAGACGTTTTTGAGATAATAGCAATACGCAAAGGCGCTGTGTCCGATGGTGGTAACGCCTTTGGGTATCGTTACCGACGTGATATCGGTACCGTCAAAAGCGTAAGCGGCAATGCCGATTACAAGATCACCGTTGGGCGCTTTTTCGGGGATGATCAGGTCTCGATCTCGGCAGGAGCCCATGCCGCTGACGTAGCAGGTGCCGTCACCGTTGGAGGTGAAGCTCAATCCTTCGCTGTCGTGAATCTCATGCTGACAACGCGTGCAGACGTGGTCGACATAATCGTGTCCGAGTGCAGGCAGGACGGTTTGCAGAGAGAGGGTTTCGTTGCAGACCGAGCAGTATTCGGCATCGCTTCTGCCGATTTCGGTACAGGTGGCAGGCGTGCCCGTTACGGTAACGACGGTATGACCCGTGGGGGGCAATACGGTCTGCTCTTGCAGAGTCTGATCACATCTTGAGCAATGTCTGCCTTCCTGCAGACCTTCTTTGGTACAGGTGGGCGCATAGCCGGGTGTTACGGTGACGCTGTGTCCAAGCGCGTCAAGTACGGTTTGTGCTTTGAGAATCGTGTGGCAAACCGAGCAGTGCTTGCCCTCGGTAAGCCCTGTTTCGGTGCAGGTGGGCTCTACGCGAGGGTCAGTGATTTCGGTGTGACCTGTCGGGGAGATGGTTTGGTGCGGAACAAAGGCATGGTTGCAAACCGAGCAGTAAGTACCGTCGGTAAGACCGCTTTCGGTACAGGTGGGCGCATAGCCCGGGATCACAGTTTCGCTGTGACCTGTTGCAGGGATGACTTCCTGTGCTGTGAGAACTTCTTTGCAGACCGAGCAGTGGCTACCCTCGGTAAGACCGCTTTCGGTGCAGGTGGGAGCAATTGCATTGTCGGTGACAAGACTATGTCCCAAGGCATCCAAAATGATCTGAGCCTTCAGTGTTTTTTGGCAAACCGAGCAGTAAATACCCTCGGTGAGACCGCTTTCGGTACAGGTAGGAGCAACGGCGTCAAGTGTCACTTCGGTGTGACCCGTGGCGGGGATGACGTTTTGCGGGATGAGTGTTTCGCCGCAGACCGAGCAATAGGAGCTTTCGGTAAGCCCTGATTCGGTACAAGTGGGCGCTTTGCCCGAAACGGCAACTTCGGTGTGGCCGGTGGCAGGGATGATTTCCTGTGCAGTGAGAACTTCTTTGCAGACCGAGCAGTGGCTACCCTCGGTAAGACCCGTCTTGGTGCAGGTGGGTGCAATTGCTTTGTCAATTACCTCGGTGTGACCGTTTGCCGGAATGACTTCCTGTGCTGTGAGAACTTCTTTGCAGACCGAGCAGTGGCTGCCCTCGGTAAGACCCGTCTTGGTACAGGTGGGCGCTACGGCTTTGTCGGTGATCTGCGTGTGGCCTGTGGCGTCAATCGACTTGGTTTCGCGCTCGCCGCAGAGATGGCAGACGCGTGCGGCAATGCCGCTTTCGGTACAGGTGGGCGCTTTTTCGGTTACCCAAGCGCCAAAGATATGTTCACGGCTTGCGCCGACTTCCACTTCAATCTTTGCGTCGGAGTCGCTGCCGCCAAGCTCGCCCAACAGGCTCTCAATGGCTTCTTCCAGACCTTCGGGAAGGGTATCGCCGACGACGTAAATATAAACCAGAACCTTACAGCCGTCGAACACGCCCTCGCCTACGAAGATCAGGTTTTCGGGCAGGGTGATGGTCGCAAGGCTTTCGCAATTTTCAAAAGCGCTGCTACCGATGCTTTCCAAGGAATCGGGAAGCTTGACGGTTTCGAGGGAGGAGCAGCCCGCAAAAGCGCCGTTGCCGACCGAGGTGACGCGCTCGGGAAGGATGATGATGACGAGGATGCGGCAATCCTCAAAGGCGCTGTCGCCAATTGTCGTCAGCTTGTCGGGGAGCTCCACGTTTGAGAGGCTTTCGCAATCGGAAAAGGCATTCTTGCCGATGCCTGTGACGCTATCGGGCAGGGTGATGCTTTCGAGGGAACTACAACCCGAGAAGGTGCCGTCCTTGACCTCGGTGAGCTGTTCGGGAAGAATGATCACAACGAGAAGCGTGCAGTTTTCAAAAGCGTAAGAGCCGATCGAAACCACGGTGTTGGGAATCTGAATGTTGGTCAGGGTGCTGTGGTTGGCAAATGCGCGGTCGCCAATGCCAACGACGGTTTCACCCGAAGGAGAGGTTTCGGGAATGATGATGTAGGAGTCGGTGCAAGAGCCAATACCGCTGACGATGCAGTTTCCGTTACCGACAGTGGTAAAGCTTAAGCCAACCGATGAGTCGTAAGCGGAGCAGACTGTGCACTGTCTGTCCTTGAAGTTATGACCTGCGGCGGGGATGCTTTTCTGTGCGGTGAGAGTGGCGGAGCAGACAGAGCAGTGCTTGCCTTCGGTGAGGCCTGTTTCGGTACAGGTGGGAGCAACGGCGGGGTCGATTACTTCGGTGTGACCCAACGCTTCGATGCTTTCCTGTGCGGTGAGAGTGGCGGAGCAGACAGAGCAGTGCTTGCCTTCGGTAAGACCGCTTTCGGTACAGGTGGGCGCAACGGCGGGGTCGATTACTTCGGTGTGACCCAATGCTTCGATGCTTTGCGTTTGCTTTTCGCCGCAAGCGCAAACGCTTTCCTCTTCACCGGTTTCGGTGCAGGTGGCGTTTTTTACGGTGACCCACGAGCCAAACGAATGGACGTGTGCCTCGGTTTCGGGCGCGGTTGTGCTGTCGGGCACGGTTGAACTGTTTGGCGTTGCCGTGCTGTTCGGGGTGCCGTTCGCGGTGGAATCCGCAGCGGTTAAGCTGTCGGTTGTATTGCTCGGCGTTTGCGTTTCGCTTGTGCCGTCACACGCTGTTAACATCAGCGTGCAGGCGAGCAGAGCAACACAAAGGAGCAGAGCAAGTTTCATTGTCTTTTTCATGATAGGTTCTCCTTATTTCGTTAAACCAAATTTAACCGTATTCTTATATTATAGCACAGTTTTTTCTGTTTGTAAAGTGCAGTGCCGTCAAAAAAGAAATCGGTTCACAAAAGCGCATGAGGGATTGTTTTTTTGATATTCAAGAGAAAAGCTTTACAGTTTCAAAAACGTGTGCTATAATGGGTGCAATAACCGAAAGTTTTTTCACCGGGAGAATGATGATGAAGATAAATTGGAAAAAATACGTTGCGTTTTTCTGCATGGCGCTTGTTCTGCTCGCTGTGTTTCCCTCTGTGATGACAGTCAGTGCATATTCGGGCGGCTCGGGTACGGCAAATGACCCCTATCTGATTGCCACCGCCAGCGATTTTCTTAATATCAAAAACAATCCGGGCAAGGTATTTCGCCAGACTTGCGATATATCCTTTGACGGCATATCGTTTGTGCCGATCAGCTCGTTTTCGGGCACCTACGACGGCGGAGGCTTTGTGCTTGCGGACATTTCGTACAGCGGAACGCTTGACGGCGTTTTTGTGAACAATTCGGGTACCATCCGGAATCTGGCGCTTGAGAATTGCAACTGGGTGTCGCGCAGTGCCTACGTCAACGATTACGTGGGCGGACTTGTTGCCGAAAATCGGGGAACGGTGATCAATTGTTCGTTTTCCGGCAGAGTGACGGTAGACATCAGCATCTATACCTCCTTTTCCCGTTATTGCGGCGCTATCGTGGGCAGAAACTACAATTTGGTTGAAAACTGCCTCAACCGGGGAAGCGTTACCATTTCGGCGGGGAATATGTCTACAGCCGCGCCTGCCGGCATCGTGGGCTACAACGTCGGAACGGTCCGTAACTGTCTGAACGAAGGCACGATTAAGGCAACAAACGCGGCAAATACTGCCTGCGGCGGTATTGTGGGGTATAACGCGGGAACGGTTCGCAGCGTGAAAAATATCGGCGCCGTTTCGGGCGCAAGCTGTTGGCACAAAGACAATTCTCCTTCCACCAGCGCTTACGTGGGCGGTGATGTGGGGCAGAATCGCGGCACGGTTTCCTACGCGCAAAACTACGGTGATATTGAAGCTTCGGGTACGGCTTCGGGCGACCACGCTTATGCAGGCGGTATTGCAGGATTTAACGGTGGCTCGTACACCGATACCGGACCTTACGTTGTGGAGTATGCCAAGAATTACGGACAGGTTCTCTCGCACGCCTTGGACGGAGAGGGCAGAGCAGGCGGTATTGCCGGAACGGTTTACAAGAATTCTTACGTTCGTTACAGTTGTAACGAAGGCTTTGTCAATGCCTCGGACAGCGGCAAGTACAGCTCGGCACTTTCCGGCGGTATTACAGCCGCCGTGCAATACGGCACGATCAGCCAATGCTGCAATCACGGAGAAGTTCGCGGTAACTCCAACGGCTACGATTCGGTAGAGGTTTGCGGCATTGCGCCGGCAACCACCGCGGTTATCATTGACTGCTACAATGACGGAGATTTGTTTTCGGATTACAACGGCACTTCCCGATACGCAAGAGTTGCAGGCATCTTCATCGATACCGACACC
Source organism: Clostridia bacterium (assembly GCA_017532025.1). GTDB lineage: Bacteria > Bacillota > Clostridia > Oscillospirales > CAG-272 > RGIG1993. Next base: position 6,122 of record JAFXJX010000090.1, on the reverse strand, counting down.
ACCTGTCAGAATTCCTTCAACCTGGGCTCGTTGACCACCCGTTACACAAATAACCGCAAATACGGTGTTTATTCTCACGACGGCGCGTGGGATAAAAACGTGCTGATCAGCTGTTATTCCACCAATCTCTATTCCAATCCCAACAGCTCCCAGCGTATTACCGATGAACAAGCCAAACAAAAGGAAAGCTTTGTCGGATACGATTTTGACCGCATCTGGGCGATTGACACCAAAAAGAATAACGGATATCCGTATTTACGCAACGTCCCCGAGGATGACAATCTGAATTTTTACATAGATCCTGCGCTGATCGTTCCGGTGACAAAAATCGAGCTTTCACAAAGCTCGCTTCGTCTGAACGTAGGAGATGTTTCGGTTCTGAGTGTATCGATTGAACCCGAAAATGCGTTAGACAAAACAGTTACCTTTACAAGCTCCAACAGCGCGATTGCCGAGGTCAGCGAAAACGGAACGGTGGTTGCCAACAGCGCGGGAAGTGTTCGTATCACCGCCACGGCAAGCAACGGTATGTCTGCCGCGTGCATCGTGACGGTTGTGCAGGTCAACCTCACCTTTTCGGGCGGCTCGGGTACGGCATCCAATCCGTATCTGATCGCGACGGCAGAGGATTTACAGAATATCACGCATAAGCGTTCGTCATGCTTTAAGCAAATTGCCAATATCGATCTGTCGGACTTTACCTGGCGTCCCATCGGTAACAGCAGCTATCCCTTTTCGGGTAGCTTTGACGGAAACGGTTTTGTCATTTCCGATCTGACGTTAGATACAGAGAACCAAGCCTTTGTGGGTCTGTTTGGCTATTCCACCGGCAAGTTGCAGAATATCCGCCTTTATAACGCCTCGGTAACGGCTGTTTCGGACGTTGGCGCGTTATACTGCGGCGGTGTTGTGGGATATAACGGAGGAAGCTTGCAGAACTGTGCCGTATCGGCAACCGTTACCGCTACCACGTTCGGAGAAGAACAGAACGTCTGCGCCGGCGGTATTTGCGGCTATTCCTCTCAAAGCATTGTGAACAGCTTTTTCGGCGGTTCGGTGACAGCCAAGGCTTCCCGTCTTGACAGTGCTGTGTACAGCGGCGGTATCGCAGGCTACGGTGCCGGTGCTGCCGAATGCCAAAACTACGGTGCAATCACTTCTGTGGGTGCTGTGGATTGCGATTGCTATGCAGGCGGTATCATAGGCTGTGCAACGGCGTCTGTTGCCGATTGCTTTAACAGCGGCAGCGTTCTTGCCGAACAATCCCGATATTCGTTTGCCGGCGGCATGACAGGTCTGAATGCCGGCAATATCACAAGCTGTAAAAATACCGGCAGCATCCAAGCGTCCACTTGCTACCAAGGCAGCAGTGATGGTGACCCCACGCCGCCCGACGGTGCGTTGGCGGTTCTTCTGGGTGGTCCCGAAGCTTTGGCAGGCGGTATCACGGGCAGTAATTACGCTACCGTTTCTTTCTGCGAAAACATAGGCTCGGTTTCTGCCTTCAGCACTTCGAGCGAAGCATATGCCGGCGGTATTGCAGGCTATAATAACGGCTCCGCTGTGTTGGAGGATCTCTTCAACACAGGCTCGGTTCTGGCAAGCAGTACCGCAGGGGAATCCCGCGCAGGCGGCATTGCTTCTTCAAGCCATTATAACAGCTTGATTCGCCGATGCTGTAACACAGGCTCGGTTTCCGCTACCGAAACAGGCGAATACTGTTCGGGCGCGGCAGGCGGCGTGGTTGCCGTTTTGCAGTACGGCACGGTGACCGAATGCTGTAATCACGGCGACGTTTACGCCACCGCAACGCTTTACGAAACGGGTGCGGGCGGTATCGTTTCCTCCACGTCCAGCTCGGAATCCTACGATATGATCGCCACGCTTTCCAATTGCTATAACGACGGAACGGTAAGCTGCCGCTTTTCGTCGGGTGTTACCTACCGCTATGGATACTTAAAAGGCATTACCGGTCTTTCAGGCTACGGAAACGTGGTTTCAAACTGCTATAACGTGGGCAGTCTGCAAGCCACCGGACGCGTGGAGACCTACGGTCTGTTCAAGGTGTGGGGTGCAACCTCCTATACCTCCACGGGATGCTACGTCACTGCGCTTCACAGCAGCACGCAAAGCGGCACTTTGATGAGTGATGCCGAGAGCAAGCTGCAATCGACCTACGTCGGTTACGATTTTAACAGCGTTTGGGCGATTGATGCCGCTGTCAACGGCGGCAGACCTTATCTCAAGAATCTTCCGTCTCCTGACGATAGCCGTTTTTATGTGGGTCCCGAAGAAAGAATTCCCGTAAGCGGCATCACGCTGGATCGAACCGCGATAACGCTTCATATCGGGGCAGACGGCAGGTTGATTGCGACGATCACACCCGAAAATGCCACCGATCAGACGGTGAACTGGGAGAGCAGCAACCCTTGGGTGGCTGACGTGAACCGTGACGGCGTTTTTTGGACGAATTCGCCCGGCGTTACCGTGATCACCGCCACAGCGCTTGACAGCAATCTGAGTGCCTCTTGCACCGTGACTGTAACCGATCACAACTACACCTCGACCGTCACACCGCCCACTTGTACGGAAATGGGCTATACCACGCATATTTGTGATTGCGGAGATGCTTATATAGACAACTACACCGATGCAACAGGCCACAGCTACGGTGCATGGGTGGTAACGACCAAGCCTACCTGTACCGAGAAAGGCTCGGAACGCCGTGACTGCGATGCTTGCGACCATTTTGAAACGCGCGAGATTGAAGCTCTCGGTCACGATATCACCAAGCATACGGCACAGGGTGCGACTTGTACCGAGATCGGCTGGAATGCGTACGAGACCTGCTCGCGCTGTGACTACACGACATACGTTGAGATTCCCGCCAAAGGACACAGCTATCAAGCTGTTGTGACACCGCCCACTTGTACGGAAATGGGCTATACCACGCACACTTGCCATTGCGGTGATAGTTACGTGGATTCCTACACCGCGGCACTCGGACACAGCTACGAAAACGGCGTTTGCACGGGATGCGGTGCGGATCATCCCAATTTGGCAAACTACAAGGGCAAGGTTATCTCTGTTTTGGGCGATTCTATTTCCACCTTTGCCGGATATATTCCCGTGGCAGACGGCTTTAATTTGGAGCATTTGGCTCGTTACCCTCAGGATAATTTGCTCACAGACGTGAATGAAACCTGGTGGATGCAGGTCATTACGGCGATTGGGGCAAAGCTTGGTATTAACGATAGCTGGCGAGGCGCAACTGTCAGCGGAGCCAAGCCTGTGACAAGCGGAACAACCGGCGAAAACGCGGCAATGGGCAATTTGCAGCGAATCAAAAATTTGGGTGCGAACGGCACGCCGGATATTATTTTGTTCTACGGCGGCACCAATGACCTTGCTCACGTGTCGAAAGTTGGCAGCTTTGACGCCGCCAATGCACCTTCCTCGGTGGATTTAACCACCACAAAATGGGACAATCTGGCAGACGGATACGTGCATACCATTTTGAGATTGCAGTATTTTTATCCGAATGCTCAGATTATTGCCATGCTCCCCACGTACACCAATGGCTATTATTCCGACCAAAAGCTGGCTGAAGGCAATGCCGTTTTGGCAGAGATCTGCGCGTATTACGGTGTGATTTGTGTTGATTTGCGTGAATGCGGGATTACGGTTGCCGATCTGCCCGATAACATTCATCCCAATGCAATCGGTATGGATTATATCAGCGCCGCGGTGATTGATGCCGTTTTGAACGAATGTGTCATGGAAGCGGGAGAGAATGTGGTTCACTCCGTCACCCATGAACTGACCCATGCAGAAAGCTCTATGGGCTACTTCAAGGGCGTGTCGGACGGAAAAGCTTTTCGTGCCACTATTAACGGCAAGGAGGTCACGGTCTCTGTTGTGATGAACGGTGAGGATATTACCGACGTATGTTATCAAAATGGCGTTGTGAATATCCCGAACGTGACAGGAGATATTGTGATTACCGCCCGGGGATATGAGAAGCCGATTTATGAGGATTATTTACAACAGCTTCCCGACGATGTTTGTGCCGGAACCAATCTGTGGGCAGAACTTGAGCATGATCCGCAGTATTATACGGTTAACGGATGGGGTGTTCACAACTCAGGTACGGTATATTCGGTCACTTTCCCGATCAGCGCAGGCGATTGCATCTATGCTACGTCTTTCGGCGCGGCAGGGGAAAACGGCAGTAACATCAACGGTATTCGTGTTACGTGGTTTGGTGAATATGGCGTCTTGAAATCCATGAGCGCTGACGAAGTGTATGCCGAGTTTTTGGCAAACGGTTGCCTCATCGCTCCGAAAGGGGCTGTGGCAGTTTGCATTCCCATGTGGCAAATCAGCGATGAGAATGAGCTGTATATCTTAAGCCGTGACCATGTTTACGAATCTGTCACGATCACACCTCCCACTTGCACCGAGCAGGGATATACTACTCACACTTGCCATTGCGGCGATAGCTATGTGGATTCCTACACCGATGCAACAGGCCACAGCTTTGGCGCGTGGGTGGTAACGACCAAGCCCACTTGCACCGAGAAAGGCTCGGAGAGACGCGACTGTGACGCTTGTGACCATTTTGAAACGCGCGAGATTGAAGCTCTCGGTCATGATATCACCAAGCATACGGCACAGGGTGCAACTTGTACCGAGATTGGCTGGAACGCGTATGAGACCTGCTCACGCTGTGATTACACGACATACGTTGAGATTCCCGCAAAAGGACACAGCTACGAAAACGGCAATTGTTTGGAATGCGGAGAAGCGGATGAAAATGCATTTATGGGAAAAACAGCCGTGTTTGTTGGTGATAGTATTACCGCAGGGGTTGGTACTAACATGGTCTATTATCAATATCTCAAGCGGAGTCTTGGGCTTGGTTCTATCACCACTATGGGTGTTAGCGGTTCCTGTATCAGTGCAGCCTCGGATTACGGACAGAAGAATCAACCGCTGATCAATCGCTATATGAATATTCCTTCAGCCAATTTGATTGTGGTGTTCATGGGCACCAATGACTATGGACATGAAACTCCGTTGGGAACGGTTAACGATACCAAAGACGGTACGTTCTATGGCGCATTGAACGTTATTGTTCCGGAACTGGTTGCAAAGCATCCGAACAGCAAGATTGTGTTTGTAACGCCTTTGCATCGCTACGGCTTTGGTACAAGCTACATTTTGGGAACACCGTTTACCTATGATAGCATTCCGAATGGAGTGGGAGCAACTCTGGGTGATTACGTTGAAGCGCTCAAGACAGTTTGTGCTAACAATCAAGTTGAAGTGATTGATTTGTACACAGAATGTGATCTTGATCCTTCGGATGCTGCTGTGAGAGCGCAGTATATGCCGGATGGCTTGCATCCGAATGCAGCAGGGCATGAGATAATTGCCGAAATCATGGAATCACATATTAGAACTTATACCGCCATTGAAGCTCCAGAGCATAGCACCGATCTGATATACGGAAACAAATTCGCCTCAGGGTATCATCAGCTAAACAGAGCAAGTACACGTATCAATTTGTATCTCAAAAAAGGTACGGTGATTATACTCAAGGATCCTGTGAATCTCCAATGGGCTTGTGCTATGACTTCGAGCGAGAGTGGTTGTGATAATCTGGGTTATTTCCCGGATAGTACTTGGACAGATAAGACTGTTGCAATCGTTCCGGTTGATGGTTGGGTAGGTTTTGTGTTCAAACACCGTGATGAAACGCAGTCTTTTGATTTGACAAATTCACTGTTCGACTTTATCATTATTGAAGAAGATCACGAACATTTGTATCAACACACCGTTACACCCCCGACCTGCACCGAAAACGGCTATACAACACATACTTGCCACTGTGGTGAGAGCTACGTGGACTCCTACACCGACGCAAAAGGTCACAGTTTTGGCACTTGGGTGGTAACGACCAAGCCTACCTGTACCGAGAAAGGCGAAGAGCGCCGTGACTGCGATGCTTGCGACCATTTTGAAACGCGCGAGATTGAAGCTCTCGGTCATGATTATACCGAAGTTGTGACACCCCCGACCTGCACCGAAAAAGGCTATACAACACATACTTGCCATTG
>JAFXJX010000089.1 GCA_017532025.1 Clostridia bacterium | reverse complement strand
GTACCGGAGGGGAAGAAACCGTCTTCGGACTTTATCGTGAAGTTGAAGGTGTTGGTGGGGAAGTTTTCGGGTTTGGTTTCGGTATGCGAAATATCGTACTTTTCATTATAGCTGTCGAGGTTGCATTGGTATGCATCTAAAATAATATCGTCAACGATGGGATCGATGATGATCCAATCGCCGCAGAGCCCGCCGGAGGTCCATGGTTCAGGAGCATGTACATAGACATTCTCGCCGGGATACGGAGTAGCGCCCTCTACGTCGGGAAGAGTGAAGAAGAGGTAGATTTCGTAATCACCGTCAGCGGTGGGAACGAAGCCATCTGCTTCAAACCAAATGTCGCACCAACGAGCAGTTCTCCAAGAGCCTTCCTTAACAGGGTACTTGGTGAAGTCTTCATCCTTGTTCTTGTCCTTGATGTAAACAACTGCGCCTTCACCTGTGGTGAGCTGGATACCGGGCAGATTGGGATGTTCGGGGTGATCTTCGGGGATGTTCAAGAACAGACCGCTTTCAGCCTTGATGGTGAGAGACCAAGTGTAGCTCATGGTGCCATCAGCGTTCTTGGTATACTCAATCGGGTTCACTCTGTGAACTTCGTTATACCAAGCAGTTTTGATCTTTTCTTTGATTTCTTTTTGAACAGGAGAAATATATGCGGTGGTTGCAGGCGTAGTGGTGCCGGGCGTGGTGGTAACGGTGGAGGTTTCGGGAGCCTTAGGAGTGGTTGTAACATCCTTGGGAGTGGTTACAGCGGGAGTGGTTGCATCGCCCTTAGTGGTGGTAGGAGTTTCTTCGCCGCACGCAGCAAGCGCGAAGATAAAAAGAACAATCAACATAACAACAAACAGCTTTTTCATAACAAACTCCTTTCTATGTAACAAACAAATTAACAAATATCTGCAAAGCCATTATAACACAAAAAGCAATAAATGTAAATAATACATTGTAAATTTTTTTGTTCAATCAAAGAAAAAATGAAAAAACTCAACTTATCCGCTGTTTTTTCTTCATATTTAAAGACGGGAAATGATAGCAAAATATGACAACAATTTCAAAAAAATTTTTCGTAGTACGATGTAACAACTAAAACTTTACAAAGTCTTCCGCGTGTCATCTTGAGCAAAGTCCCACCCGAGATCCCAAGCCCTATGCTTACGCTTCGGTTTCGACTCCGCTTCGCTCCGCTCAGGATGACAGCGGGCGGGACGCAGTCGAAATCCGTAGGACAAACGGCTTGCCGTTTGGATCTCGCGGAAATTATTGATATAGAGTTTTAGTTGTTACAATGTACTACTTTTTGATACAGAGAAATATGCCAAATAAATCCCCCCTAAAGTAAAACGGATACAACAAAAAAACGCCGCTTTTGCGGCGTTTTTATTAGAGCTTATTCGTGAGGACCTGCGATCCAGCTATCGGCATAGCAGTAGTGAAGCGAATCAGGATGCGCTGCACCGTAACCTGACATGAAGAATACGACCATTTCATATTCCTGATTTTCAACAGGAGTGAAGCCATCAAGAGTGAACCACATATCGCAGTGACGTGCAAGGAGCATGTAGTCAATGTCGTAACGAACGAAATCTTCTTCGGAGCCCTTGACTCTGATGTATGCAAAGCCGTTTTCTGTGTTGATGTACTGCCAAGCTTTCTCACCGCCGTCAAGGTGGGGGAAGGTGTTGTCAGATGCGTAGGTCCAGCTGAAGTTCATCGTGGGGAAGGTTGCGGGGTCGAAGTCATAGGCGTTAGCATCTGTAGGCCAAGAAATATCCCATCTCTTGCTGTGTCTGTGAACCTGGCACTGGTATGCAGTGTCGATGACGGCGTCAACTTCCGTATTACCGGTCATTGTGGGCGGATTGTAGATCCACGGAATCTCGAGTGTACAAACGTAAATGAGTTCGCCGGGATAAGTTGCATCTTCGGGCGAAACGAAGAAGATGTACATATCGTATTCAACGTTGGGTTCGGGAACGAAGCCTTCTGCTTCAAACCAGATGTCGCAGTGACGCTGAGTTCTCCAGTTGGTTACCTTGTATTCTTTGTAGTCTTCATCTGTTGCCATGTTTTTGATGAAGCAACGTGCGCCTTCAGCTGTGGTGAGCTGGAGGGTGGGCTGAAGAGGACGTTCGGGGTGATCTTCGGGGTAAACGGGAAGCAGGTCGGTGGCATTTTCCATGGAGAACTGCCATACGTAACCCATTGTGCCGTCGTCGTGACGGGTGTAGGAGAGGTTCTTTCTGGTAGCATTATCCCACCATGAGATGTCCATCAGCTGTTCGATTTCTTTCTGAACAGGGGGAACATATGCGGTAGTGGCGGGAGTGGTGGTGCCGGGAGTGGTGGTAGCGGTGGAGGTACCGGGCGCCTTGGGAGTGGTTGTAACATCCTTGGGAGTGGTTGTAGCATCCTTGGGAGTGGTTACAGCGGGCGCCTTGGGAGTGGTTGCATCGCCCTTGGTGGTGGTAGGAGTTTCTTCGCCGCCGCAAGCCACGAGTGCAATTGCGAGAAGAGCAACTACCATAACAATGAGAAGTTTTTTCATCGTTAAAAAATCCTTTCTTTCATTTTCTGTCACCCTGCCGGTGACAGTTGAATTCACCCTTTATTATAGCGTGTGATAAAGAAAAAATCAAGAGGTTTTTTCAAAAAAAACGGATAAAGGAAAAAACGCCGCAAAAGCGGCGTTTTTTGTGTTAAATTTGCTTACTGTGCTGTAGGACCTGCCATCCAGTTTTTAGCGTAAACGTAGTGGAGAGTGTAGGGGTGAGTTGCGCTAACACCGGACATGAAGCAGAATACCATTTCATACTGTACGCCTGCTTCAGGTGTGAATTCTTTCAGTGTGAACCACATGTCGCACCAACGTTCGGTGAGCATGTAGTCGCATTCGTAACGGGTAAAGTTGGTGTCATTCGGACCCTTGATGAAAGCGAAAGCGCCTTCGGGAATGATTTCTGCGAAGCTTTCGGTTCTGTTACCGTCGCTGTCTGTACCGGAGGGGAAGAGCTTATCTTCAGCCTTAACGGTGAAGTTAAAGTTCATAACAGGGAATTTTGCGGGATCAAAATCTGCGGGAGCGTTATCACCCTCAGCCCAAGAAATGTCGCCTCTTTCGCTATGTCTGTGAACAGTGCAGCTATAACCATCTTTGATCGCATCGTCAACAATGGGATCGCCGATAACAATAGGAGCGTTGTAGGTCCAAGCACGTTCAAGAGCCCATACATAGATTTCTTCGCCGGGATAAGGAGTAGCACCCTCTACGTTGGGAAGCTGGAAGAAGAGGTACATATCGTACTGTGCTTCAGGTTCGGGAATGAAGTCTTCTGCTTCAAACCAAATGTCGCACCAACGTTCGGTTCTCCAAGAGCCTGCTTTAATAGAATACTTGGTGAAGTCTTCGTCCTTGGCCATATCCTTGATGTAAACATATGCGCCTTCAGCTGTGGTGAGCTGGATACCGGGCAGACTGGGGTAAGTATCGTGATCTTCGGGGAAGTTCAGGAACAGACCGCTTTCAGCCTTGATGGTGAAAGACCAGGTGTAGCTCATGGTGCCATCAGCGTTCTTGGTGTACTGGATCGGGTTCATTGTGTGAACATCGTTCCACCATGCAGTTTCCATCTTTCCATCGATTTCCTTCTGAACAGGGGGAACATATTCGGTAGTGCCGGGAGTGGTGGTACCGGGAGTGGTGGTAGCTGTGGAGGTGCCGGGAGCCTTAGGAGTGGTTGTAACATCCTTGGGAGTGGTTGTAACATCCTTGGGAGTGGTTACAGTGGGAGTGGTTGCATCGCCCTTAGTGGTGGTAGGAGTTTCTTCGCCGCCGCAAGCAACAAGTGCAATTGCGAGAAGAGCAACTACCATAACAATGAGAAGTTTTTTCATCGTTAAAATATCCTTTCTTAAATTTTGTTTTTTTTGCCACAAAATGAGTGGCAACAGGAATTCGAACTTATTATAGCGTATGAGAATCAAAAAAGCAAGAGGTATTTGTAAAATAATTGGAAACAAATACAATTTTTTTACAAAAGAGTGAAAAAAAGCGGACAAGATGGTTAAAAATTAACAAAACGTTCATATATTTGTGCTACAATAAACATCATCTGTGAAAAGAATATACAAGGTAAAGGGTGATTGTATGAGACTGAATGAGTTGTTTTTGGAAAAAAGATCGTCGCTTTCTTTTGAGGTGTTTCCACCCAAGACAGCCGACGGCTATGAGAGTGTTTCGGAGGCGGTGAAGGCAATTGCCACCCTCTCGCCTGACTATATGAGTGTTACTTACGGTGCAGGCGGTACAAATGCAGGCATGGCAACTTCAATTGCCACCGAGATTCAGCGCGACTTTGGCGTGACCTCGCTTGCCCATTTCAGCTGCATTTCCTCCACCAAAGCAAGTGTCAGGGAGCATCTTGAAACTTTGAAGGCACATGGCATTGAAAATATTCAGGCACTGCGCGGTGATTTACCTGCGGGCTTTGATGCCTCGCATCTTGAATACCGCTATGCGGCAGAGCTGATTGCTGAGATCAAATCCCGTGGGGACTTCTGCGTGGGCGGTGCTTGCTACCCCGAAGGGCATCCGGAAGCGGCAACACTTGCTGCCGATATTGAAGCCATCAAACACAAGGTAGATGCGGGATGCGATTTTCTTGTGACACAAATGTTTTTTGACAACAACATCCTATATAATTATATGTACAAGCTTCGCGACAGAGGCATTGATGTGCCTGTGGTGGCAGGCGTGATGCCGGTGGTGACGCCAAAGAGCATCAAGCGCATCTGTTCGATTTCGGGTGTTGCGCTGCCTTCGCGCTTCAAGATGATCCTTGACCGCTATGGCGACGACCCCGAAGCGATGAAGCAGGCAGGTATTGCGTATGCCACCGAGCAGATCATTGACCTCTATGCCAACGGCATCCGCGCGGTTCACGTCTATGCGATGAACAAGCCGGATGTGGCGGCGAAGATCAAGGACAATCTTTCCGCCATTATCAAATAATATAAGGATAGAAACATGACAGAATACAATCTTTTACATAACGACCGCATTCTTCTGTTCGACGGCGGTATGGGCTCGCTTTTGGTGAAAAAGGGGCTTTTGCCCGGCGAAAAGCCCGAATATTGGAATCTTTCCCATCCTGAGGTAATTGAAGAAATTCACTCGGCTTACATTGCGGCGGGGGCGGATATCATCAACACCAACACCTTTGGTGCGTACCGTCACAAGCTTGGTGATGATACCGAGCGTGTGATTTTGGCGGCAATTGAAAACGCCAAGCGAGCAAGAGACAAATCGGGAAAGAACACGCTGATTGCGCTTGACATGGGACCGCTCGGCAAGCTGCTCGCCCCTCTTGGTGAGCTTGATTTTGAAGAGGCGGTGAAGATTTTTGCCGAAACGGTCAAGATCGGCGCGCCGCACGCCGACCTCATCCTCATCGAAACGATGGGGGATTTATATGAAATAAAAGCGGCGGTGCTTGCCGCCAAAGAAAACGCAGACCTTCCGATTGTTGTCACGGTTGCCCTTGACGAGCGCGGCAAATTGATGACGGGAGCGGACGTGGAAACCGTGGTGGCACTTCTTGAAGGACTTTCGGTTTCGGCTCTCGGCGTGAACTGCGGCTTTGGACCCGAAAAACTCTTGCCGTTTGTGAAGCGTATGGCAAAGGTGGCATCAATTCCGCTTGTGGTGACGCCCAATGCAGGTCTTCCCACCATTCGCGAGGGAAAGACGGTGTATGATCTTTCGCCCGATGCGTTTGCTGAGGAAATGAAAGCGCTTTTGTTTGACGGCGTTTTCTTTGCCGGGGGATGTTGCGGCACAACGCCCGCGCATATTGCCGCACTCAAAGCGGTGGTGGATGCACTTCCTGCGCCTGTTTTGCGTGAAAAGCAGATCAGCGCGGTTTCTTCTTATACCCATACCGTAACCTTTGGCAAAGAGCCTGTTCTCATTGGCGAGCGTCTCAATCCCACCGGCAAAGCGCGCCTGAAGGCGGCGCTGCGCGAAGGGGATCTTGGCTATCTTGCCACAGAAGGCATTGCTCAGTGCGAAAAAGGGGCGATGATTCTTGACGTGAATGTGGGTCTTCCCGAACTTGACGAGCCGAAAGTGCTGTGCGAGGTAGTCAAACTCTTGCAGGAGGTGTGTGATGCACCTTTGCAGATCGATACCGCAAATGCCGAAGCGATGGAAAAAGCCTGCCGTCTTTACAACGGCAAGCCTCTTCTCAATTCGGTGAACGGTGCTGAAGACAGTATGCGCGCGGTCTTTCCGATTGCCAAAAAATACGGTGGCATGGTGGTGGCTCTGACGCTTGATGAAAACGGTATTCCGAACACGGTGGAGGGCAGAGTTGCCATTGCTGAAAAGATCCTTGCTACTGCGAAAGAATACTCTCTTTGTGAAAAAGATCTGATCTTTGACCCGCTGGCACTCACCGTATCTTCGGACAGCTCAGCGGCGCTTGTGACGCTTGGCACGGTGAAAGTGTTGCATGAGAGGGGACTTTTGACCTCGCTGGGTGTTTCAAACGTATCATTCGGTCTTCCCGAGCGCGACCGCATCAACGGCGCTTTCTTCACCATGGCGCTCTTGGCAGGTCTTTCTGCTGCCATTATGAATCCTTTTTCGGATGCCATGATGAACGCCTACCGCACATACCGCGTGCTTTGTGGGCTTGACACCTCTGCCGCTGACTATATTGCCTCGCTGTCCGAGAAAAAAGACGGCGTGGCGATCGACACGCTGAGGGGCGCTGTGATCAAGGGTCTTTCAGACAAAGCGAGTTTTTATACAAAAGAGCTTTTGAAAGAAAAATCGGCACTTGCGGTGATGAATGAAGATATCATCCCCGCCCTTGACGAGGTGGGTCGCGGCTTTGAATCGGGCAAAACCTTTTTGCCGCAGCTTCTTGCCGCCGCGGATGCCGCCAAGGCAGCCTTTGAGGTTGTGAAAGAAGCCATGCCCAAGGGCGAGAGTGTGGGAGAAGAGAAAAAAGTGATCCTTGCCACGGTGAAGGGAGACATTCACGACATTGGCAAGAACATTGTCAAGGTCATGCTTGAAAATTACGGCTATACGGTGATTGACCTTGGCAGAGACGTTGCGCCCGAGGTGATTGTGGCGGCTGTGAAAGAGCATGACACAAAGCTTGTGGGTCTGAGTGCTTTGATGACAACCACGGTTTCTTCGATGGAAGAGACGATCAAAGCTCTGAAAAAAGAGGGTCTTACCTGCAAGGTGGTGGTGGGCGGCGCGGTGCTCAACCGCGAATACGCCGATATGATCGGCGCTGACCGCTACGCCAAGGATGCCGCCGAAACGGTGCGCTATGCCGACGAGGTATTTGGGTAAAAAAACAAACAAGGGATGCTCGCTTAAAGCGAAAATCCCTTGTTTTGATATTCGATTATGCCGCCATATATGCCTTTTCGGGCAGGATGGCATACATGATGGTAAGACCGATATTGGGGTTTGTATCGGTTGTTTTTTCGGTTGTATAAGTGATGGCTTCACCGTCCGAGGTGATGAGAATATCGCCGTGAAGGTCGGTACGAAGAATGGTTTTGGCATACTTTGCCACGCGGTCGATCGCACCCTGACGGGGATGATCGTATTTATTGCCCACACCGCAGGAGTAAACGCCAAAGTCGGGTGTGACAAGCGCCATCAGTTCGGCAGAGCTTGCGTTATCTGCCCCGTGGTGACCGGCTTTGTAAACGTCGGCATTTAACTTTTTGCCGTAGGATTCGATGATTTCTTCTTCGCGTTCGTTTTCGGCATCACCTGTGAAGAGGAATTTGTTGGCACCGAAGGTCATCATCATAATGATGCTGTTTTCGTTTTCGTCGCTGTGCTTGTTGCTTTCGGTGAGTGCCTTGGTGAGCACTTCAAATTGGATATCGCCGAGCGAGATGGTGTAGCCTTTGTCGGGATGGATGAAGTTTGCGCCTTCGTCTTCGATCAATGTGATGAGCGTTTTGCCTGTTTTGTTGTGCGGCTCATAGTCGGAAGCGAGTACGTTTTTGACCTCGCAAAGCTCAAGCACGTCGTCACCGCCACCGATGTGGTCAAAGTCGTAGTGCGTGAAAACAAGATAGTCGAGTGTTTTGATTTTGAGTTTTTCAAGATATTCGGCAGCATCACCGCGCTCACCTGCGTCGATCAGCATGGTCTCGCCTGTGGGTGCAACGATCAAAGTGGCATCACCCTGACCGACGTCGATATAGTGGACAGAAGCAGAGCCTTCGGGAATTGTGATTTCGGGTTCGGGCTCTTTGAGATAGGTGTTGTATACGAAATAGCTGGCAAGAATGACAACCACAATCACCATGGTGGCAAGCAGCGAGGGCAGAAACGCGCCGCCTGAGCTTTTCTTTGAGGATTTTTTCTTGTAATTTTTTTGTGCCATAAATGACCTCCCGTAAAATGATTTTTATGATACTTTATTCTACCATATCCGACAGAAAAAAACAAGGAGTTTTTGTGATGAATGATAAAGAATATATGAAAAAAGCGTTGGCGCTTGCCGAAAAAGCGGGATCGCTCGGCGAAGTGCCAATCGGCGCCGTAGTCGTGTGGGACGGCGAGATCGTGGGAGAGGGCTACAACTTCCGCGAGGGAGGGAAAAATGCGCTGCTCCATGCCGAGATCATGGCAATTGATTCGGCGTGCAAAAAGCTCGGCGGCTGGCGTCTTCACAAGGCTACCTTATATGTTACGGTAGAGCCTTGCATCATGTGCGCAGGAGCGATCATCAATTCCCGTGTGAAGCGCGTGGTGTACGGTGCGGCTGACCCACGTTTTGGCGCGATGGGCAGTTTGTTCGATGCCACCAAGCTTGGGCTGAATCATACACCCGAGGTCGTGGGCGGCGTTTTGTCGGACGAATGCGAAGGATTGATGGCAGACTTTTTTCAGTCCTTGCGCGAAAAAAGGAAGTCATAATCGGTAGTTTTTGTGGAAACACTTCTTACAAAAGAGAGGTGTTTGTATGATCGAAGAGATCACAAAAGAAGAATTGCTTCATGCCGAGCAGGGCGCTGGTCTTGTGGAATTTTACACGCCGAGCTGTCCGCACTGCAAGGTGCTTGAAAAGCGGCTTGAAGACATGGCGGAAAAGCCGAAGGATTTGCGTATTTACAAAATGAACGTAGAAAAAGAAGCTCAGCTTTGCGAGGAGCTTGGCATTCGCTCGGTGCCTGTTCTGATTCGTTTTGAAGACAGACAGGAAAAAGAACGCCGCGTTGGCGCGATTCCCACGAGTGAGATTGAACAGATGATAAAATAAAACAAATGGGAGGCAATCAGCCTCCCGTTTTGTTTATTCGATCTTAATGCTTTTGGCAATCTTCAAAAGCTCGTTCGCGGAATCAAACTTACCGACCAGCGAATAAAGATATGACGCATCTTGCCATACAAGAGCGAAGCTACCCGGCTTATCAAGATATTCAATCATCTTACCCTCAAAGCCGTTGATGCTTACCGCTGTTACACGATTACCGCTATTTTCCACCGTTACGTCATTGCCGTTTTGGGTCAGCACACTTTGTGACAGTTGAAACATCTTTTTTCTCGACGGAGCATAATAGAAACTATCCACTTGGACTAACGTGGAGTCATTTTCTTTACAGTGATATCCGCCGGATGAGTAATATCCGCTCGGTAACCAGGTTGCCTTGGCAAGCATTTCTATCCTGTACGGCGGTGTTGCAGGCGGTTCAACCCTGATGCTCTCGGCGATCTTCAAAAGTTCGGTCTTGGAATCGAAATAGCCGTACAGTGTGTACAGATAAGACGCATCCAACCATGTAAGATGACACAGCCTCGGCGTATCGTGGTATTCGACCAACACGCCTTCAAAGCTGTGGATGCTTACGGTTGACACCGTGGTGTCATCACTGTCAATCACCAGATCTCTTCGTGATTCAGGATTGAACACACTTTGTGTCATGACAAATTTGAACTTGCCGGCAGAATCACTGTAACGGCTTTGTGCGGTATATAAAGTGGAATTGGTTTGCGTACAGTGATATCCTTGCGGCAAATAGGTTGTGGCTGCCAAGGATTCAATGCGTGATGGAAATGTTGGCGTAGGGGGTGTTTCGGTTATCCCTTCGGTGTTGGGCGCGGTATTCGCGTTACTGTCTGCTCCTTCGGTGTCACTCGGTGTAAATTCTACGCGAATAAAGCCGTCGTTCCACTCTATGATCGCATTCCACATCGCTTTTCTGACTTTGGGAATACACATACACGCCGTAAAGGCAAGTGCTACGGCAATCAAACACGCAATTGCGGCAATGCGAAGTCGCACTACCCACAACGGCTTCGGTTTTTTTCTGGCTCTTTTCAGGATTTTGCTTTTGATGCGCGGATGATCAACGATACCGCTCACGTCTAAACTTAAAAAGGCTTCCGCATCCCGTGCAATGTTTTGAGAAAGCGATGCCGTGAGCCACGCATCGAATTTATTATCGTGTAATTCTTTCATAGGCTTCGGGTCCCAAAATCTCTTTCAATTTTTGCTTGGCACGGAAAATGCGATTGTTAACGGTGTTGCTGTCGATCTTCAAAACCTGCGCGATATCGATGTTTCTCATGTGATAGTAGTACTTCATGATGACAAGATCTCTGTAAAGGGGGGCAAGCTTGTCAACTGCCGTACTTACAATGGCGGCGGTTTCACCGTCGATCATGATACGTTCAATATCACTGTCTTCTGCCGAAACATCCTTTACAATTGATTCCACGTTATCGCAAAGCAGTACAACCTTGGATTGCCGCGTGTTTTTACGAAAGAGATTGATGGCGGCGTGCTTTACGTAAATATGCACCAGCGCCGCCGTTGCCTGCGACGAGGCATTCTCAAACAATTCGGACGTGCTGACGATATGATAAAAGGCTTCTTGAACGGCATCTTGCGAATCGTGAGCATTCTTCAAAATGCTCATTGCACACGCCATCATGTGCTTGTAGTAACGGTCGTATATCTCTTCAACGACGTCTCGCTTTTTGTCATCCTGTATCGTTTGAATAAACGTAACGATCATTTTATTTTGTACTCTCCTCAAACTATTTTGTATAAAAAACCGTTTTGGTTGTCAATGTATATCTTATACCATAAACATATAACAAACGAGCTTTCAAAAAATCTGAGGATTCTTAATCATGATTTAGAAATATTTTTACGGTTACAGATTTTGAATGAACGCGGTCAATTCATCAAAACCGCCATTCGGATAGCGTGAGATATCGACGCCGTCTTTGTTGATGACGCAGTCGGTGAGAAGGAAAACCTGCATGCCGAGTGTTTCGGCGACCATGTCTTCTCTGACATCGTTGCCCACCATGAGGCAGTTTTCAGGCTCCACGCCGATTTTTTGCAAAATCTCGGTATAATAAGCGGGATTCGGCTTGCAGGAGTGGGAATTTTCATAGGTGGTGATGAGTTCAAAATCACTCGGCGAAAGTCCTGCCCATGCTACGCGTTTTTTTGTGGCAATGGCGGGGAAGATGGGATTGGTAGCAAGGACTGTGCGGAGTCCTTTTTCCTTACAAAGTGCGATCACCTCGGCGGCTTTTTCGTTTTTGCCGCAAGAGACTGACACTTGGTCAAATTTTTCACGGTAAAAGGCATCAAAATGCGGCTCGTCTTTTCTTGCGTTTTCACCGAACAGGGAAGTGAAACAGTTCCAAAAGACCGCTTCGTTGGTTTTTTCGCCGGAATTCTTTACCATTTCGGCAGTGCCTTGCCAGATGGCTTTGATCAAAGCCTCGCTCTCATAGCCATACGGGGCTAAGTGCTTTGCCATCAAACCGAAATAGTATTTCACAAACACATCCTGATCCATGGGGAGCAGTGTGCCGTCAAGATCAAATAAAACAACCTGAATATGCATCATAAACCTCACGTTTCATCGGCTTTCAAGCCGTCGAGTAAAAATGAAAAACTGTAACGGAAGCGACATACCGCTTCCTCGCGCGGGAGATTGCGCGCCACCGCGTCGGCATTGTAGCCGCGGCAGAAGCACCAGATGGCGTAGCTCATCACATCGGAATCCACATCTTTGATATAGTGTTTTTCCTTGGCGTAGTCGATCAGCTTTTTGATCTCGCTCATCCACCAAGTGTAGTTGCTCTTTGAATGCGAATCGCTTTCGAAAATATATTGATTGAACTGCATTTTGGTATCGTAAGAGGCAATCAAGGTGCTGATGACGATATCCATGACGTTTTCAAAAAAGTCTTTTTCGGAATTCAGCGTGGCGGTCAGGCTTTCGCGTACCTTGATGATGGTGTTTTTGTAAACGATCTCGAGAACCTCTTCGATGTTGCGAAATCGGTTATAAAACACACGGTTGGAAATGCCGAGTACGGTGAGTACCTTTCGTACCGTAATGCCGTGTGCGCCGTTTTCCATGACCATATTTTCCACCGTTCGGATGATGGTTTCGGACATGGCATCGCGGATGAGTTCGTTGTTTGTGCTTGGCATAGCGAGTCTCCTTTGGCACAGTATGTGCTGATAGTATAGCACAAGGTGTGCTGTTTGTCAAGAAAAAGAGCTTTGCTGCGGCAAAGCTCTTTGGCATTATTTCTGTTCTTTTTTGAGTTGTTCCACAAATGCCTTGATGCCGGCAAGGGCGGTGGTGATGTGCGAAACCGAGTAAGCGTAGGAGATACGCGCAAAGCCCTCTCCCGACTCGCCGAATGCCGTACCCGGCACGATGGCGACCTTTTGTTCATACAAAAGGCGCTCGCAGAATTCTTCGGAGGTTAAACCAAAGCCCGAAACTTTGGGGAAGACGTAGAATGCGCCCTCAGGGGCGAAGCATTCAAGTCCGATTTCGGTAAGACCTTCGACGATGTACTTGCGGCGGCGGTCATATTCTTCCTTCATATATTCAATGTCGGCGTCACCGTTTTTCAAAGCCTCAATCGCGGCAAACTGGCTGGTGGTAGGAGCGCACATGATGGCGTACTGATGAATCTTGTACATTGCCTCGGAAATTTCCTTGGGGGCAAGGGTGTAGCCAAGACGCCAGCCTGTCATGGCATAGGCTTTGGAAAAGCCGCCCACGATGACGGTGCGCTCGCGCATACCGTCAAAGGAAGCCACCGAAACGTGGGGCTTGCCGAAGGTGAGCTCGGCATAGATCTCATCCGAAAGGATAGCAACGCCCGTGTCTTTTAAGACTTTGACGATGGGTGCTAAGTCTTTCTTTTCCATGATCGCGCCGGTGGGGTTGTTCGGGAAGGGAAGAATCAAAAGCTTTGTCTTTTCGGTGAGAACCGAGCGAAGCTCTTCTTCGGTCAATTTGAACTTGTTTTTTGCCGAAAGGGGAAGGTGGATCGGCGTGCCGCCTGCCATGGTGACGATCGGCGCATAGCAGACAAAACAGGGCTCGGGGATGATGACCTCGTCACCTGCTTCGACCAGCGCGCGCACCGCAATGTCGATGGCTTCACTGCCGCCGACTGTGATGAGAATTTCGTTTTCGGGGTGATAGGAAAGCGAAAAGCGGCGCTCCATATAGCGCGCAATTTCGCGGCGTGCTTCCATAAGACCTGCATTGGAGGTGTAGTAGGTCTTGCCGTGTTCGAGCGACTCAATTGCCGCCTCGCGGATATGCCACGGCGTAACGAAGTCGGGCTGACCCACCGTTAAGGCGGTGACGTCCTTCATATTCTCCAAAAGGTCGAAAAATTTACGAATACCCGAGGTAGGAAGCGTTGCGATTTTTTCGGGTATCAGCTTTTTGTAGTCTGTCATACGGGGCAATTTCCTCTTTCATCTTCTTCGGAGGAGGCATAGATCACGCCTTTGTCTTTGTATTTTTTGAGAACAAAGGAGGTGGCGGTGGAGGTGATGCACTCCATGGGGGCAAGCTTCATGGCAACAAACTGCGCCACTTCGCGCAAGGTCTTGCCCTCGATGATCAGCTGAATGTCGTAGCTGCCGCTCATTAAGCAAATCGAAGTGATCTCGTTATAGTTGATCAGCTTTTCGGCGATTTTATCAAAACCGCGGTCTCTTTGCGGGGTGACTTTGAGTTCGATTACGGCGCTGACGATCTCGCGGTCGGTCTTATCCCAGTCAATAAGAGTTTTATAGGCAACGATCGTGCCGTTTTTTTCGTATTCGGCAATCGCGCCAGCCACGTCTTCTTCGGTGCGACCGATCATAGCGGCAATTTGCGCGGCGGTAAGTCTTGAGTCATTTTCAAGTAGCTTCAAAATGTTTTCCATAAGATTCTCCTTTTGAAGAAGTTTACATCAATAATATATTACTATATCACATTTTTTGGCGTTTGAAAAGGGTTTTTGTAAAAGTTTTTTTAACTTTATAAGAGCATGATGCTTGAAAAGGTATTTGGGGTGTTCCATGCGCTTTTTCGTGGACGGGGCGCTGCTTTGCTTTGAAATGAAGAGTGGGTAGCGGGAGGGAAGACCCATTCTGTTTTTGTCTTGCAATAGGTGAAGATACACAAAAACTATCACTGTATTTTGTTCATCTGAACAAAAATGAATTATTTTCAAAAAATCTGTAACCTTTGTGCAAAAAAAAGGGTCTTTAAAAGTGAAGAGGTGAAGTTTGCTATATGGCGTGATGCACAAAAAAGAAAGAACCATTTTGTGCAATCAAACAAAAACAAAAAAATTGGAAAATATTTGATGTCTTTTTGCAAAAAAATCCGTCTATATGGATGAAGGAAAAATTTCATGATTCCAATAGGAGGAGTAGTATGATAAGAATCGTTTACCGAAAAACAAACTATGATATCAAGATCCAATATCCGCTTCTTTTTCGCCTATTTGGGTGCAAGGAGAGATAAGCTTCTTGCACCACGCCTGATACATTCACCAAGTTGATAATTGACATTTGATGAAAAAAGGAGTAATATGTGAGTAATATGTTGAGAAAAAGCAGAACTTGGATTGCATTGTTGCTATCCGTTGTATTGATTGTTGGATGTTTCCCAACGGGTGTAGTTGCTCTTGAGGCGGCTGTAGATACAGAAATAGATAGCTTGGATGTTTCATCCGGCAATGATTATGATGAAATAGTCGCAACTAACGATTCGAATCAAGATGAAACGACTGTTAAAGAAATCGTTTCGTTAAGATCAGAAAATGTTAAACATTTTGATATGGGCGATGGAACTTATCAAGCTGTTACGTATGGTTACCCCGTACACAGAAAAGACGAAACAGGAAAGTGGCAGGATATTGATAATACTTTGACTTTGCAAAGAATCAGTACCACTGCTACATATATAACGAACGATTCACGCGTGAAATTTGCATCAGAATACGCATCTTCTGCGAGTTTGTTAACATTGAGTGAGAACGGTTATACAATTGAAATGTCGTTTGTTTCGCCAAGTAAAGGAAGAGTTTCTGCTGCAAAAATTAATAATTCCGTGTCACGGCAGGGAGTACTTTCCGAAAGTCATAGTTTCAAGGATAAAGATGAACTAACCGTTGTAAACGATACAGGCTCCATAAAGTACGAAAATGTAGTTTCCGGTGTGGATTTGGAATATATTTTGCATTCCAATGACGTAAAAGAGAATATAATAGTTAATAAAATCTGTGATAATTACACGTATACTTTTGGGCTTAAAACGAACAACTTAATTGCGGAACTCAACGAAAGCGGTGCTGTATATTTACGGGATACCGTTAAAGGCAATATCGTTTATGTCATTCCGACACCGTATATGTATGATAGCAATGGCGAAAATTCCTATGAAGTTGCCTATCAATTGAATGAGATCAAAAACGGTACGTATGAACTTACAATCACCGCTGATGAAAAATGGATAAATGCAGCGGGAAGAGATTTTCCTGTTGTGATAGATCCGACCATTTTATCTGAAACAGAATTAACTTACGATACCTATGTTAACGCAATAGATGCTACTGCTAAAAATACAGATTACGGATCTGAACCTACCATGTGGATCAGCAATCCGTATAGAATCGCGTTTGTTAAGTCTACTGCAATGCCTTGGTTGCCCGCGGGGGCGACTGTCACGAATGCTAGTTTGAAGGTTGCGTACTACTATTATTCCGGTATAACCGGAGGCATGTATATTACCGCGCACCAGATGATGAAATATTGGGATGAAACCAGTACCTGGAACACACTGAGCAATAATGGGCAAAACACTGTGTTGGGTATTTCACCTATGGCACAGAGTACAACGTATCTGGGAGCAGCTACATCATATCCTCAATGGGCGTCTATTGACATTACAAATGCGGCAAAATGGTGGTATTATGATGATGACACCGGAAATCACGAGAATTATGGCGTGGCATTAAAATATAAATCCGGAAACAGTTCGGTTATTCTTCATTCATATGATGCGATGAATGGATATACGCCTTATTTTACGGTGACGTACAAGATTCCCAATGGCGTATATGCGATTGGCAAAGCCAATACCAATGTTTATATCAAAAATAATACGCTTAAAAACTTGGCTTGGGTTTATCAAGAAACGTTTACATCACCGCCAACCGACGAAGATGATCGGGATTATATGTTCAAGATAGCCTATCGTGCTGCAACCGATGACTATGTGATTCGCAGTATGTCTAATAATGAGATTATCCTATATTTCAGCGAAACCAATAATGCGCCGGTGGCAGGAAAGGTGACTGTGTCCGGAAATCCTGCAACAGACAGCAATATTTCGACCGGATATACGTGGAAAATAACCACAACAAGTGACGGGTACGAATACATTTGGTACCAAAATGAGACAGCTACCTATTATTTGCGCTCAACCTCAAATGAAGGTGGAGGTCCTATTTTGAGTTGTACAACAAATAAGAATAATACAGGAACAAAGTGGAGTTTTTATGAATACAATGGAGATCCCATTGATGGAATCGGAAGACTCAATTTTGATAATTGTTTATTGCCCGGCGAAACATATATACATCAAGCATACATGTATAGCTCTACTATAGGACGAAATGGTCCTGTTTCATATAGTAGCGGTAATACCGATGTATTTACCGTGAATTCATCTTCTGGATTGATTACGGCTGTATCACCGGGGAATGCTAATGTATGGGTGACGTACCCTGGAGCACCGTTAATGTGGGGGAAAAAATCGATCATAACAAAAGTAGTACAAATAGCATGCTGTAATGATGACGGTTATTTTGATGTTTCTAATAGTGCCACTTCTCAGTATGTACAATGTAATGATTCAGAGGAGATAAAAAGATCAGTTTGGGTTTTTGAGAATCAAGGAAGTGGTTATTATACAATAAGAAACTATGTGACAGGGTATTATTTAAAAAACTCGAGTAACACATTAGTACACACAGAATATACTGGAACAATCTTTTCAAATGAATTTCTTTGGAAGGTGATTCGTATGGATGATGGAACATATAAATTTCAAAGCAAATATACTCCATCCTACTTCATATCGGAAGAAAATACGAATCACAGTATTGTGGATCCGGATATTGTTCTAACAAACACAAACGATGGAACTAGACAGCAATGGAATATTATTCCTAAGTTTTTTGAGGTTACAATATACAATTATTATGACTACACTTTTCAGGTTCGATTTGACGGGGGTACTTCGAGCTCTATAAATACTAAAAACGAAATTGAATCACGTCAAAACAGATTAAACAAATACTTGTTTTCTGAATATGGAATTGTGGCCATAAATAATACTCCCTCTCGCAGGGTTTCCTATGCTGATCGGTGTCATGGTGTATCTAATATTAATACTTCTACAATAGATTCCATTTGCAATCATGATCAGGAAAAACTGTGTGATGGGAGAAATGGGTTGTGTGAACATATTCTTACAGGGGTAGGTACTTGTAATGAGAACTGTAATTCTCCATATCATCATAATAACTCTAGGAAAATCCATTCATGGTATGCACATGAGCATTCATCACCTGAGGCAGATATTAATATACTTTGGACTGGTCAAAAAAATTGTGACGATGTGTATGTTCCTTGGTCGAGTGGAACACATATAACAGCAACGCTTTACAGAAGCGAGAATGTTGGATATTGGGAATACTCAGCTTTTCATGAGGTTGGTCATTCATTAGGTGCAAAGGGTGATAAAAAATGTTCGAGTACATCATGTGTGATGTCTTCTGCTACGTCATGGGATAAACGTTTTGAATTGTTGCAAAATCCAGATAACAGTACATTCTGTGACAAATGTATGCAACAAATTCGAGAGGATGTTCATAATTCATATTAAGGTTGATTGATGTATTACTGCCTGTTGTGCGTTTTTCAATTCAGGTAGCATTAGTAGAAAGGAATAAACTTATATGAAAAAGATATTTGTTTTTACATTCACTGTTTTCCTTGTTTTAGCAACAGTAGGATGCGGTTTCCAGAAACAATCCACACATACCAACGCAGACGATATTCATTTTATACGGGTGGAAGAGTATTCTACTGCCGGTAGCAGACTAGTTGACCCGGTTTTTGTTACAAAGACGGATTTTATAAAAGAATATGATAGTAACTTGGCTTTTTTGCCGGAGAATGTGAATTTTCGATTGGAGTATCCCATAGATGCGGAAACTCTTGAGATCATTGAGGGGTCAAAGCCGACCAATGGCGTTATCACTTGCTACGATCAAGAAAGCCAAAAAGGGTATTTCATTTGTCTTGCAAAGGGTGAGAATTATGTTACCGAGCTATATTCGATTTCGTCAAAGGAAACCATTACGTCCAAGATCGATTCCCATGAAGTGAAATTGTATCATCTGAAAAAACCAAGAGACCCCGATGAAATCCTGCACTATGCCGAATTTGCAGTAGGGGAGATTTACTACTCGGTAGAGGTCAACAACTGGAGCGAATCTGACACGGTCAAACTGATTCGAGAGATCATCGAAAGCAACTCATAATTGACATAAGGGGTGTCGCGCTTGCGGCACCTCTTTTGATTGGGATGATAACTACCTTTTCTCTTGCAATTTTTCTTCCTTTGTGCTATATTTTGAAGTAAAGAGTGGGTGGTTGGCGGGATAATCAATTCCGTTTTCTTGCTCAACGGGAATATGCACAAAAACGCCCCTTGTATTTTGTGCAACCAAACGAAAATAAACTTTTTTCTCAAAAACTGTAATGTTTTTGCCAAAAAATCCGTCTTCAAAGGTGAAAGGGAAAATTCTGTTGACGGTGTAATGCACAAAAAGGAAAGAGCTTTTTTGTGTAGCTGAACAAAAATAGATTTTTTTACCAAAACATCAAACTTTTTTCTATGATCGTTTATACTGCGAAGAATGCTATAAAGACATAATATTACATTTGGTCGGTCACCATAACGAATAAACAAAGGTCAAGTATTAATGATTTCATTTATTGGAGGTTTTTATGAGAACAAAGATTATAGCAATTACGATAATGTGTTTCTTGCTTTTTTTAATGACTGGTTGCTCAAATAAGGATAATTATGAAAAGGATTGGGATGGAACTTCGGGTGTTTCTGACGATGTGGAAAATCCATCAAACAGTGATAATCCGGAAAGTCCAAAGCCGGACTCGAGTACGGCTCCTATTCAGCCGATTCATTTTTCTTCTATTCAGGAGATGATTACTTTTATTGATGATCCTTACGCGAAGACAAATAGCTATCCGGAAAGAGAGAAAGATCAATATTTAGATATGACCAAATCATTCAAAGCGAGTGGATGGATTTATTCAGTTACAACTGTTGATGGACAGAAAGCAAACGATATTGCCATATATCCCAAAACAACGTATGAAGATTCGGGGTTTAGTTACTACTTTGTTTATAACGACAAGAGTATCCAAGTGTTGATTTACAAAATAGAAGAACTGTCAAACACAACGCAACGGCTGAATATGAGGGTGTATATAGACGAACGATTTGGATTTGAAGGAATCAAAACCGAAATGGATAATGTGAACAACATTTATCTCGACTCTCCATTATTTTGGGCGGGAAAATCCATGAATAGCATATGGGGATTTTTGGATGAAAAGTACTATATGGTAATAAAATCTGAATTGTCACAAGAAGATATGAAGTCATTTGTGTCTACGATTAAGCTTGAAAGAATAATTGCAAACGATATTAAGTAAAAGGGTGATTTTTACAGTAACTCTAGAAGAAAAGCACGAAGGTAAGCCTTTTTCTGGGGCTTACCTTTTTCTCTCTCTTTTCTCTTGCATTTTTTCTTCCTTTGTGCTATGCTGATGAAAGAAATCCGATAAAAGAAAGCGTGAAACTGTGAAAAACAAACTCTATTGCTCCACGGGGACGATGGTGGGGCGCGCGAATGGGTGGAATCACCGCATTTTTATTGAAAACGGCAAAGAAATTGAAGCCGACGGCTTTGAGCTGATGATGGTCAAAGCGTATTACGAAAAGCTTGACATTGTTTTGCGTGACTGCGTGGCAAGCGGACTTACCTTCGGTGTGATCCATGCCGAAAAGGACATTGGCTACTATCTTAGCGGCGACGAAGAGGATCAAGCCGAGGCGCTTCGCTTGTTTTCTGTCAACTGTGAAGCAGGCAGGGCAATTGGCGCTGAAAAGCTGGTGCTTCATCTTTGGAGCGGCCCGCGCTCGGACAATGATCTTGCAAGAAACCTTATGATGCTTGACGATCTCTATGAGATTGCCGAGCGCTCCCGTATTCGTCTTTTGATCGAAAACGTGCCGTGTGCGATGCGTGACCCGATCACGAATCTTTCTCGTGTGACTCAAAAGAGACCCGACGCGCAGTTTGTGTACGACGTCAGATTCGGGGCGTTTCATGAGCAGAATGAAAGAATCGTATCGTCGGGTGCGCTATCAAGCGGCAGAATTGACCACGTGCATTTGAGCGATTACGTGGGTCCGCCTCACGATTTTGCCTCCCTTCGTCCGATTTTGCATCTCGGAAAGGGTATTATTGGGTTGGAAGCGCTGCTCTCGAGAATTGCCGAAGCCTATCACGGCACTTTAACGCTCGAAAGTCCCGAGATTTTGGAAGCAGGCTGTGCTGTGGATGTCATCAACCAAGACCTTGCGTTTGTGAAGCGCTTTATTTGAACCGTTACGCCATACGGCATTGGAAAAGCATCCAAAATCTATTGACAAATTTGGTTAATTGTGATACAATGTCTATGATAATAATGGGGTGGTATGCGTCTTGGATCTGCCTTGGCCTGAAACGAGGCGGGAAAATGCGCAAACATCTCAAATAATTTGGAGGATAATATGAAAAAAACACTTGTAGTACTCTCTCTTGTTTTTGTTCTTGTGGCAGCTCTCACTGTCAGCGTGTTCGCACTCACGTCTGATGATGAAGGCTGGTACTCGATCGGTTCTGCCGATGAGCTGATTGAATTTCAGCAGCTTGTAGCAGCAACCCCCGGCAGATATCAGGCTAAGCTGACTGCCGATATTGACATGACCGGTAAAGCATGGACACCTTTTGGTTCGGTTGCTATGATCTTTGACGGTCAGGGCCACACCATTAAGGGCCTTTCGGTAACAGGCGAAGGCACCTGCGGTCTGTTTGCCAACACCATTAAGCATGACAATATGGAGTTCTTCTCGATGTTCTCGGATATCGTTTTTGAGGACTGCACCTTGAATGTAACTGTACCCAACGGTGCAAACATCGGTCTTTTCGGTGATTCTGACCGTTCTTCAGCAAAGAACATTGTTCTGAAGAACTTTGATATTACCGTAAACCAGACCGGTAACGGTGAGCTTCACGTCGGTGGTATCGTCGGCCGTGCCAACCACCAGGGAATTGACGGTGTGTACTCTTATGCTTCCGGTACGATCGATGCCGAATCCAGCATCACCGTAACCTCGTCCAACACCAACCAGGGTCTGGTTCGCGTTGGCGGTCTTGTCGGCGCTTGCTACAACACTTGCGTTTTGTTTGAAAACAGCGAAGTGAATGCAACCATTTCTGCACCCAATAGCCCCGCAGGCTACATCAAGCAGCTTTGGGGCAATGCTGAAATTCGCGGCGGAAAAAACAACACAGGCCTTCCCGATTCCGGCAATGCTTCTAAGGTTAGCTATCCGATCTACGTTACAACTGCACAGGAATACATTGATGCCGTTACAGCCATGAATACAAGCGGTGCCGGCACCACCAAGATCATGATTGGCGCCGACATTGACTTTAAGGACGTTACTT
>JAFXJX010000088.1 GCA_017532025.1 Clostridia bacterium | reverse complement strand
TGCACCGTCAGCCTTCTTGACGCCAAGACGCTTCGATTCAGAGTCTCTGCCGTTCTTGGTAGAACCGACACCTTTTTTATGAGCAAAGAATTGCAAACTGATTCTCAACATACCAGTGATACCTCCGTTACGTAATTGTTCCTTATTCTTCAACTTCAGCGACATCAATGTAGTCATAATACTCTTCAATCAAGTCGTTGATTTGCAGATAGAAGGCGTACATGGCGCCTGACACTGCATAACGCTTCTTTTCGTCGCTTTCAAATTCAGAAAGCGCGCCTCT
Organism: Clostridia bacterium; assembly: GCA_017532025.1. GTDB lineage: Bacteria > Bacillota > Clostridia > Oscillospirales > CAG-272 > RGIG1993. The sequence goes on along the minus strand of JAFXJX010000088.1, from coordinate 16,602 downwards.
TGCAAAGAAGGTGATGTCTGCCGAGTCGTCGTCGATGGTATATTCGACGTCCGAGGCAAAGGAAACCTCGATGGTGTTGATCAACAGCATGGTCATGGCCGAAAGGGCAGCGCAGAGGATATCGTCTCCTTCTTCGCCAAAGCCTGTGTGGCCTGTTTCACGAAAGCCGTAATAAACACCGTCACGTTTGTAGAAAACGAATTTTGTCATAGCCGGACATTAAAGGGAAATGGTTTCGATCTGAACTTTGGTATAAGGCTGTCTGTGACCGATCTTCTTCTTCTCGTTCTTCTTAGCCTTGTACTTGAGAATGTGGATCTTCTTGCCCTTACCGTTCTTAACAACAGTTGCGGTAACAGTTGCACCTGCAACATAGGGAGCGCCTACAGTAAAGTCGCCCTCTGCCTTGGATACGGAAAGAACCTTGTCGAAGGTAACGGATTCGCCTTCGGCAGCGTCAAGTTTTTCGATGAAGACGATGTCGCCCTCGTTGACTTTGTACTGCTTTCCGCCGGTAACGATGATTGCGTACACGAAAAGCACCTCACTTTCATAAAGCATCACTTGGATGCAAGACTCGCTAAGTCGGGCAAGGTTTGAACCTTTTTAGGGGCCACGACATTATGCGGCACGATATATTATACAGAAGAAAGGGGAGTTTGTCAAGTGGTTTTTGACAAATTCCCCTCACTTTTTTTATGCGATTTTACCGAAATTATTTCGGTTTTTATTGTTCTGCCATATTGTTCAGGCTGAATGCGGTGGTCAGAGCGTTTCTCAGATCGCTTGACAATTCGGTGTTGTTGTCAATGGCAATCTTGAGAGCGGTCTTGTCGTCGCTGTTCATCTTGTCGCCGATGGCAACTTGAAGTGCGTCGGTTTCACCAAGGACGGTTTCAGAAATGACAACCGAGTTGTTGACCGAAGCAACAAATTCGTCTGCGGTTTTGCCGAGTTTGGATTCTTGGTTAGCATCGGTAGAGAACAGCTTTTTGGCATTGCCGTCATCTGCTACGGTAGCCAGCGTAAAGATGGTTTGCATATAGGTTGCTTCAGCGTCAAGCTGTTCTTCGGTCAGATCATCCGAGTGGTTACCGAAGTTATCAAGCAAATCCTTGGTAACATGGCAGATGGCATCGGTACGTTCCTTGTTGACATTGCCTGTGGTGTACTTGCCGACCAGATTGGGAGAAACGCAGTTGGAAAGCACTTTGGCGGAATCGCCGTTAAGATCCTGCATCAGGGAGCTGACATGTTCCTTCATACCTTCGTTGTCCGATTCGTTTTCAAATACGGTCACAAGAGAGAATGCTGCGGAAAGGGTGTCTTTTTTGCCGTCGGTGGAATCTTTTTCTTTTTCTACGATATGATCAACGAGTTCTTCTGCTGCTACGGCGTCAATACCGGTTTGCTGGAGTGTGTGTTTGATGACGTTAGACAAAGCTGTGCCGAGACTTTGAAGTTCGTTGCCGTCAGCATCCTTGCGTGTGCCTGCCAGCTTGTGAAGAGCTGCGGAGAGTGCTTTGGTATCGATTGTTTTGTAATCGAACGAGAAGCCGTCACCATCTTCTTTGAGGGCATCGGAAAGCACGATGATGATTTCCTCCAGTGCCAGAGTCTGGTTGTGGAAGAGTTCGTCATTACCTGAGAAGAGCTCGTTTTCAACAACGTGGATCTGATCCCACGTAACCATTTTGTGAACAAGGTCGGCGTTGCCGTTGATCATGTTGGTGAGATTCTGTGTGCCTGCAAGACTGATATCGCCGTTTTTGGCTTGATAGTCGCGGATGAGCGCATGGAGTTTTTCGGTTCTTTCGTCACTTTCCACAGCGTTGGAAAGAAGGGTAACGCCGCCTGCGGAGGCAGTACCGTTTACATCTGCGATTGCTGCACCGATGATGGCAAAGTAGCTGTCAGCCGCTGTTTCGCCCTCGCCTGCAGAGGTGAGAGGACCGTAACCGATGATGGCTTCAGCATAAAGTTTGGCTTCTTCTTCGGTGGCTTCCATGCCGTATTCGGTGAAGATATTAGCGATGCTGTTGGAAAGATCCTCGACTTTTGCGTCGTAGGTATCGAAACCTTCTGCCTTTGTGATGGCTTCGTTCAGGTCGGCAACGAGCTGTTCGCGGACTTCTTCATCGGTTTCGGGAATGTTGAGAGATTCACCAATGGCATCAAAGCCGAGGTTGGAAAGGTCGGCAACAAGAATTCTTGTGCGTTCGTTTTCGTAAAGAATGTCCATAAGACCGGAAACCACACCGGGGTCGGACAGGGTTTTCAAAATCTCGTTGGAGCCTGCATTTTCGAGGCTTGCCAAGGTGCCGTTTTCAGCCATGGTGGCGAGAAGTTCGCAAAGAGTAACAAGGTCGCCTTTGATGGTGTCTTTCGTTGTGGTTTCCATGATACCGATCGTGTTATTCATGAGAGACTGGAGATTTTCGGGGGAAGAGTCGGCAGGATTGGAAATGCCGCCGAATTCTTCGCCGTTGTTCCAATTATCCGCGGCTTCGGGAAGGATTTCGCAGAGAATATGGGGAACGAGTACCGACTTGTCAAAGTCGTTTGCAAATTTACGAAGGGCGTCGCCCTGTTCTTTTTCGAATCTCGAAAATTCAAAATCCACATCAATGAGAGGGGTCATGGTGGTGTAGGTCTTGGTCAAATACGCGATTTCATCAACGAGATTGACCGTGTCACCCTGTACCTCGCAAGCAAAGAGCCTTTCAAAAACAACACTTCCCAAAAGGAAATTGGAAGCAGAAAATGCAGTGTTGTCGGCAAAGGGGGTTACATAATTCTGATGAATGTCCAGAATTTCCTGCGCGCTTTCTTGGTCAAGGTCGGTGTGTTCCACATTGGTGAGAACATCATCGGCTACGTTGACATAGCCTGACACGGGAATCAGGAAGGATGAGATGAGAAGCAGCGTGCAAACGGCACCGACTACCATACCGAGAAGGTGGTCAACCCGCTTGCTGACAATCGTGCGCTTAAAAACAGGAATACGCTTCAAGATATTGTAAATGATGAGGAAGATGATATTGAGAATGATAAAGAGCACGAGAAATACGAACGGTCCTGCCAAAGCACCGGGCAGACCTTTGATCAGTTCGGTCATGGTGGGGCTTGCTTCTGTGATGGAGGTAAGACCTTCTTCCGCCAACACGTCATTGACCGTGCCTTCAAAGAAGCCGCCGACCAGCCCCTTTAAGAATGAGGTGCCGATCACGGCAAGAACGATCGTAGCGATCAGTGTGTCAAGGCGAAGCGCAGAACGGGCAAAGCCACGTCTGTAAGCCAAAAACGCGCCAAGCAAAACAAACGCCAGGACCACAATACTGATCACAGAAGAAACGGCGGAAATGATGCTTGCAATACTGCCAAGCAAAACAAATGAACTCATGAGATTCTCCTTTTTTTGTTTTGAAATAATATGGGTGAATGAGGTGTAATAGATTGCTAAATAATAATGTAACAAGTGCCGCACATTTCATTATATACCTTTTTTTTGAAAAAAGCAATAGAAAAAGCAAATATGGAAGAAAATAACAAGAATCGCGCGAAATTTGTGTTTTGCGCGATTCTTGTTATTATATTAGTTTTCCGCTGAGAAAAGGGTATTTTTCAAAAGCATCGTAATGGTCATGGGACCAACGCCACCGGGTACGGGGGTGATGAAAGAGCATTTTGGGGCAACGCTTTCAAAATCCACGTCGCCGCAAAGCTTGCCGGCATTGTCGCGGTTCATGCCGACGTCGATGACAACAGCGCCATCCTTGACCATGTCGGCTGTGACAAATTTGGCTTTGCCGATGGCAACCACCAAGATATCGGCACGGCGGGTAACTTCGGAGAGATTTTGGGTGCGCGAGTGTGCGACGGTAACGGTGCCGTTGGCATGGAGGAGAAGCATTGCCATCGGTTTGCCGACGATATTGCTTCTGCCGATCACAACGCACTCCTTGCCCGCGGGAGAAATATCGTAGGCTTTGAGAAGCTCCATGATGCCGGCGGGCGTGCAGGGAGCAAAGCCGGGTTCACCGAGCATGATCTTGCCAACGTTGAAGGTATGGAAAGCATCCACGTCTTTGGCGGGATCGATGTGCGCGATCACAGCCTTGTCATCAAGATGCTTCGGCAGGGGGAGCTGTACGAGAATGCCGTCGATGGCATCGTCCCGGTTCAGTTCTTGTACCAAGGCAACGAGTTCATTTTCCTGTGTTTCGGTAGGCAGGCGGTAGATGCGAGAGAGGAAGCCGACCTCTTCACAGGCTTTGTGCTTGTTTCTGACATATACCTGCGAGGCGGGGTCTTCGCCCACGATGATTACGGCAAGACCGGGAACACGCTTGCCGCTTGCTTTGCGTTCGTTGACTGTGTTTTTGATCTCTTCGCGAAGAGAGGCGCTGGTGGCTTTTCCGTCAATGATGGTGTACATGGTGATATCAGGTAGCTGCTTGCCACTTATTTTTGCCGGCGGGCAGCTTTTCTTTCCTTTCTTTTTTCTTCTTTGGCTTTGCAGGTTTCTTCATACAGTGCAATGGCTTCAAGACTTGCTTCATAATGTTTGGCTTCGGGCTTGTACATACAGGTTGCAAGCGGTTTGTTTTTCAGTCGAATGCTAAGCCAGATCATGGCAACAAGCGCGCCGACCAAGCAGAGCGCCGCCAAAAGCTGCGACACGCGAATGCCTGTGGAGCCGATATACAAGCTGTCGGTACGAAGCCCCTCAATGAACATTCTGCCAAGACCGTACCATGCCACATAGCCAAGGCAGATCTGACCGTCGAATTTCTTTCTCTTATAAAGGAACATAAGCAGAACAAAACCAAGGACATTCCAAAGCGATTCGTACAAGAAGGTGGGGTGAACGTAGATCCACTCGCCAAGCTCCACAAGACCCATGCGCCAAGGCAGGGTGGTTTCGCTGCCGTAGGCTTCCACATTCATGAAATTACCCCATCTGCCGATGGCTTGCGCAATCATCACAGCGGGGGCGATGATGTCAACAAAGGGCGCAATACGCATTTTTTTAACAGCGAGGACTGTAAAGGTCATGATTGCACCCACAATGATACCGCCGTAGATGGCAAGACCGCCGTCGCGGATGTTAATGACCTGCCATAGGGTCGTGTAGGAGGAAGGATCTTCCAATTTTTTGAAGATAACATAGTAAAGTCTTGTACCAATGACGGCGGGAAAGACGATATAAATCGCAAGATCAAGAAGATCGTCGAGCAAAAGACCGTATTTTTTGGAACGGAAATAGACATAAAGCGCGGCTGTGATCATACCGCAGACGATAAACACGGCATACCACTTAATGGCAAAGCTGCCGATCGTGATGGCGTCGGGATCAAGGGTAAACGGACCGATGCCAAAGCCGGGGAAAGAGACTTGTTTTGGCATAATAAAGCATCCTTTTCAAAAATTTTTATGTAGAAAAGCAACAGACTGTTTGGGTCTGTTGCTTTTGATTATAGCACACTTCTTTTTATTTTTCAATATCCATTTCAAGAATATGGTGTGCGCCGTCAAAGAAAAAGTGATTTTCGCTTTTTTTGCCGTCAAGCAGAATGCTTGTTTTGTCGGCGCGTTTGACGCTGATGTGATAGACTGTGTTCTTTTTGGAAAGTCGCATGGAAAAGGATGGAATCTTATCGGGAAGCGAGGGCGTCAGGGTGAAGTGATCGGCAGATTCGCGGTAACCGACAAGGTCTTCCAGAACAACGCGGAGAAACCAACCGGCAGCACCGGTATAAAGACTCCACCCACCGCGTCCTGTATGCTCCGAAGAGGTGTAAATATCACCGCAAAGGGCATAAGGCTCGGCGTGATAGCTGGGGGCAAGTTTGGGATTCAGGCTTCTTGCGCAAGGGTTGACGGATTCGAGAATGTCGAACGCTTTGCGTACTTCTCCTAAGGAAAAGAAAGCCTTGGCGGCAAACAACGCGCCGTGGTTATACTGACCGCCGTTTTCACGGAACCCCTCACAGTAAGAGGCAATATAGCCTGCTTCTTTTTTGTCGGCGGAAAAGGGCGGATCGAACAGACGGAACAGCTTGTCATCGCTTTGCCACAAAAGGCGCCATGCGGTGTTCATGGCTTCTGCCGTGCGGTCGTTTTCCCCATCGGCAAGCACCGAAAAGCTCTGTGACAGACTGTCGATTTTGCATTCACGGCTATGGCGGCTGCCAAGGGGCGCGCCGCTGTCGTAGCTTCCGCGCAGGTAGCGGTCGTCCTCCCATGCGTAAAGCTCGGTGGCTTCGCCGATTTCTTTGGCGTACTCAGTCAGCTTCTTTGCGCTTTCGCTGTCGTTTACAGAGTGACACACAACCGAAAAGTCGGTGAAAACCATTTGCATAAAGCGGGCAAGGAAGATGCTTTCGCCTTTGCCGAGAATTCCCACACGGTTGAAAGCGTCATTCCAATCTCCGCCGCCGATCAAGGGCAGCCCGCGCTCCGAAAACTGAAGAGAGGCATCGATGGCGCGCATACAGTGGCGGTAAAGGCTTTCTTTGTGTGCGGTGACGGCGGCTTTTTCGTAGCGGTCATCTTCTTCGTCGCTTAAGGGGGGAGAGTCAAGGTAAGGGATTTCTGTGGTAAGAAACTCTTTGTTGCCGGTGAGGTCAAGATACTTTGCCACAGCGAAAGGCAGAAACAGCAAATCGTCGCTGATACGCGTGCGAATGCCCGTGCCGATCTCATCTTGCGATTGAAAGGGATGCCACCAGTGCTGAACATCCCCCTCTTTGTACTGATGCGATGCGGCGCGCAGAATCTGTGTTTTCAGAATGCTTTCATCATAATACAGCATTGCCATGCCGTCTTGCAGCTGATCGCGGAAGCCGAAGGCACCGCCCGATTGATGGTATCCCGTGCGGGCAAGCATACGGATAACGTAGGCTTGATAGGGCAAAAAGTGATTCATCATCACATCAAGCTCGGGCAAGGGAAAATGAAACTGCAAGGGAGAAAAAAGCGTGCGGTAGTGTTCGGCATAGGCAAGAAATCCCGCTTCAATCGCATCGGTATTATGATACTTGCTGCGGATGGCTTCGTATTCGGTGGGATTTTCTTTGGCAAAGACGCCGAAGAGATACCCTTGTCGCGTGGGGTTGTCGGTATCGTGTACAGGAGAAAGAAAGATCTTTTTATCTGACAGGTGACCTGACAGCGCGTTTTCAAAGAATTCGCTCTCGCCGTCTTGATACCGTGAAGTTGTGTGGCGGTGGATGGATTGCAGAGAAAACGAGGGTGTGACATGATAGCGAAGCATCATGTTCTCGGGAAGATTTGCCAAAACCAGTTTAACAGGCAGGGAAAGATCCACGCCGATTTTAACCGAATACGGCTTATTTCCGACCGTGCCGCGGTAAACGGCGGCGCCTTCTGTGTATTCCACCGTTTGTGCCATGGCGCAAAGATCGAAAAACCGACCGTTTTGCTCGGCAAGAATCCTTTCGTTTGTGATGTCGTTCAAAAGGTCATCCGAAGGCTCGCTCAGGCGGCATTCCTTGGCATTAACAAGCCAAGTATAGCCGGGCGAGGACGCACTGAGGAGCGTGCCGAAGGTTTCGGATGCGTACACAAAAGAGCGTGGGGTATCCACCTCGTTTTTGATGACGGTGAAGCTGTCTTTGTGGAAATATCCACCCGCAACGCGGAGCGCGCCTTGCGGGATTTCGGGCAAAAGGGTGTTTTCTTGCTGTGTGATGGGAGTGAGTGTTTTTTCTTGCTTTCTGCCTGTGATACGGTAGTAGATCTCCTCGGGAGAGGTGTTTTTGTCAAGCGGCAAGTACAGGCAGGAGAGGGCGGTGGCAACGGCTGCCACCTCGGGGTCACTGACGAGAAAAATACCGCCGCGCTTGTTCAGATAGGCGTTTTGCCCCTCGGCGGCAATGAGTTGTCCGATGCGTCCCGCGATTGGTTTGTGGTAGCTGTCTTTTTCACGGCATAGGAAAACGAGGTCGCAGAGGATGCCTTTTTCGCGGAGCAGGCGGTGGAGTTTTAAGAAGATGGACACAGTACGCTTGGTGCCGTCGGTTTCCTCTTCACAGGGCTCAATGGCAATGATGGGATGATCGCCCGAAAGAGAAGCACGCCACAGCGTTTTGACCGAAGCACCTTGCACAAGCGTAACAGTACTCTTTTCGGGAAAAACAAGGGCTGAGAGCAAAAGCTCGGCATATTTCATGTCGGGGCGATCTTCGCCGAGTGAGCGGAGCATACGCCTTGTGATGGGCCGCAGGCTTTCTTCGATCTCTTCACCGAGATTACCGCCTTTTTTTCGTGCTGACAGGATCGCATCTTCCGCTTCTTTTCGGCTGTGACCGAGAGAAATCAGAAAATCAGCCGAAACCTTGCCCATGCGCGGTGTGATCTTGCGGCGGATCACGCAAAAAGGCGAAAGCGTGGCACCGATTCGCGCGGGCAGATTTTTTTGCGAAAGGGCGAGAAGGTCTTTTTCGCCATAGCCGAAGGGGAGAATATCCTTGCGGCTGTCAAAGGCAAGCTTGCCTTCGCCCTCACAAGAAACGGCAAGCCAGAATTCCCCTTCGTTTTCTTTGCGCCGTCGGCGAAAGAAAAGAATCTCTTGTTCTTCGGAAAAGAAGGCTTCAATCGAAAGCGCGCGGTAGAAGGGATGAGAGAAAAAAGCGCTCGGAGAGGTCAGAATCGGTTCAAACACAAGTGTGGGTGAAAGGGGAGAAGACGCACCTTTTGCGCGAAAGGAGATGGCAAACAGGTTTTTGTCACCCTGCATTGTGAAGCTTGTTTTGACCGAGAGCTTGTTTTTTACCGTGGTAAAGGTGGCGTGCGTTCCCGAATAAGAAAAGGAATCGGGCAGGGCGGCGTGTGTTTCTTCGGCGTTTGCAAAAACAAGACGCAAAGAGGAAAGAAGCGGAGCGCGTCTTGTTTCCGAAAAGGCGGGATAACTGACAGCAAGAGAAGAAAAAGAAAGGGATACCGCTCCGCTTGAAGAAAGCGTCATGCTTGCTTTGCCGTTGGAAAGCTGAACGATTTTGGGAATGCGGTCGCTTTGGGTTTCGCTTCGCACTCGTTTTTCTTCGATTGCCAAGGAAAGACGGGGCAGTTTATCTTTTTCCTTTGACAGCATTTTATCCCGAAAGAGCACACCGTCTGTGGGGATTCTTTCTTCAAGCAGTTCTTTTGCCGATGCCATGCGAGGGTCTTTCATGAAGCGCTTGACAAATCGGTTTTTGAAAACGGCATTGGCGGCGGCAACGATACTCATACCGACGTGGTGCGACATATAGCTTTTGATGATGGCGTATTCCTTTTGCGCATCGGCGGGGTCAAAGTCCACCGCTTCGTAAAAGCCGTGCTCGCCGTACACGCCGAAGTTTTTGAGTTTTTCAAGATTGGAAAGCGATGCGCGCGGTGCCGTTCTCAGCATCAGAAAGGAAGAATAGGGGGAAAGAATGCGGCTTTTGCCTACACGGGCATCGAGTGCCAGCGTTCGGTTGCCGTTGGCGCGGTACTGATAGTTCATGTCGGCATCAAAGGCGTAATATGCCGATTCGGAAATACCGAACATACCTTTTTCGCGTTCTTTTTTCTGACAGCTGACACAAAAGGCAAGCGCTTCTTCTGAAAGGCTGCCCGAAACAATCGGCAAAAACAGATGCGGCATGAAGTATTCAAAGGTTGTCCCCGACCAGGAGGCAAGCCCTGTGTAGCGCCCCTCACCCACAAGAATGCGCGAAAGCTTTTCCCAATGCTTTTTGGAAACGATACCGCAGGCAACGGCGTAGTAGCTTGTGCTGCGCGATTCGCTCATATACAGATCGTAGCAGGCGAAAGGCGAAGGCTCTCCCTGACCGTGTGCAATATAAAAGAGCTGCCTCTTTTCGCAGTAAAGTGTTTTGAAATCGGCACCTTCGATCAGCGTTCGATAACGGAAGATCACGCGGCGGAGTGCGGGTTCTTCTTCGGCATATTCCTCAAGTCCCATCACAAGCGTGAGGAGTGAAACTGTGAGATTGCCGCTATCGACCGTGGAAACAAAGGGTTCACCGAGCAGGGCAAGTGTTTGGGTGTCATACCAATTGTAAAGATGCCCGTTTTTTTTCGGTATCTTTTCGAGTGTTTCGAGCGTTTTCAGTGTGCGGTTGAAAAGCTCCTTGGAATCAATAAAACCGAAGTCTCTTGCGGCAAGGCAGGAGAGAAGATACATACCGATATTGGTGGGGGAGGTGCGGTGCGCCACGGCACGCACAGGCGTTTCCTGTACGTTGTCGGGAGGAAGATAATTCTCTTCAGCGGTGACGTATTTGGAAAAATAGCTCCACAGATCAAAGGCATAACGGGTGAGGAGTGCTTGGTTCTGCAAAGAAAGAGGGCGTGGCTTTTTGGGGATGGGTTTTGCCAAAACTGCCAAAAGCAGAGGAAAGAGAAGAAAGGAAAGAGCGAACAGGCGAAGCGGTGCGCTTTCGGCAAAGGTCAACAGCAAAATGCCGACGAGCATCCCCGGCAGAGTGCTTTTGACATAAGCAAGTCCCGAGCGCTTTTTGGCATCAGCCGTGGCGGCGGTTGTCCAAAGCAGCAGATGCCTATGGCTAACAGTCATGCGAAAGAGCGAACGGAAAAGCGCGTCGGCGGCAAGAATCCCGTGATGCGCAAGAGAGGAGAGGGAAAAGAGCGTGTTGGAAAGGCGCAAGGCGATGCCTGACAGAATGCCTGCACGGTAGCGACGAAAGAAGCCGCGATTTTTACGGAACAGGGAGAAAACCGTTGGCAGAATCAGACAGAGTGCCACGGTCAGAGCCACCGCTCTCTCGGTATTCTGATCGGCAAAGAGCGAAAGAAGAAGTGCCGCAAGAGAAAGAAAAGGGGTAAGAAGTCTGCGAAGATTATCAAGAACCTTGTAGCGCCCCAGAAGGGTTACGGGATTTTTATGGCGTTTGCCGTGTGCATTATAGGGCGAGGAAAAGGCATAAGGGAGCGCTTGCACGTCGCCGCGATACCATCGGTGTGTTCGCTGATAGAAGGCAAGTGGGTCTTTTGGAAAGGTGTCGGTCAGTACCACGTCAGAAAGATAGCCCGTGCGCAAAAGATTTCCCTCGAGTAAATCGTGAGATAAAATGCTTTCTTTGGCAAAAGCATGAGGGATCAAGCTGTGAAAGGCGGCAATATCGATGATGCCTTTGCCGCAAAAGATACCCTCTGCAAAAAGATTCTGATAGGTATCAAAGGTGGCAACGGTATAAGGATCAATGCCGCCGCTTCCGCAGAGAAGGCGCGCAAAACGGGAAGCGCAGGCTGATTCCGCCGTGAGGGCAATGCGGGGCTGGAGAATGCCGTAGCCTTTGCGGACAGCGCCGTTTTCAATGACGGGGCGGTTGGCAGGGTGGAGCATGGCACCCACCATATCTTTCACAGCGCCGATATACAGATTGGTGTCGGCATCAAGGGTAACAAGGTAAGAGGCGCTTCTCATTTCTTCGGTGTCGCCTGTCATCAAAGAAAAGCAGTTATCCTCTTGATAAAGAAAACGCACAAAGTCAATCAGCGCGCCGCGCTTTCTCTCGCTTCCGATATAGTTTCTTTCCGAGTCGGAATAGCTTCTTTGGCGAATTGCCGCAAAGAACTGCCTTGGGTATTTTTCGTTGAGCGCTGTGGTTTTGTCCTCGGCATAGGCGTGTAGCGAGGCGTCCTGTTCGGTAATTTCGCTTTTGGCATCGGCAAGGTCGAACAAAAGCCCGAACATGATATTTTTGTCTTTGTTGGAGAGATAGAATCTTTCGATTCTGTCAAACGGTGTGGGGTCTTCTTTGGTAAGAAGTGTGGGAATCACCACAAGGGTTTTGGCGTTTTCGGGAATTTTGTCAAGCTTCAATCGTCCAATGGGACGAGAGGGGAGAAAACGGCGGAGTATGGCTTCACCGAGTGATTTGATGACATCAAAGATACCGAACCACAAAAGCGGAAGAATCCAAAAGCGAACACCGAAAAAGAAAAGAGATGCCGTAATCACCAATGAGAGGGCGTACAGAGAAACAAAAAACCACTTGCCCGCTTTGGTATGGGTTGGGGTCTTGGCGACTTTTTGAGAAAAGAGCAGGGCGGCATCGCGCTCGGCAAGACGGTGTTTTTTGGCGAGCTTTAAGATTTCTCCTTTGATGTCGTTTTGCGTTTCTTTGCCGCAAAAGCGGTAAAGGGGATCTTCTTTTTGGAGCGTTTTTTCAAGCTCGGAAAGTGTTTGGTAGCGCTCTTCAAAGTCAGAGGCTTCCAGAGAACGCAAGGTGTAGGCGGCATTGTCGCAGAGGGCAAAGAATTCCTCTTTCGGGAGTTCTTTTTCATGGGTCAGAAGCGTTAAGAGAGCAAGGCAAACAGCAGATTCAACAGAGAGAATCTCTTCTTCGGTAAACGGTTGCTTTCTTGATTCATACAGAAGGCAGTTGGTGATTTCTTCTTCGGGCAGGCGGAGTTTATGGGAAATAAGGGCTTTTTCCAGGGTTTTTTCCAATCGCTCGGTTACGTTTTTGCGATGTTTCACCGCGTGTGACAGCTTGAGTTGCAGGATGTAATAATTTTCGCTTTCTCCATAACGGTCATAAAGCTTTTTTAAGAGTCTTCTGTCGTTCATTCCGGGTTTCTCCGTGTATTTTTTTAATATTGAGAGTATTATTTTCACAATGGCGTGAAATTATAACAGAAAAGAACGGTGTACGGATGAAACGCCAAAAGACAAAAGGTGGACAAAATCACAAGAAGGGATACTTTTTGAAGGGCTGTGATATGGTAAAAGAGTAAAAAATGCAAAATATGGAAAAAAATTGCCTGTAAACTCTTGTAAAACAGAAACAAATATGCTAAGATATTACTCGTAAATCTAAAATTCTCTATAGAGGTGAATGAACATGTCTATGTATAACAAAAAGACCATCGAAGATATCGATGTTGCCGGCAAGAAAGTGCTTGCAAGATGCGATTTCAATGTCCCTGTAAAAGACGGCAAAATTGCCGACGACAAGAGAATTGTCGGCGCTATGAAAACCATTCAGTATCTCGTGGATAACGGTGCTAAGGTAATTCTTTGCTCTCACATGGGCAGACCCCATAACGTACTTGACGAAAAGCTCGCTCTTTCCAAGAAGGAAAAGAAGAAGATTGAAGCGCTTCCCGAAGAAGAACGCGAAGCTGCTACCGCTGCTGCTCTTGAAAAGGCAAAGGGCGATATCACCAAGCTTTCTCTTAAGATCATTGCCGACGACCTCGCAGCAAGAGGCATTAAGGTAACGCTCGCATCCGACGTTATCGGTCCTGACGCACAGGCTAAGGCTGCTGCTCTTCAGAGTGGCGAAGTTCTGCTTCTTGAAAACGTTCGTTTCCACGCTGCAGAAGAAAAGAACGATCCCGCATTCGCGAAGGCTCTTGCAAGCCTTGCCGAAGTTTATGTAAATGATGCTTTCGGTACTGCTCACAGAGCACACGCTTCCACCGCAGGTGTTGCCGACTACCTTGAAACTGCAGTTTGCGGCTACCTCATCCAGAAGGAAATTGAGGTTATGGGTAAGGCTCTTGAAAATCCCGCTCGTCCTTTCGTTGCCATTCTCGGCGGCGCTAAGGTTTCCGACAAGATCGGCGTTATCAACAACCTGATCGAAAAGGTTGATACCCTCATCATCGGTGGCGGCATGGCTTACACCTTCTTCAAGGCTCAGGGCTACGATATCGGTGCTTCGATCTGCGAAAACGATAAGCTCGACCTCGCTAAGGGTCTGATTGAAAAGGCTGCTGCCAAGGGCGTTTCGCTCCTTCTTCCCGTAGATAACAAGATCGGTAAGGAATATGACGAAAACACCGAAACTGCATTTGTTGATTCCACCGCGATTCCCGAAGGTTGGATGGGTCTTGACATCGGTCCTAAGAGTGAAGTTCTCTTTGCTGAAGCTCTCAAGGGCGCAGGCACTGTGGTTTGGAACGGTCCTATGGGCGTTTCCGAATGGGAAAACTTTGCAAGCGGTACCCGCGCTGTGGCTAAGGCTGTTGCTGACAGCGACGCTGTTTCGATCATCGGCGGCGGTGACTCCGCAGCTGCTGTTGAAAACCTCGGCTATGCAGACAAGATGACTCACATTTCTACCGGTGGCGGTGCTTCTCTTGAATTCCTTGAAGGCCTTGAACTTCCCGGTATTGCTGTTCTCAACAACAAGTAATCAAAAGGAAGGTTTAAGAACAATGGGCGCAAGAAAAAGAAGACCTGTCATTGCAGGTAACTGGAAAATGAATATGACTCCTTCGGCAGCGAAGGCTTTCATTGCCGAGCTTTACGAAACTGTTAAGGGCAAGAGAGGCTGCGATATCGTGGTTTGCGTTCCTGCCATTGACATTCCTGCCGTTGTGAAGGCTTGCCAGGGCAAGTCGATCAAAGTGGGCGCACAGAACGTACACTTTGAAAAGAGCGGTGCTTTCACAGGCGAAATTTCTGCCGATATGCTGGTAGATGCCGGTGTTAAGTATGTTGTGATCGGTCACAGCGAAAGAAGACAGTATTTCGGTGAAACCGATGAAACCGTAAACAAGAGAACCAAGGCTGCCATTGCCGCAGGTCTTACCGCCATCGTTTGCGTTGGCGAAGTTCTCGCTGAAAGAGAAGCTGATATCACCGAGGAAGTTGTTTCCCGTCAGGTGAAGCTTGCTCTTGCCGATGTTGCCGCTGACGATATGAAAAATATCATCATCGCATACGAGCCTGTTTGGGCAATCGGCACAGGCAAAACCGCAACCGCAGAGCAGGCTGAAGAAGTTTGCGCTCTCATTCGCGGTGTGATTGCCAAGAAGTACGGCAAGGCTGTTGCCAAAGAAGTAATCATCCAGTACGGCGGTTCTATGAACGCAAAGAATGCGGCTGAACTTCTCGCAATGGAAAATATTGACGGCGGTCTGATTGGCGGCGCTTCTTTGAAGGCTGCTGACTTCGGCGTGATTGTTGACGCGGCTCAATAATTTGATGCTTTTGGAAAACCGATAGGCACCGCCTATCGGTTTTCTTCAAATCTTTTTGCCCTTACGCATAAGAAAGAGGTAATACTCAATGAATATTTGGCACGATTTTAATCCCGAGCATATTCACAAAGATGATTTTGTGGCGGTTGTGGAGATTCCCAAAGGAAGTAAAAACAAATACGAGCTTGACAAGGAAACCGGTTTTCTGAAGCTTGACCGTATTTTGTACACCGCAACGCACTATCCTTCTAATTACGGATTTATTCCGCGCACCTATGCGGATGACAATGACCCGCTTGACGTTATGATCATCTGCTCCGAGCCGATTCATCCCTTAACTTTGGTACGCTGTTTTCCCGTTGGTGTTATCAAGATGCTTGACGACGGTAAAAAAGATGAAAAGATCATTGCCATTCCGTTTTCCGATCCTGTGTATAACGGTTACCGCTCGATCTTCAGTTTGCCGAAGCACGTGTATGATGAAATGACGCACTTCTTTAAGGTGTATAAGACGCTCGAACACAAGGAAACTGTGGTGGATGAAGTGGGCGACTTTAACGAAGCTGTTAAGATCATCGACTACGCCATTGAAAACTACAAAAAAACATTTGACGATACAAAAGAAGGCTAAAGAAAAGAGGCTGAAAGATTGGAAAAACAACGCGTTGAATTTGTAATCGAAAAGCAGAAAAATATTGCTCTGATCGCGCATGATAACAAAAAAGGGGAAATGATCGAATGGTGCAAGAAAAATGCAGACATTCTCAAGGGTCATTTTCTGTTTGGTACAGGCACAACGGCGCGCATGATCGCAGAGCACACCGGGCTTCCGATTCGCGGCTTTAATTCCGGCCCCATGGGCGGTGACTTGCAGATTGGCGCGAGAATCGTGGATAACAAGATCGACATTGTGATCTTTTTCTCCGATCCCTTGACCGCACAGCCGCACGACCCCGATGTCAAAGCGCTTCTTCGCATTGCGCAGGTGTATGATATTCCGATTGCCAACACCAAGGCAACGGCGGATTTCATCATCACCTCGCAGTACATGAACACCGAATACACACATACTTTGCTTGATTTCAAGCATAATGTGGAACAAAGAGCGAATACGCTTGATATCAATATCTGATGAAGCCAAAAGATTGTCCGATCGGGCAATCTTTTTTTGTCTTTTTGAAAAAAAGAGTTGACAAAGAGAATGGAGTATGATAGAATGATTCCGTTGCTTGAATAGTATGCTAATGTAGCACAGGGGTAGTGCAGCTGATTCGTAATCAGCAGGTCGAAGGTTCGAATCCTTTCATTAGCTCCAAAAAAATCGAGATGACCTTTCGGTCATCTCGATTTTTTTATTGCTAACTTCATGATTCTGAACCTCGCAAAGCAAAGCTTTGCTAAGGTTTGCGGTTAATCAAATGAAGGAATATGGCAAAACGATGGCGCAAAGTGAAGGTTCAGAATCCTTTCATGCGAAGTATGACCTTTCGGTCATCTCGATTTTTTTATCGCTAACTTCATGATTCTGAACCTCGCAAAGCAAAGCTTTGCTAAGGTTTGCGGTTAATCAAATGAAGGAATATGGCAAAACGATGGCGCAAAGTGAAGGTTCAGAATCCTTTCATGCGA
>JAFXJX010000087.1 GCA_017532025.1 Clostridia bacterium | reverse complement strand
GATCACTTCGTAGAACAATCCCTCAGTCAGCTTCGCTGACAGCTCCCTTTACACAAGGGAGCCTTTTGTGTTCATCTATGACTTGTCAATTTTCCTGACAAGCACTGCATTTGTGTCCACAAATGCAAAATACGGCATACCTCTTTCGAGATATGCCGTATTTTTGAAAACTGTCCTTAAGAGTACAACCCAATTAGCAGAGGAATTTTTGATGTTTATGTGGCGGAAGTTTCTTCAGCGGAAGTTTCTTCAGCAGGAGCTTCTTCAGCAGGAGCTTCTTCAGCGGGAGCTTCTTCAGCAGGAGCTTCTTCAGCAGGAGCTTCTTCAACAGGAGCTTCGTAGGTGTAAGCGCCTGTTACGATTTCGCGGCGGCGCTCGGTGCTGACTGCGGGGCAGAGCTTCTTAGGCAGAACCTTAAGAAGGATTTCGGCAATGAACATAATCACAACGCCGAGAGCAGCAACCCAGAAGGATGTGGCGCCTTCACCAAGGTCGAGTTCGAAGTCGCTTGTGGTGAGGTACACAACTGCCAGAATGGTGAGAAGACCCATTGTGGTGGAAACGAGGTGAGTATCGGATTTGCTCTTGGACATACAAGAGATTCTGGTAACGCTTTGTGTCATCAGATCGAGAATGCTTGTGAGACCGGAAATGATCAGAGCAACCAAAATGACGGTGAGGATATTTTCGGTGATTGCCTCGAACGAGGTCAGTTCAAGACGGTCAACACCGTCCCAAAGAGAATTGATAACGTCGGAGCCGGCAAAACCGAAGAAGAACATCAAGAAACCGCCGAAGCCGACAGCCGAAACGGTCTGCAGGATGTTGAGGTATTTGAGGTCTTCCGGTTCATAGTATTTGAGTCTAGATACAATAAGGTTAAGAACAAGAGCAACAACGCAGAGCCAAAGAACGGAGGAAATTGCCCATCCGAACTGTACTTCGGGAACGAGGATCATAAGAAGGAGCAGAACGGGGAAGAGCGAGATCGCACCGAAGATGGCTTTGGAAACCTTGTGGAATGCCTTGCCCCAGTCGGTAGAGAAGTTGCTAAAGAAACCGATGAGGGCGATGATGCCTTTGATGAGCAGAGTCAGCGGGAAGGTAAATGCCATGATCATCAGCATGAGATTGCAAAGACCGAGAATGATGCTGCTCTTGAAGCTTTGAACGATGGCAACAATGAAAGCAACGAGGTTTACGGTGTCTTGGCTGAGAGCCTTTTCTTTGACGTCCTGAATGTTATCAGCGTCGAAACCAAAGTCGTCACCGTAAGGATTGTTAACGTCGTCTTTATCGTCATCACCCGAGAGCAAAGCAGATACGGTGTCAACACCTGCGCCGATCGATTTAACGAGGAAGATGAGGTTGACATCAATCTGTTCGGGAATTTCGATAGAGTCGGGGTCGCCGTCTAACTTTTCGATGATTTTATAAAATGCTTCTTCAACATCGTTATTAACTGTGAGCGTGAGAGAAAAAACAGTGCCGAAGCTAACGCAGCAGATGATAACAACGAGAAGCAATGTGGTAAGACATTGAACCATTGTCAATTGTTTACCGGGGATTTTTTTTGCAAGGGTATTCATATGGATTCCTCCTGTTAGTTTTTATCAGACCCATTCTACACCCGTTTGATTGCTTTGTCAAGCTTTTTGTGAAAATCAGGTGAATATTTTATCTTTGGTTATTGACTTTGTATTTGTTTTGTGTTATCATGACAACGTATTTGTTTGAAAAAGAAAGGACATGAAAACAAAATGAAAAAAGTAACACTTGCGCTGCTTTTGCTTGCGATGGCAGTGATGCTGACAGCGGTTTTGGCTTCCTGCTCTTGCGGAGGCGATACCCCTGCGGTAACATCAACAGAAGAGAGCTCTTCTTTGACAGAAGGCTCTGACACCACCCCCGATACCACGGCGGTCAAAACCCCTGCGTTGACAGACAACAATACCGTTGACAGCACAACGGCAGACACAACTGAAGACACAACCGAAGACACAACACCTTCTTCATCGGACACATCAGTCTCTGATACCGCCCCCGAAACCACGGGCATGAAGGTTGAGCTTCCCATTGTGCAGGTTGCACCTTCAACCGAAAAGGTAGATGAAAGCGGTATGCTTTTCCTTGAGGACAATGCTGTGGAGAACGGTCTTTTGCTTACCATTGACCAGAATCATCCGTATGAATCGGAGTTCAAGGGAAACAAAGACACAACTGCCGAGGAAGCCATGAAGGCCGGCTTCACACATATTTCGGCCACCTTCAAGACAGTTGACAACAATCACTTTTTGCGTAACGAAGCCATGACGGCGCTGACGGCTCTGATTCAGGCTTTTGATGCGGCTGCCGGCACTGACAAGCCTTTTATTGTGGAAGGCTTTACGGCTTCGGTTGATGCAACAGACGCTTTTGCCAGCGGTAACGTATTGAAGCTTCGCATTTGGGAAAATGACGTGATCTACGGTTTGAACTACAACGCTTATCAGGTTTCGCTTGACGGTGAAACAGTGACCTATGACAAGTGGTTTGAAGCCTTTGCTTCTATGTACGGCTTTGTTTACGAGGGTCTTGTGGGTGATGAAAATCACGCGTCGGGACAGCTTCGCTACGTTGGTACCATTCATTCCGCAGGTGTCAAAGCGGCAGGATCGCTTGAAGCGTATATCGATGCGATCAAGACCAAAACCGTGACCAATGTAACGGTTGGTGAAGACACTTGGAATCTTTATTACGTAAAGCTTTCGCAGGGTGACAGCATTGTACACTACACTGTTGTTGATCTGGGCGCGAATGCCACATATACCGTTTCCGGCGATAACAACGAAGGTGTTATTGTTGCGGTTAAGGTTGAAGCTGCTGAATAAAAAAGATAAAGGAGTTTCGCTTGTGCGAAACTCCTTTTTGTTTTTATATGCCGTATTTTCTTCTCTTTTTCCAGATGTTAAGGATGAGGTCGTAGCGCTCGGGGGGCATACCCTTAAAGGGAATGTTACTGGTGGCAAAGAGGTAGCCGCCGCCCTCGCCGCCGTATTTCAAGCAGTATTCGGCGCTGGTGATGACTTCTTCCTCTGTGCCTGTTTGGAGTGCGGCGCAATGCACGTTGCCGCAGAGGGCGACTTTGTTGCCGTACAGGCGCTTGACCTCGCGGATATCCACGCCTGCCATCGGGTCGATGGAGTGTAGCGCGTGCGGACCTGCATCGACGAGCGATTGAATGATCGGCATGATATTACCGTCGGTATGCTTGATCATGAACATACCGTCTTCTTTGCCTGCTTTACAGATTTTGGCGAGGAAGGGGGTGATGTATTCATCGAACATAGTAGGGGAGAGGAAGGGTCCGGAATTATAGCAATAGTCGGAGCAGAGCAGGGCAACGTCGAGCCCCGCCTCGTGCTGACGCTTATTCGATTCAATGGCATTTTTTGCCATGGCTTCGGCTTCTTTTAAGACTTCTTCGGGTTCATCGGCAATGCGGTAAACGAATTCGTACATATCGCTGCCCGAGGGGATGGCGAATGTGCCGTCGCCATGACCGCCGAACAGGCGGGTATTGCCGAAATGCTCGCGCAGGCGTTTGCGGAAGGCGATGTTGACCGGTGAGGTGACATCCCACCATTCGGGGCAATAGACCGGAATGATGGCATAGTCAAGACCGAGCCTAGCATCTTTGACAGGGTCGCCTGACAAGACAGAGCCGCCCATTTCGATGGCTGTTTTATTGCCGTACACACGGGCGTATTTATCAGCAAGGTCGATGGCGGCTTGCTCGATCTCTTTTGCCGAAAGAGATGCGCGGGCGCTGCCGTGCAAACGTGGATCGTCGAGCGGATAGCCGTAGAATTCTTCGGAGAGCTGAAATTCGAGTTCAAAGGTGGGGATCTCGTCGGGTTTGCCGAGCGTCAGCGCCACGCGGGCGCGCTCGCCGGCTGTCCAGATTTTGCTCATAGTGGTACCTCTTTATGTATGGTTTTGTTTTAAGTAATATGCCATGACTTTTGCGGCAAAGGCGCAGGTGATGTTTAATTCTTCGGCAAATTCCCAAACCTCGCGGCAACCGTTTTTGCAGGCGTTTTCGAAATGCTCTTTGGGAACAAGGCGCAAGATTGCCCATTCTTCGGCGCGCTTTTCGCTCTTTTTTCTTTCTTTTTCACCGCAGGCGTAAAGCGAATGGGTCTCGCAGTGCCCGATTTCATGGGCAAGGCATTCGGCTTCTTCGATGCTGGTTTCAAGGCGTGAGCGGTCGATTCCGATATAATAGCGCTCATCCACCATGACAGCGGTTGACAAAACCTTGGGCATGGGGAAATTTTCCACAGCAATGCCTGAGGTGTGTGCCTGCTGATACAAGCTTTCCAGAATGTTCACGTTATCACTGATCCTTCTTTTGTTTGACAAAGGCAATGAAGTTTTTCACTTCCTGCCACATTTCCTCGCTGACTTCGTGGTCACCCCCGAACAGGGCCACTTTGATTTCGCTTTCGCTAATGCCGCCTTCGCGCGAGAGGGTGGCACCGCTGCCTTCAAACACCCCTCTGCCGAAGCGGAATTCCAAAAGCTCTTTTTCTTCGGCGTTTTTTGCGTTTTGATAAGCATCTTTTTCTTCGGGCGTCCATTCACCTTGCGGATGGGTGATGGCGTAGGGCTTGCCGTACACATATTCCACCGGAACGGTGAAAGCATCGGCTATGCGGTCTGCCAAGAAGAGATCGATGTTGTTTTTGCCCTTTTCCCAATTGGAAACGGCGGTTTGATTGATGGAAAAAAGCTCGGCAAAGCTTTTTTGCGAAAGCCCTTTGGCTTTGCGGAGGATGCGGATTCGATTGGGATGATTCATAATAACACCAAGCCTTCCGAGTGGTTTGTACCTTTATTATACGAGCGATACTCTTAGCTGTCAAGAGGTTTTTGAAAAAAAGATTGAAAAATATGAGCAACGCTCTTGACAAACAAAGAAGATTGTGGCATAATATGAGTGCCACTCATATATTTTAACAAAAAAGGGAGGTGCAGTCGATGCCCTACAAAAAACGAACAGGAGAACAGTTGACCATACACGAAAAGCGCGAGATCATTGCGGTGTGCGCAGGATTCAAAAAACGCGCCATTGAAATAGAGCGAGGAACGAGGCGAGAGGCGGTTTTGGCGCGCTATCAGACACTCAATACGGCGATTCTTGAGGCACTTGACGAGGTTTGTGCGGGAGAAAGCGAGAAAGTGAAGCTTATGTTTTTGGACGCTTTGGCGGAAAAGCGCGGGCATAATTGGTCGCCGCTTTGTATGCTGATGTCGCCCACTGCGTTTTATGAAAGAAAATACCGATTGATGTATGCCATCGGACAAAAGTTGAACGTGATTTAGTGAAAAGCGTGTGAAGAGAATTGACAAGTCTTTCCACTCATGGTATAATACTCTCAGTATAATCAAAAAGGAGTTCTTTATGAATTACGCTTCTAAACCGATCAAAACCAAAGAAATGTATCAGCGCGATTTGAATATGTCTCGCATGAATCTGTTGCTTTCGGTGATTTTTACCGTGGTGAATCTTGTGACGGTGATGATCAGCATTACGACATCTTTTTTCTTTTCGGCATCGCTTCCGCATTACCTTACGCTCTTTTTTGCGATCAACTGCGGCAGATTTGACCCGTCTTACTACCAAAGCGTTCTTGAAGCGGAGCACGGTGCGGATTGGAAAACCTTATACCCCAATTGGGAGAGTGCTTTCCAGTTTTTGGATTCTTCAATCTTTTGGCTTGTCTTTGCTTTTTCGGTTGCCATTATCGTGGGTTTGTTTCTTCTCTGGTTCTTTTCGAAGAAATACAGAGTGTGCAGCATGATCACGCTGTCGTTCTATATTGTTGATACCTTGTTTTTGGTTGCCTTTTCTTTCTTTGTGGGAGCCGGCGGTATTGAACTGATCCTGCAGCTTTTGTTCCATTTGTGGATCGTGTATTACGCTGTTCTTGCCGTGAGAGCATGGAAGGGTATTGACACAGCGCCCACGGCGGCAGAGGTGGCCTCGAAATCAGGCTACGGCACGCCGAGATACGGTGTGAATCCCTACGTGGCAGGCTCGCCCTACGGCAGACCTTACGGTGCTGTTGACGGCAGTGATGACGAAGAATACGAAGAATACGAGGAAGACGAGGAAGACGAGGAAGACGAG
>JAFXJX010000086.1 GCA_017532025.1 Clostridia bacterium | reverse complement strand
GAAAAACTACCCTCGTGGGAAAATTATTTTTTCCTCGTGGGAAAAAATTTTCGGCCCGATTCGGCCTTTTCAAGAGATGGTAAAAAGAGTTGATAATATATAAAGAGAAACGCCCCGTCCTGATGGACGAGGCGTTTTATTTAGTTGCGGAGGCAAGACTCGAACTTACGACCTTTGGGTTATGAGCCCAACGAGCTACCAACTGCTCCACTCCGCGATGTTTCTGTTTTCTGGGTGCAAAGGTACGGCTTTCTTTTGAAATTGCAAATATTTCGCAGATAATTTTCCGATATATTTGTATGATTAACATAAATGCGCTACTTTTGCACAGATATTCATCCAATGTGCAATAAGAAATGACAGCATCGAAGACCAAAGCCGTATTAGTTGATGTAGCTCGCCAGTTGTTTGCCAAGAATGGTTTGGAGAACACTACGATGAACGACATTGCCCTTGCTTCGGGTAAGGGTAGAAGAACGCTTTACACCTATTTTAAGAGTAAGGAAGAGATTTATTTAGCGGTTATCGAGTCGGAGTTGGATATTCTTTCGGATGTTCAGAAGAGTGTGTCGGAGAAAAAGATTTCGCCCGAACAGAAGCTGATGGAGATGATTTATGCCCACTTGGATGCGGTGAAAGAGGTGGTCTTTCGTAATGGTACGCTTCGTGCCGACTTCTTTCGCGACATTTGGCAAGTGGAGGCCGTAAGAAAACGTTTTGATGCGCGCGAGCGATTGCTGATTCGCGACATCTTGGCCGAGGGTGTGGAGAAAGGTGTCTTTGAGTTGGACGACATAAACATGACTGCCGAGATTGTACACTATAGCGTGAAGGGTATTGAAACACCCTACATTCGCGGTCAGATAGGTGCGCACTTGAAAGATGCTGATAAAGAGGAATATGTCAGCAAATTGGTGTTACGCGCATTGGGGAAAAAGTATTAAGAAAACATATTTTATTAACTAATAAATACAAACTAACATGGGATTATTAGAAGGAAAAACTGCCCTTGTAACCGGTGCTGCACGCGGCATTGGTAAGGCTATTGCATTGAAGTTTGCTGCCGAAGGTGCAAACGTTGCATTTACCGATTTGGTTATTGACGAAAATGCTGAAGCTACAGCTAAGGAAATCGAAGCTTTTGGCGTGAAGGCAAAAGGATATGCTTCGAATGCTGCTAACTTTGAAGATACAGAAAAGGTTGTTGCCGAAATTCATAAAGACTTCGGTCGCATCGATATCCTGGTAAACAATGCCGGTATCACCCGCGACGGATTGATGATGCGCATGAGCGAACAACAATGGGACATGGTAATCAACGTAAACTTGAAGTCGGCCTTCAACTTTATCCACGCATGTACTCCTATCATGATGCGTCAAAAAGGCGGTAGCATCATCAATATGGCCTCTGTAGTTGGTGTACATGGCAATGCCGGTCAATCGAACTATGCTGCTTCGAAGGCTGGTATGATTGCTTTGGCTAAGTCTATCGCACAAGAACTTGGTTCGCGCGGCATTCGTGCTAACGCCATTGCTCCAGGTTTCATCATCACAGCTATGACCGATGCCCTCTCTGACGAAGTGAAGGCAGAATGGGCAAAACGCATCCCATTGCGTCGTGGCGGTACACCAGAAGATGTAGCTAATATCGCTACCTTCTTGGCATCGGATATGGCATCGTACGTCACCGGCCAAGTGATTCAAGTGGATGGTGGAATGAATATGTAATTGCGCCTATGACCGTTGTCTACGAAGACAATCACATAATTATTGTCAACAAGACCGCTTCCGAGATTGTGCAAGGCGACAAAACCGGCGATACACCCCTTTCGGAAACCGTAAAACAGTATCTGAAGGAGAAGTATCAGAAACCCGGCAATGTCTTTGTGGGTGTGACACACCGCCTTGACCGTCCTGTAAGCGGTCTTGTGCTTTTTGCTAAAACCAGCAAAGCCCTGTCGCGACTGAACGAAATGTTCAAACGCGGCGAAGTGCAGAAAACCTATTGGGCCGTAGTGAAGAATCGCCCCCCACAAGAAGAGGGCACCCTGAGCCATTGGTTGCTGCGCAACGAAAAACAAAACAAAAGCTACGCTTACGACAAAGAAAAACCGGGTAGCAAACATGCCTTGCTCGACTATCGCCTAATAGCTGCTTCGGACAACTATTACCTGCTGGAAGTGAATCTGAAGACAGGCCGTCATCATCAAATCCGTTGTCAGCTATCCAAAATGGGATGCCCCATCAAGGGCGATTTAAAGTATGGCTTTGCCCGCTCAAACACAGACGGAAGCATCTGTCTGCATGCACGTCGCATTGCTTTCGTGCATCCTGTTTCGAAGGAAAACATTACCGTAGAGGCCCCACTTCCCCCCTCATTCAAGATGTTTGGATAAACAATCTTCAAAACTTGCTATTTTTTGTTCGAAAAAAGAAGAACAATATTAAGAGTTTCACTATTTTTGCATTCTCAATACCCTAAATAGAAAGAATGATAGAAAAACTCATTGTTTTAGAGGATATAGATCCGGTTATCTTTTATGGTGTGAACAACACCAACATGCAGCTGATAAAGGCTCTCTATCCCAAATTGCGCATCGTGGCCCGAGGCAACGTAATTAAAGTGCTGGGCGACGAGGAAGAGATGTGCGCGTTCGAAGAAAACATCATCAAGCTGGAAAAGCATTGTGCTGAATACAATTCGCTGAAAGAGGAAGTCATCATAGACATTGTAAAAGGCAATAAACCACAAGCCGAAAAAAGTGGCGATGTTATCGTGTTCAGCGTTACGGGCAAGCCCATCATTCCACGAAGCGAAAATCAATTGAAATTGGTTGAAGCATTTGCCAAGAACGATATGGTATTTGCTATCGGTCCTGCCGGCTCGGGTAAGACCTATACGGCTATTGCGCTTGCCGTTCGCGCATTGAAGAACAAGGAGATAAAGAAGATTATCCTTTCGCGCCCGGCTGTAGAGGCCGGCGAGAAGTTAGGATTCTTGCCTGGCGATATGAAAGACAAAATCGATCCCTATTTGCAACCCCTGTACGATGCCTTGCAAGATATGATACCGGCTGCTAAGTTGAAAGAGTACATGGAACTGAACATCATCCAGATTGCACCGCTTGCCTTTATGCGCGGACGTACGTTGAACGATGCCGTGGTTATCCTGGACGAGGCACAAAACACTACCTCGGCTCAAATCAAGATGTTCCTTACCCGTATGGGCATGAACACCAAG
>JAFXJX010000085.1 GCA_017532025.1 Clostridia bacterium | reverse complement strand
TTTTGCTATTCATTAATTCCATTCCCACAATCACGCGTAACTTGATTGCACTTATTTACATATTTTTCTTGATATTCCGCAAGAGCATTGCAAGGATATTCTACGCACTCAGAGCATTCGGCAATTTTTCGTTCCGACGCACATTTTGCAAACGGGCAGTTCTTGCAAAGCTCAAATACATTGTTTGAGTGACAGCCAAGACAGTTAACTTCATCAAGCGGAATATCCAAGCCGAACATTGTCTTATAAAACTGTTGCGACTGTTTTCTTAAAGTATCATCATTCTTAGTAGTAGCAAGGTATGTGATGCACCTTGAACAGTCGTGCCCGCAGCAGCCTAATATTTTTCTCATTATCTTTATTCCACCACGTTCCAAACTGCTCTTAATAAAGCATAAGTCAAATCACATTTTGCAGCAGAGCGTTTTCTATAATTGGGTTCTTTGCCGGATACTCTGCGGAATGCGCTAAACACTCTATCGGGGATAACATCGACGTTATCCTCTCTTTCGAGGAAATCAGCGAGAACAAAATATGTTTCATCCGATTGACGAACCCAATCGGGAACACCTGTCACAGAACCAAGCCAAAATGCAAACTTAAAGTTGTAGGGATCGTTGATGATTTGGTATAGTTGTTTTTCGTCAATGGGCTTTAACGCTTGCCAATTATAATTGAACGGACCGACGAAGCTTCCGCCGAACTCCTTCGGCTTTTTGAAGGTAATGAACTCGTCAAAATCCTTCATCAGCTCATAGGCGTGTTTCATAGAAGTTTTTGCGATCTCCATTCTCTCTTCACTTCGCCAGCTTTGTGTGGCGTTGAGAAGCCCGATATGGTTTGCACCGGGAAAACGTGCAAAAGGTTTATAATATCTTTCGTTCTTGCCTTTCTTGGTAAAATTATCAACGGAGTTATAACTGCAAACCGCTTCCACGTGTTCCCAAGAGAGAGCAATCTGCTCTGCTAAGATATGATAGGTTTCGTCATATCCAACCCACGAAAGAATAGATGCAATAATCGCATTATTACCGCCTCTGCCCTCGGCATCGAGGGCCTCGCCACCGTGAAACCAGTTCTTGTGTTGTGATGCAATCTCAGGAGTAATAAGCGCTTGAATACCTTTTTGAATAGCAGGATGATCCTTTTCAATACCTGCATTCAAAAGCGTTCCGATAGAACGCTCCATGCCATATTCGCCGCCATGAAGCTCGTCTCCGAACCATCCGTCGGGATGTTGACAAGCAAGATGCTTTTTAATGTTTTCTTGCTCCAATATCTCGGCACGCATTTTCTGCATAAACGGCGCCGTCAACGGTGTGCGCAAAAAATCACGGTGTACGAGAAATTTGATGCTGGTGCAAGCATTGTCGAGAAGATAATCTATATGTTTTTGAAATCTCATTTCACTTCTCCACAAAATAGCAGTAATCAAGAATGATTTTTCCATTCTCGTCGGGTGTAGTATATCTTGGACACAGACAGTTTTCAAACGACCAAGTACCACCGTTAGCATCTTTCCAAACGGTCATACCGTTTTGTATTAATGCAGGTTGGCACGCAGAAGTATCGTGAACCTCAGTTTCAAGCCCGTATATCCAGCAAGTGCCGAGTGAAAGGTCGATAAAATCTACGTATTCAAATCCGTCGGGAACCTCTGTATCCATGGGCGCAAACATACCAAGCCAATATTCAAACGGCTCATTAGGCGTCCAATGCTCAAGTCCTGCGTAACCTCCTCCGTTTTCCCAAATATCAAGTATCGCACCTGTACCGCCCATTGCTTTTTCGAGCAAACCGAACCAATCGTTTGCCCAAAATTCATCCCAATGACCGAATTCACCGTACTTCTTACCAATGAAGCGCATATTGGGAACGTTCTCTTTAAAAACTTTTATAATCTCTGCCATATTCTGACCTTTCATTATTGTTTCATACTTTCAATGATGTGCAAAAATTCCACTGCCCAAAATGTAAGCTCACACCATATTGCTATATCTTTTCTATGGTCGGGTTCAAGTCCGATTTCCGCATAAGGATGTCCACTGCGGAAATTGTCTTTGAAGCGGCTCTTTTCATAAGACGAAGAGAATGTGGTACGTAGTACGCCATCCTCGGACAGCATTTCGAGCAATGTTTCCACCGATTCTCTGACTACTTGTGTTCGATCTCCCGTAACCTTTGCAAGTGCGGTCAATGTCTTTCTGTGATTAGGCGCTTTCTGCGGAAATGACAGAGCAAAAAAGGGATTCATATATGCCCATCCGGGTCCTACCTGCTTGCCGTTGATCTTGACAGCAAAACCGCCGAAATCCCTTGTGATTTTGTCGTGGTGGTCGATTGCTTCAGCGAGCCGCGCAATGCTTTCCTCTGTACGCCAGCTCTGCGTTTCAGCCAAAGTTTCAAGATGGTATTGACACGGAAAGTATGTGTCGGGCGTAATGGTGGGATAGTTATATTTCCTTTTCAAATTCGGATTGAAGGTAGTGATCTCATCTGCCGACTCGTAATCAAGCAAACTGACGAATGCCTTATAAGAAGCATCAACGAAATGTCGCATTTCTGGATCGTCACCGTATCCGAGCAACGCCTGACAAGCATACAGCGTAACATCAAGAGACGAGCCGCTGTTGATGCCGATGCTACGTGTTTCAAAGCGCACCTTTTCAGGATTGTAATACGAAAACTCATGCTCCAATACCGCGTCATCGCGCATAGCTTTCACAAAGTTTTGCACGATAGGCATATCCTTGGGGATGCCGTAATTATGTAGGAGTCTTGCGGCGTTTTCGCCGTCATCAAGATGTGATGCTTTGAATTTCTCCCAAGAGTGCATACCGATTCCAATGTATCCGTTGGGTTTAACATGTGTTAAAAGCAACTGATATTCGGATGTTTGCATTACCTTTTCAAGAAGCTTTGTTTCCTCCGACTCGGTAAGATCGTGGAGTATACCTTTATGCAAACGGTACTGAATCACATCTCTGCCGTTTTCAAGAAGAAAATCTATTGATTTTTGATAGTCAAAGCTCATATTTACCTCCGTTTGCGTAATGTATTATCAAGAGAACCCTAAAAGTGATATCGCAAAGCTTTTTCGTTTCAGTTTTCCAATCCATTTCAAGCTGCCGACCG
Source organism: Clostridia bacterium (assembly GCA_017532025.1). Lineage (GTDB taxonomy): Bacteria > Bacillota > Clostridia > Oscillospirales > CAG-272 > RGIG1993. Next base: position 660 of record JAFXJX010000085.1, on the reverse strand, counting down.
CTATAGGTGCCGATGCCTTTAAGCTGATTTTCATCCACACTTGCTCGGCAGATACCGAATTCATCAATTGAGTTTTTAAGCAATTCTACTTCTGATTGTACTTCGGGAATATAAGGTGCAAGACCGCAACGGCAAAGCCATTCCACACGATCAAGGTAGGTATAGTGAACGCCGTCTTTGTCATAGCCGAGTGTATATCCCTCTTTGAGACAACCTACCGTTCCAAGAACGTATCCTACCCAACTGTCGCCGCCGACTTGACATTCGGGGCGGTCAGTGCGCATCAGCTTTTTGACGGATTCTGCAAGCATCTTGATATTGTCCTCGGTTTTCCAAGATGATGTATGCGCGAGGATATCAAGATGATAATAGCAAGGCCATTTTTCGTAATCGTTGAAAACACGTTTTTCTTTTCCGCTAACCTTTTTTATACTTGTAATATCCAAAATCGAATCTACCTCAAGTACACGTTCGAAAGATTCCAATGCTAACTGTATCTGCGGTTTGATATCGATAACATCATCATAACCTGCTCTTGCAATACAAGCACAACGAATAAGATTCTGACCGTTGGCTGCATAACGAAATTCATCGTAATACTTTCCTTTTGTGCGGTAACAAAGGTCTGTGAGCTCGGTTGTTACAAAGGCATCCATAGCT
>JAFXJX010000084.1 GCA_017532025.1 Clostridia bacterium | reverse complement strand
AGTTCGGAACAACTTTCTTGCAACAAATGTACGAAACTTCCGCTATATAGCTTTGCTTCGCAATGCTAAAAAACTATAAATCCGTCGTGTCTCCATGTCTCGTGTATAAAAACGCGAGGTAATGTAGGGCTTCATTAGCGAAACGTCTGCAAATCCCATACAAAAAATCCGTAGCAATTTGTAAGGCAATTTCTTTGATTTGCTTACACGGCGCAGAAATCGGAAGTATAGACTTACCAAACTAAAAAACTTATAAACTCAAAAACTAAGTTTTTGCTTACTTCCTGCATTTTCCTAATGCCTCATGGCTGCGCTCTTTTCGCCCGCCTTGGGGATTGGGCGGGAAGAGGGCACCGTTGCGACGGAAAATAGTTTATTCCACAATAAAACGACCCGAACAATTGTTATAACAAATAAAAAGCTTATATTTGCAATGGCAAACAACTACCCGCACTTGATATGAACTCGCAGACTCTAAACTTTACCATCTTCTGCGTTGGCAGCGTAGCCGACCACTTAAAGATGAATGCTCGCGACGTGTACCACAAGTTGCAGAGCACAGGTATCATATCAGACTACATCGTCCCATGCTATGATGTGCTGCATTCGTTCTCAAAGGAATACATTGTGGAGGATTTAATTGCATATATGAAGAAGAAAGGAGCACTGGCATGATACGCCTATATCATACTTCAAGCGTAGAGGTTCGCACTCCCGACATATGTCATTCGCGCGAACATCTTGACTTTGGCCGAGGTTTCTACCTGACTTCATTGCGCGAACAAGCAGAAAAATATGGGCAACGTTTCTTGCGCAAAGGCGAAACTGCCGTAATGAACATCTATGAATTGGACGAAGAGTTGCAAGAGTTCTCCCGCATCATCTTCAATGCTTACGATAGTAAATGGCTCGATTATGTCACGGCATGCCGTAAAGGTCAAGACCACACGATATATGATATTATTGAAGGTGGTATTGCCGATGACCAGGTGTTCGACACTATCGATCTCTACTTCTCTGGAGTATACTCCTACGAGCAAGCCCTCGACCAATTACGTTTCAAGCATCCCAACCATCAGGTATGCATCACCAGTCAATTGGTACTTGACAAGCATCTTCATTTTATTGAATCCATCAAACTCTGACCAATGGTAGCCAATAAGATTATTCTACAACGTAAATATGCCCGCATAGTGCAGATGTTTGCCGAAAAAGCTGGATACTCTTACGAGGAGGCTTTGGGTATGTTCTATGATTCCAAAACCTTCGAGCTCATTAGCGAAGGCATTGCCGATATGCACTGCATGAGCGATGAGTATTTGGTGGATGAGCTGATAATAGAGTTGGGTGTCAACAAGAAAGAATAGTACCACACACATACATGTGCGGAATTCCACATGCTTCTTCTTGCTGAAGATTTTCGTAAGGTGGTGGTGAACTTGATTAACCAATGAACCTTTAGGTCGCCGGCCGAAGGCGGCAGCCTTAGCTAAAAGTCCGAAGGCGGCAGCCTTGACGAAAAAGCCGAGGGGAAAGGCAAATGAATAAGGATTATTGAAGTATAACTCCACAAAAGGCCTTCGAAACCTTCTGTGGATTTTGTGCATTGAGATACTCTGATTATGCGATGATGCTAAATCTTTTGCTTCAAATTGAGAGTATAGTTTTGTCCTTTTATCTTTCGGGACACGAAAAATGTGCATTTCTTTTGTTTTAATAAAGAAAATAGTATCTTTGTCAAAAAAATAATGATGGGCAATGATGTATTTGAACCAATTTCACAAAGAAGCCGTAGAGCGGAAGATGAAGAAAATCGCCGAATCCAAGAAATCGCCGATGAACTCTACCGACGCTGCTGCCTATATGAAGAGAAACTTCGAGAAGGCCAAAACAATGTAAGCCCATTTTCAAACAAAGCCTCATTAAAGAAGCAATGCCTGCGACGCCTATAGAGATAGCCACTTATATGGCAGCCTTAGGCTTCAGTAGTACCCCAACCAACGGACGCTTTACAAACGGAGAGTTTGAAGTTTGGGATTTATTACCCCGAAACGTATTGAAAGACAGCGAAGGAGACATCTTTGTGATTGATGCAGAGATAAAGGTTT
>JAFXJX010000083.1 GCA_017532025.1 Clostridia bacterium | reverse complement strand
GTACACAACCTCCTTCAGCACAATTTCCTCGGCAGCTGCTTTGATGTTATTCATCATCTGCACCCAGCGCATCGGGTCGGAGGCTTTGACTTCCTCGGTCACGCCCATTTGCTTTGCCGTCTGTGCGGTGATCAGGTTGATCTGCTCGTGCGTCTGCAGGTCTATGTTGTGAAGATGCTCATTCAAGCGGTTTTCGGTATAAAGGGTGGTGTACCTGCCTCTGCGGTGCTTCTTGATAAAATCGAGGTGCAAGTTGCCGTACTTGCCTATCTCATAGCTCGTCTGCTTTTCAAGGTCAAGCAGGGGATAATATTGCTCTCCTCTGCGCTCGTATTCAATTCCGTTCTGTATCATTTTGTCCTTCATTATGTTAGCCTCCTCTGCGAATTTTGCGGTAGATTTCGTGTATGTCCTCTAAATGCACCTTGCTCTTGCTCATAATGCTGTTATACTCCTTTGAAGCAAGAAACGGCAGCAGTTTCCTTTTCTGCACCAAGACGTGCGGCTTGAGTCTGAGGCAATGCAATTTACCTTCATTGCACCAGCGGTTGATCGTTGCCCTCGAATAACCCGTGATGCGTTCAAGTTCCTTGCAGTCCATCAAGTCGGGACGCCCCTCCAATTTCTGTTGGTAATACTTTTTGAGCACGGGGGACGTCAGGTCCTTGTCGGAAAGATAGGTGATCGCCAAGAGCTTCTGCTCGGCGCGTGTTTTCGGTTGACTTTCCTCACTCCATTGCTTGGGAACGGCAAATTTGTAAGGACATTTTTGATATTCCTTGAGCGCCTTTATCAGCTCCTGCCGCTTGATGGAGTAGCAGTGCGTTTTCTTATCGTTGATTTCGCAGGGGATAAGACCGTTACGCAGGTAATACCTTGCGGTTCGTTTGCTGATATGGCATACCACCCGAAAATCCTCAAGCGAAAAGGTGTCGGGCAGAAGGGCGACTTCGTTCAGATCAAAGGTCATTTTTCTGCCTCCTTCCTGTCGTGGATGAGGTTGTAGATCGCTCGGATATCGGCAATATGTACTTCGGATTTTTCTTTGATATCGTTGTAGTCAAAGGAGGTCAAAAACCTTAACACTTCTTGTTGCGAAATCCAAAATCGCGTGGTTCTTGCGTGAGGAACGATTCTTTTTCTCCTGCACCAATAGGTTACCGTTTGGGAATTGTATCCCGTAATGCGGGCAATGTCGCTGACACAAACAAGCTCGGACATATCGGCAAGCTTTTTTCGGTAATATTCGATCGCGATATCCGAGGTTAAATATTGGGTTGGAAGATAGATCGTAGGGTTTACGTTGACGTGGTAAAGCTCTCCTTTCTCTCTCCAAATTCTCGGAACTGTGTACTTTTTGGGGTTCTCGCTGTAGTCCCGGAGTACACGCAGCAGGGCGGTTTTTTTGACCAAGTAACAGCGCGTTTTCTTCCCGGTTGTTTCGCAGGGAATGAGCCCGCTTTTGAGATAATACCGCGCATCCAATTTGCTTAAATGGCAGACGCGGCAAAGGTCTGCAAGGGATAAGACCTCCGGCAGTTGTTCAATTTCAATCAGATCGTAACGCATAAAAAATTCTCTCCTGAATCGTCAAAAATTCTCTCCAATAAAGACGATTTCCGAATGTACTGCAATTACATAATTCTCTCTCGCAATTCTCTCCAAATTCTCTCCAACGTGCAAAAAATATTGCAAAAAACGCTTAAATCACTTCGATTTTTCTTGATTCGAACCAATTCGAATTATTGCAAAACGGTGCATTTCAGTTCCGAAAACCCTTGATATATAAGGATTTAAGGTGAATCGCTTTGATACAAACTGCCTCGTTTTTCGCATAAGTGTAATACTAACGGTGTATTCTTGAAAACCGTTTGGGGGCAACCCCACGGGGGTTCGAATCCCTCTGCCTCCGCCATAAAAATAACGGGTAGCATTCGCTACCCGTTATTTTTATCGTAAAGCTATATGATTTGAACCCTTCCGCGCATAGCGCGGAGAGTGCTTTGCGTTTGCTAAGCAATCATATATAACAAATTGTCACGCAAAGCAGATTTCTGAATCCCTATTTTTATACTTTTGGAATCGTCACTTCCACAACGTGGAAGTCGACCTCGCCAAACACATAAAGGAATCCGTCAAGATAGACCGACCGATAGGTATGAACCGCACCGGACATCGGCAGACTCACAAGCTCTGTGAGCTTTTCGCCGTCAAAGTAAAGCAGCTTATACGAGGGTTCATCGATCTGCCCGCTCCAGATATAAACGCCGAAGCCGAGAAGCTGATGCTTGCGATCCACATAATAGGCTTTGTAGTCGGAAGCAATACTGGCAGAGGGGATAAGATAACGGTCCACCGATACCACGCGAGCGTCCTCTTCGCGATAGGCTTCGATCTTCACCGTATCCCAATTCTCGTATCCGATGCCGATCAGATTGCCCTCTCCGAAGCCAATCAGCGAGGACGAATAGCCCTCGATCACACCGGTGTCGGTATAGGTGATGTCGGAAAGATCCGAAAGATCAAAGAAGAACACAGGATCGGTAAAGACAATGGAGGTGCAAACGTAAGCATAGTCACCGTCAAAGCGCACCGACTGTACCGTCTCTCCATTCGGCGCAAAACGCTCTACCTTTGCCACCACCTCAAAGCTGTCAAGCGAAACGCAGTAAAGACTCGCACCTGTGTAAGACGAAGGCGAAGTGCTTGTGCTTTCCTCAGGTGATGCGGGCAGACGCTCGGGGTCTGCCGTGGTTTCCACCACGTTTTGAGAAGGCGCACCTCCCGAAACAGATCCGCTCGGATCATGCACTTTATAGACATGCTCTCTGATCGTTGTCACGATACGCAAGATACCGTCTTTTTCGTCAAAGCTGTACTGGTCTTTGGCGTAACCGTCAAGTGTGATTCTGCCTTCTTCAGTCATGCCGTCTGTGTAAGAAAGACAGATGATATCTGTCAGTTGTTTCCAATACCGGTAAGCGCCCTTTTCTTCTTCAAGAATGCGGTTCTTGGCAAACACAATATGGGACTTTGAGATATAGAACTGTCCCCAGGTTCCCACAAGCGCCATGTTACCTTCTATCTCAAGTGTTTTTGGGTTTAGTGCATACACCACGCTGTAGCTTGCGGAAAACGGATGCTCGGAAACTGTCAGAATGTCGGATGACAAAAGCGGCTTTGTTACGCCGTTTTCAGTAACCGTCGGCACGAAGGTGTTTGGCTTTTCGTAATCCACTTGGTCTTTTTCAATGAAATAATTGGTAAACAGAAGGATCTTTTCATCTGTCACACGCGAGGTGTTAGCATGACCGCTCACCAAAACCTGCTTGATCTCTTTGATGTTGGCAGGATCGCTCACATCCAACAAAAGCGCGAGGGTAGCAGAGGAATCTTGCTTTGCATTTGTCAGAATCAGCGCTTTCTTGCCGTTATCCAAGAGATAAAATCCGTTGGGGTTCCTACCATCGATCGAATACGAGCCAATCTTTGCCGAGTCTTTCCCCTGGATGGTATAGGCTTCCAGCGTCGCGCTGCGCAGATAAAAAATATGCGTATTTGTGCGCTTGATCAGGTCAGCTTCCACCACACCTACCACTTGATTGTCGGTAATATCGTCAGGTGTTTCGGGCTCAGAGGGAGCAGGTACGGTAGCAACCGCCGCTTGTGTGAACACACCGTCAACACCGGCGAGCGGCGCATCCGGTTGAGGCGCCCCCAAAAGCTCCTCTTGCTCTTTGTAGTAAGACATAAGCTCTTTGATGATAGCATAATATTCGCTGTCCTGATAAGCATCGGCAGGACTTGATCCCTCTGCACCTGAAGTTGACGGCACTTGCACACCTTCATGATCGCCCGAAAACAGAATCGGCAAAACGATTACAAGCATCAAACAAGCCGCCACGGCAACGTAAGCCAAGCGTTTTGACCACATCGCGCCCCTTTTGCGTGTGCGGTCAGGGTCGGCTTCTTCCACGTATTTTTCATCGACCAGAGAAAAAGCGTCGAGTAATTTTTTGTTTTTCATGGTAACCTCCTATTCTCTCAGAGGCAAACGCCTTTGTTTGCCAGGTGAGTCTTAAAATCGCTTCGGGTGCGATGCAAAATCACGCGCACGTGGTTTTCGGTCAGATTGAAATCGCGCGCAATCTCCTTGACCGAGCGAACATACCAATAGCGCTGCAAAAAAATCTTTCGCACCTGCGTGGGCAGGGAAGCAAGAAAGGTATTGATGGCTTCTTTCATCACAATGGCATCCACCACTTCGTCTTCGCCGTCGGCAGAGAGAATCTCCGAAAGCTCATCGAGGATCGGCAAAATCACACCGCCCCGCTTTTCGGCAAAGAAAGACTCCATGCGATTCAGCGCAAGATTGCGCGTGATCGTACCGAAAAACGCCGAAAGCCTTTTGGGTTTTTGCGGGGGAATCACGCCCCACGCTTTGATCCAGGTATCACTGACGCATTCTTCGGCATCTTCATGTGATGAGAGGATATTCTTGGCAATCTTGTAGCAGTATTTGCCGTATTTCGCCTGACTTTCGGCAATGGCATCCTCCGAGCGTTCAAAATAAAGCGCTATGATCTTGTTGTCTTCCATCTGTGCATTCATGCGCAGTCACCTCCTTTTCACGTCCCTTCACCTATATAGACAGATTTTGATTACCAAAGGTTACAAAAAATAGAAAATTTTTTCATTTTTCCTTCTACATTCACAAAAAGCCCCCGCACGGGGGCTTTTTGTATTTATACGGAGATCACCCTGTGTTCTTTGTCACCAAAAACATGAAGCTTGCCGTCAAGCAGCAGGGTATGCACTGCGCAGGGATCACCGCCGATTTCCACACAGGCAAATTCCGAAAGCGTCTTGCCATCAAAATGCAGCAGGATATACTCGGTTTTCACGCTGTTGTCTTCATTCTTCGTTCTCACGGCAAAGCCGACAAGCTGTCGCTCGGGATCAAGATAATACTCACGGTCAAGAGAGGATGGCAGGTGACCCGTGGCTTCCGCGGCGTTTTCCACACGGTACTTCGCTACCGACACCGCCTTGTCGCCCTCTCTTTTGAAAATCCCGATCGTGTGCGGGTAAGGACCGCCCACAAAATCTCGGTTTCCGTAACCGATGCCAAGGACAGCGCCGTCACCGAATGCCGCGAGCGAAATCGAACGCGCAATCGGCTCATCGGGGGTGACGCAGAGGATATTTGCGTGATTTGAAAAATCAACCAAATAGATCGAGGTAGGCGAGGAAGTGGCGTGCTGTGTACCGATATACACCGTGTCGCCGTCAAAGTAAACCGATTGCACGGTTTGACCGTTTTCGGTAAATTCCTTCAGCTCTGCCACAACCCGAACGCTTTGCAAAGAAACACAGTAAAAGCTGACACCGCTGTAGTGTTCGTAGCTGTTACGGTAAGCAACGTCAGCCACCACGCGCAAGATGCCGTCTTTTTCATCCAGAGAGGATACTCTACCTTCTAACGTCAAGTCGCCCCGATAGGTCAGCACGCCATCTTGGTAGTCAAAGCAATACAGATCGGTGTACCGCCGCAGCGTGTTGGCAAGAGTGGTGCTGTGCCACGAGTGAATGAACACGTAATTTTCGGTAATCTTTGCCGCACCTGAGCCCAAAATAGCTTTGCGGCTTTGCAGCGTTAGCGTATCAGGATCAAGCGAGTAGATCACGGCATAATCCAAACCGAGCAGCTTATCGGTCGGGAGGATGATGTCTTCCATCGGCAAGTGGTTTGCCTCGCCGCCGTCGTATTGCATATAAGGAACGAAGCTTGTGGGGTTGTCATATTCGGGCGCTTCCCAAACGGTGTAATTGGTTGCCAGAACCAAACCGGCGTCTGTCAGCTTCGAGGAACAAAGCCTGCCCGTAATTCTCACGCGGCGAAGCTCCTTCATGCAAGCAGGGTCGCTGACGTCAAGCAACAAAAGCTTTGTCCAAATCGAAGATGAGCGCAGCAAAAGAACTTTTTTGCCGCCGTCCAAGAGAGAAAACTCGCTCATGTCACCCACATCAAACGCGCCCACGCACACAAAATCATGCCCCGACACGGTATAAGCTTCGAGCTTTTCGTCCTTCAGGCAGAAAATATGCGTATCACTGCGTTGGATGCTGTCAGCACCCGTCAGACTGCCCGAAAAATCGTTTGTAACACCGCTCGGCGCAATATCCGGCGCGGTTGGCTGAGAGGGCGGCAAATCGATTTCCGATTCCGACAACAAAGCATCCAACATTTCAATCAAAGAAAAGTATTCGCTGTCTTTGTACGCGTCAAGCGGCCCTACGCCTACATCAATCGGCTGCTTCGTAACGTCGGGGGCAGGCTTTGCGGTATCCACTGCGGATTGTGTTGTAACAAATTGCGTATCGGCAGGCAAGGGCAGGGTATCCCCGGCTGACACCATCGGTGCGGTTTCATCGGCATTTTGTGTTGTATCATCCAATTTGGATATCACCGGAACAGAGTCGTTATCACCACCCATAAAGGCAATTGGCAGAACTACGGCAAGCATCAAACAAGCCGCAACAGCCACGTAGGCAAGGCGCTTCCACCAAAAGGGTATTTTTGGTTTTTGTTCTCTCGGTGCGGCTTTTTCCACAAGATCGTCATCCACAAGCGAAAAAGCGCGCAGCATTTTTTCTTCTTTCATATACTTCTCCAATCTGTCAATCGACTTACAGCGTAACACCGCAGTTTTCAAGATGACTCTTCATCGCTTTGCGCGTGCGGTAGAGTATCACCGATACGTGGTTTTCGTCAAGCGAAAATTCCTTGGCAATCTCTTGCACACTACGGCAGTAAAAATAGCGTTGCAGGAAAATGTTTCTCGTCTTGTCGGGAAGGCTTCGCAAAAAGGAGTTGATGGCATCCTTCAAGAGGATTTCATCCATCAGACAGTCTTCTCCCACATGAGAGGGAAAGGTCTCGACAAGCTCTTCAAGAAGCGACAAAGTTTGCCCTTTTCGTTTTTTTGACAACATGAACGTAAGACGGTCAATCGCCAGGTTACGCGTGATCTTGGCAAAAAAAGCAGACAAAATATGCGGCTTCTGCGGCGGAATGCTCCGCCACGCGGCGTGCCAGGTGTCATTCACGCATTCTTCGGCATCTTCATGCGAAGATAAAATATTGTAGGCTACTGCATGGCAATATTTGCCGTACTTCTTTTCACTTTCAATCAAAGCATCATTCGAGCGCTCAAAGAATAATGCTACAATTTGATCATCTTTCATGTTATCACCTGACTTTTGTTTATAAAAAAGTCAACCTTTCTTGGGGAATTGGGGCAGGTTTTGCAGAGCAAAATCGTTATCGTAAGATAACGAAAGCCACAAAACCCGCGTGAAACAGTTATGTTTCACGCAATCACCTCTTTTCAAAGGGAAAGGTCCTTTCACTCTTAAAGACGGATTTTTCACCCACAATATGACAGGCAAAAAAATATTTTTTTAAAAATCTTGACAGAACGTACTTTATTGTGACATATTGCCAAGTGCTTGTCAAGGAAAAAAGAAAAACAGATCGAAAAAAAGACGCTTTTTATGTTGTTTTGCACAAATTGTTACAGCGATGTTGAACATTTTCGCCAATAACGCAAGCGTTGATTTTTTTTGAAAAAAATTGAAAAAATTTTTAAAAAAGGTATTGACAAAAGCAAAACACCATGCTATAATAACTACCGTCGCCGCAAGAAGCGCGACATGGGGGCATAGCTCAGCTGGGAGAGCATCTGCCTTACAAGCAGAGGGTCATAGGTTCGAGCCCTGTTGTCCCCACCAATTGCATCACTCCAATCGGGGTGATGTGATACGGCTCGGTAGTTCAGTTGGTTAGAACGCCGCCCTGTCACGGCGGAGGTCAGGGGTTCGAGTCCCCTTCGAGTCGCCAAAACTGATCTGACCAACTGCGAAAGCAGTTGGTCAGATTCCCCGAAATGCCTCTGTAGCTCAGTTGGTAGAGCAGGGGACTGAAAATC
>JAFXJX010000082.1 GCA_017532025.1 Clostridia bacterium | reverse complement strand
GGCGCCGACCCCTACCAAATAAATATGAATCTTTCCAAAACAGCGTGGCTGTGAGATTTTTCTCATGGCTGCGCTTCTTTTCTTGACAAAATGGCAAAAGCGTTGTAAAATAAAGTGAAATCAAAAGAAACGGATTTGATATGTTATGGAATATACCTATGTGGCGACCTGTCTTTTTGGGTTGGAGCATTCTCTTGGCGAGGAGATCGATGCGCTCGGCTACAAAAGAATACAGACGATTGACGGGCGCGTGATTTTCAAGGGCGGCATTGAAGCCGCGGCGCGGTGCAACTTGTGGCTTCGCTGTGCGGAGCGACTGTTTGTGATGCTGGGTGAATTTCACGCCGACAGCTTTGAAGCTTTGTTTGAAGGCACAAAACGGCTTCCTTGGGAAGAATGGATCGGCAAGAATGATGCCTTCCCCGTAAAAGGACACGCGATCAAGAGCCGTCTTTACTCGATTCCCGACTGCCAATCGATCGTGAAAAAGGCGATTGTGGAACGGCTCAAAGCGAAATACGGCGTTTCGTGGTTTGACGAAAGCGGCACTGTTTATTCGGTGGAGTTTTTCATTCTGAACGATTCCGCCATGCTGCTCATTGACCTTTCGGGAACGGCGCTTCACAAGCGTGGATACCGTCCTGTTGCCAACATGGCGCCGCTGCGCGAAACCTTGGCATCTTGTCTTGTGAAGATCGCGCGTCCTCGTGAGGATGTTTTGTTTTGGGACCCGATGTGCGGTAGCGGCACGATTGCGATCGAAGCCGCCATGCAGATGGCAAACATCGCCCCCGGTCTTCGCCGTTCGTTTGTGGCAGAAACCTTTGTTCAGATTCCGAAATCGGTCTGGCTCTCGGCAAGAGAGGAAGCGAACGACCTGATTAAAAACGACTCTGCTTTTGAAGCCTACGCTTCGGATATTGACCCCGAATGTGTGGAGATTACCAAAGCTAACTGCACAAGAGCAGGGGTTTCCAAGTGGGTGAAAGCTTTTAACCGTAATGCTTTGGAGATCAAAACCGGCGGCAGACGCGGTACGGTGGTGTGCAATCCCCCCTACGGCGAGCGACTTTTTTCGATGGAAGAAACCGAAGCGCTTTATCGCGCGATGGGCAAGCATTTTGCCACGCTTGACGCTTGGCAGATCTATATTCTCACCTCGCACGAGGGCTTTGAAAGGCTGTACGGCAGACGCGCCGACAAGGTGAGAAAGCTTTACAACGGCATGATCCCCTGTCATTTTTATCAGTACTTCAAGAAGCGGGATGACTCGTTCGGTAAGGGTAATTTTGCTAAGAAGCCCGATTTCAAGAAAAAGACATGGGACAAAAAGTGAGGACGGTATGAAACGCATTTTGTTATTGACACTTTTTTTGCTGACAGCGCTTCTTGTGCTGTTTGTCTCCTGCGGCGGGGATAGCGATACAACGACATCGCCTTTTACCACCGTGCAGGATACGGCGCCGCCGCTTCCCGATGTTGACCACAACGTGGCGGTCAGATCGGAAATCGACTATGCGTTCGTGTACGGCAGTTTTGTGAAAAGCAGTTACAACGGCGCTGACAATCCAACCTCGCGTGTGTATCACGACCCCACTTCGATGAAGCCGATGCCGCTTTCCTTCCACTACGAATACAGAGATGACGGCATTCTTGATTCTCTCAAGATCGGAGAGGGAGCAAACACCATTCCGCTTTCAGTGAAATACAACAGCCAAGGCATTCCCGCCGAGGCTTCGGCAAACATCAACGGTTCGTTCTATGCCATCCGCTTTACCTGCGACAGCAAGGGGCGTATTCTTGCTGAAAGCTTTGATTTTGTCAGCTTTGCCTACAACGAAAACGGTCGTCTGGTGAAAGAGAGCGGCTCGTCGATTGCCGGTTCGTATCAGATCAATTATTCGCTGAAAGACAATATCTCAATGGTTTCGGCAACCTATATGGGGGATGAAGCCTTTGATCTTACCATCACCTACAACGAAAAGGGTTATCCGATTTCCATGACAGGCGTGGTGGACGGCGTGCAGCCCTGGCAATATACCGACGGTCTTGCGACTTGGGCATATAACGACAAAGACCTTTGCACCGAGGTTTCGCTGAAAGGCGGCAAAGAACACACCGTGCTTTCCTATGAATATGATGAAAGCGGCGCGCTGACGACAAAGACCCGCAAGGAATACGATCAGCAGGGCAATCTCAAAAGCACGAAGGTTTACGACGGAAAAGGGAATCTTGTAACAAGTGAATAAGAAAAGCCACACAGAAATGTGTGGCTTTTTGTTCTGCATTTATGTCAGTTCGCGGTATTTTGCCGCAACGTCGAGCATATCGGTGAGCATATCTTCTTTTTTGCGCGGGTCGCGGAGGAGAAGCGAGGGATGGTAAACGGCGGTGATCATGAAATCGCCTTTTTTTACCCACTTACCGTGCTCGGCTGTGATTTTATAGTCGGGGCGGATCAGGCGCATCGCCGAGATTCTGCCAAGACAAACGATGAGCTGCGGTTTGACAAGGCGCACCTGCTCGCGCAGATACTCGATACAGACGTCCTGCTCGGTGCCGAGCGGATCGCGGTTTTTTGGCGGGCGGCATTTGAGCATATTGGCAATATACACCTCGTCGCGCGCAATGCCGACGGCTTCAAGATACTGATCGAACAGTTTGCCCGCTCTGCCGACAAAGGGAATGCCGGAAAGGTCCTCCTGCTCACCCGGTGCTTCACCGATGAACATCAGCTTGGCGTTTTTGTTGCCCGTGCCGAACACGGTGTTGGTTTTGGTTTCATGCAAGGGGCATTTTTGGCAATTTTGGCACTTTAATTCGAGTTCATCCCAGGTCATAGCGGTAAATCCTTTCTTTTGAACATCCTGTTGTTATCGGCGGTAGCCCGAAGCGGCAAGCGCAGCATAGCGCTCCACGGCGTGGTCGGGGCAAATACACTCCCCATGCTCAGAGAGCCACGCCTCTTTGGTAAGATCGATTTGTTTGCCGTATTCCGAAACGAGGTCACAGGGCGAGATGTCGCCACACATACCTCGCTTTTTTTGCGGCAGGATATTGCCCACCGAGAGATAGTAGGTGTGCATTTCGGCATAGGCTACCGAGTCGGAGGCAAAGCCGCACTCGGCAAGGCGCGCGCAGGCAGACAGCATATCTTCAAGGCGGGAGAAGGCGTAGAGGGTCTTTTCCCAAAGCGGAAGATTTTTGCTGAGTGTGACCGGTGCTGAATCGTTCTTTTGTGCAAGCTTAGTGACGTACATTTCGCATCCGCCGTTTGCTGACGGATAGAGCTGCACGAACACCTTTTCTTTGGCGGCGTCAAAGCCTGTTTTTTTCTTAGCTTCGTCTAAAATGCACCAAAGAGCGCGTCGGGTTTCGGTGGTATCGTAATCCATGCTTTCACAGCTGATCTGCCATGCGGCAAGGTCTTCGCGGCTGAGCATGATTTTGATTTTTTGCTCGTTGATGGGTAAAAGCTCCATGATATGTAATCCTTTCGGTCATTTTGTTTTGTGCTGTACTGTTATTATAATCGCAAAACAACAAAAAGGCTACCCCAAAAAGTATGGCAGTCTTTCCTTTTTTCGCCTTTCAAAAGGCATATCGCCATCCGTGCTGTCATAGAATGGAACACCGAGCTTTCTTTGACAGTATTTTACCATACTGCGAAGGCTTTTGCAAGTCCTTTTATAAAGGGGAAGGGTGGTTTTTCATGCAGGGTAAGAAAAAACTCGCAAGCTTATTTCCGATTCTTTTGATTATGGTGGTTTTGTTTTTTGCCGTGAAAAGCGGATTGTTTCAAGCGCCAAGGACGGCAGAGGATCCTTTTTATGAACAAGGTGGACAGACTGTGGTCACTTCAAGTGTTCAGGCGTTGAAACCGTATGAGAGTGATCTCTCGTTTCCCGTAAACGGTACGCCGATTGTGTGGCAAACAACCGCATCTGCGGTGGAAAAAGAACCGCCTGCCGCAACAAGGGCTGATGAAAGCGAAGACAAAAGCGTGGATGCGATGGCGCCGCAAATGCCGTTGCGTCCGCTTGTGACCGAATTCTTTGATGCGCATGAGGTGGTGTTACCGAAAGAGACGCAAAAACAGGAAAGCGCCAAACCCGAAAAGCCTGCGTTGGTGACGGGCTTTTCGGGCACGCTTCCGTTGGCGCTTCCCTTGGCGTCACCCAACGTGAGCCAAGAGGAAATGCGCGCGGTGTACGTGGCAAGTGCCTACAATCTTGATTTTCCCTCTCGCCCCGGGCTCTCGAAAGCGGCTTTGCAAAGTGAGCTTGATGCGATTGTCAATGGGGCGGCATCTTGTGGAATGAACACGATTGTCTTTCAGGTGCGGCCTGCCTCGGATGCGTTATACCGTTCGGAGATTTTTCCTGTTTCGCGCTACCTTGCCGCAAGCGAGGGTGGCGCTATGGCGCTTGATCCGCTGGGCTACCTGATTGAAAAAGCGCACGCCAAGGGCATTAAAGTGCACGCGTGGATCAATCCTTTTCGTGTGAGAAGCGCATCGGAGGGTGACGCGGTTTTATCAAAAAACAATCCTGCGAAAGTGAATTCTGCCCTGACCTTTACGGTGGAGGGGGCGGTGTATTACAATCCTGCGCTCCAAGCGGTGCAGAATCTGATCGTAGACGGCGTGCGCGAGATTCTTGTGAACTATGATGTGGACGGCATTCTGTTTGACGATTATTTTTATCCCGAGCATATAACAAGCGAGGACGCCAAAGAGTACGCCGCTTATCAAAAGGCAGGTGGCAGGCTTTCGCTCGCTGACTTTCGGCGTGGGAATATCAACACGCTGATTGAGCGTGTCTATCGCACCGTGAAAAACGAAAAGCCGCAGGTTTTGTTCGGCGTTTCTCCGCGCGGAGTGTGGCGCAATGCCGAGGATGATCCTTCGGGCAGTGACACGCGGGGTGGGGCGGCATACGATGCTGTTTTTTGCGACGCTCTTGCTTGGGTGAAGGGTGGGTATCTCGATTATCTTTCGCCGCAGATCTATTGGAGCTTTGACCACAAGTCAGCGCCCTTTGCCACGCTTGCCGATTGGTGGAATCAGGCGCTTCGGGGAAGCGGTGTGGAGCTTTGTGTGAGTCTTGCTTCGTATTCTCTCCCCAAAGAGGAGATTGCAAGGCAGAAAGAGTATCTTGCGGCGCTTTCGCAGTATGGCGGCTTTGCCTTGTATCGGTACGCGTATATGGAGTGAAGAAAAAGGAGTTCCGCCTCGTGAGCGAAACTCCTTTTATGTTATAGCTTTTGATACACAAGAAGATAGAACGATGCTGTAATGTCAATGGATGTGAGCGCTTCGGCGCGCTGATGACCCTCGCGGCTTGTGCGGTAGAAATACGGAGTCATCATCATAAGAGCTGCAATATCTTCTTGCGAGGGCAGGGTGATTGTTTTTTCGATTGCAACCTTTTCAACAAAGCGGAACCCTTCGGTTTCAATGGGGTTCAGTTTGTTTTCGTAAGGCTTGTCGTAAACTGCCGCTTTGAGCTCCCACAAATGCTTTTCGGCGGGGATGATATTGAAGAGATAGCCGCCGCTTTTGAGGACTCTTTCAAATTCCTCACGGCAAAAGGGCGAAAAGATGTTCATGACGGCATCACAAGAGCCGCTTGCCACCGGCAGAGCGTACGCGCTTGCCACGGCAACTCCTTTGATGTTTGGCTTTTTGGCGGCAAGGGCAGCGGCACGCGAGGAAATGTCGATGCCGTACACCGAAAGATTTGGCAGGGAGGTGATTCCTTCGGTATAGTAACCCTCTCCGCAGCCCGAATCAAGAAGCGCGCCGTTTTTTACGTAGCTTGCTATGGTGTTTGTCAGCGCCTCTTTGAGATGCGAATAGTAGCCTTTTTCGAGGAATGCGCGGCGCGAGAGCACCATTTGCCGATTGTCGCCGTGCAAGCTGCCTGCTGTGCGAAGGAGATTGACATGACCCTCTTTGGCAATATCAAAGGTGTGGCGCCTCTCGCAGACAAGCGAGCGCTCGCGGCGCAAAAGTGTGTTTTGGCAGATAGGGCAGACGAAGATACCGCCCGAGGTTTCAAACGTCATAGCAAATTACGCCTTTTCGGAGAGGAGTTTATGCTTGAGATCCCACAGCTCCTGAGAAAGGTCCACATAGTAGCGGTGCGGATTGTCAAGACGCTTGACTTCATCCCAGAGAGTATCGATCTGCTCGCGGCAGAATTCACGGATTTCAGACACCTTGTAACGCGGATAGACGCACTTGCCCTTGACAAATACCGGCTCAAGAAGCTCCTTGGCGGTGTAATTGGTGAGGGTCTTCTTTTTCCAGGTGAAGTGGGGGTCGAAGATCGTCAACGGCTTGGTATCGTCAATTGTTTCGTTGTGGAGGCAGATGAGATCGGCGATGGCTTTTCCTGTTTCGTTATCGAACAGGCGGTAAAGCTTTTTGAAATGCGGGTTGGTGATCTTTTCGATGTTTTCGCTGATTTTGATCTTAGGCGTGATCTCGCCGTTTTCTTTTTCAACCGCGCAAAGCTTATACACGCCGCCGAATACGGGCGAAGAGCGCGAGGTGATGAGTCTTTCACCCACACCAAAGGCATCGATCTTCGCGCCCTGCTGAATTAAGTCGCGGATGATATGCTCATCAAGCGAATTGGAAACAACGATCTTGCAGCCGGGAAGACCTGCTTCATCCAACATTTTTCTCACTTTTCTGGAAAGATAGGCAACGTCACCCGAGTCGATGCGCACGCCGCACTTGGTGATACCGTGCTTTTTGAACGCCTTGATGGCGTTGGGTACGCCGCTTTTTAAAACGTTGTAGGTATCGATCAAAAGCGTGGCGTTTTCGGGATAGATCGAGCAGTAGGTATCAAAGGCTTCGAATTCGGTATCAAACATCTGTACCCAAGAGTGCGCCATCGTACCGCTGGCAGGCACGCCGAAGCGTTCTTCGGCAATGGTGCAGGCGGAAGAAGAGCAACCTGCGATATAGGCGGCTCTTGCGCCGAGAATGGCGCCTGCCGTACCTTGCGCACGGCGAGAACCGAATTCGGCAACCGGGCGACCTTCGGCAGCACCGACAATGCGCGAGGTTTTGGTGGCAATCAAAGATTGGTGGTTGATCGATAAGAGCACGAAGGTTTCAATGAACTGCGCTTCAATGGCGGGGGCGCGCACCACCATGATCGGCTCGCCCGGGAAAATGGGTGTGCCTTCGGGCACTGCCCAAATGTCGCCTGTGAAAGAAAACTCCTTCAGATAGCTGAGAAAATCCTCGCTGAAGGTGTTTTTGCGGCGCAGACACTCGATGTCTTCTTCGGAAAAGCGCAGATCATTGATATAGTCGATCAATTGGTCAAGTCCCGCGCAAACGGCATAACCGCCGCCGTCGGGAATGTCACGGAAGAAAACGTCAAAATAGGTAACGGTGTCGCGCTTGCCGCATTTGAAATAACCGTTGCCCATGGTGAGCTCATAAAAATCGCAAAGCATGGTGTAGTTCTCGCGCACGCGAGGGGTGTCATGTTGGTTCATAATTTGACTTCCTTTCTGTTACAAGGTGATGTATATGCGTTAAAAAAATAACAAAAAACGCCGAGCGTTTGCAGCTCGGCGGCAGTGTATGCCGACCTTCGCGGCAAAATTTTATGATTCTGTTTGTTTGAAAAGACGCCTGAAGGCGAGCTTGATAAGGGCAAAACAGCGGCGGAATGGACGGGATGCCATACGGCGTTTGGCGTAGCGACGGATCTTGGGATCATCTGCCGAAACATAGGTTTCCCCACGGTAAAAACCCGCCATCCTGGCGAGGATCATATCGTCACGCACGCCTTTTTCAAGTGCCGATTGGTTATCGCCGGAGCAGTCGTAGCTGTCTTGATGCACACGGACAATGCGGTGAAGAACATACTGCCCGTTTTCGCGTTTGTAAAAAGCAACGTCGCCTTTTTTTAAGCGGCTTGTGACAGGCAGGAGCACAACCGGGTTTTCGTGGTTTTTCAAAAGCGGTTGCATGGAGTTACCGTATGGGGTAAAGACGAGTGTGCCCTGCTTTTTCAGAATATCTTCGTAAGTCTCAGGCATCTAAAATGCCTGCCTGTGTGAGTTTTTTCAAAAAGATGTCAACATCTTTTTCAACAATATCGCGCTCCACATCGTAGCGGCTGAGAAGGGCATTCACAAGGTCGGAACGCTCACAGCCCTTTTCAAGCAGACCCCAAAGAATTCTACCCGAGCCGGATATGGTGACCATGATGTTTTTATACTGTTCTACATTGGCGCCGACAGGAACCACAATGTCAGCTTCGCCGCATTTTCTCAAAATAAATCCGCTTTTCAGTTTCATAATCGTATTCCTCTTTCTGTTTAGGTGTTTGTAAGTGCTTGGTAAGCGACCTTTGCCGCTTCCGGGTCAGGCGTGCAGGAAAGCTTGTAGAGCGGACAGCTTGTGAGCATTTCGTCAACAAGGTCAATGGTTTTTAAGTAAGCATTCTCATCTGACGGACGGAAGATTTGATTGAACAGTAGTCCTAAAAGATGCGTAGGGGATGCTTTTTCGATTGCGTTTTCTTTGCCGCGTGAAAGAAGAATGATGCCCGAGAGCGGAAGAGAAATATTGGTGTCGAGATCGTGCTTGCCGCTCCAAGGGGTGCCGCAAGCGTAAAAGACACCGTTTTGTTTGCGAATGATCGGTTTATCGTCGTTGATCATGGTGACAGCATCACCGAACACTTCGCGCCAAAGGCGGGTGTGTGTGGACTTGCCCGTGCCGCTTGGGGCACAGAAGAGATAGCCTTTGCCGTTTATGGCAAGAGCAGAGCCGTGCATCAAAAAGCCGTCGTAGGCAAGAAGCTTTGTGCAGATATAACGGTAGATGGCAAGATATTCGCTGTATTCGGGTGGGAATTTGCGATCGTTACGAATTTCTTCTTCAATCTCTTTTTCAATGTACTCCCTGCTGATTTCCACCGTGAAATCGGCAGGCTCGTCGGTGAGGTAATCGGTTATCTGACGGTTTAAGATGGGATTGTTGTGGCGAATATCCATAACAAGCCCCGCAATCTTGAGCGTAGGCAAACTTCTCACCTCTCTTTTGGTATCTGTTCACTGAAATGTCATATTTTATACAAAGAAACGAAACAATTATGTGATATAAACATACAAAGGAAGTTTTTTCTGTGATGGCGACAGTGTAACACGATTAGTATATCATGTTTTTATCGCCTTGTCAAGAAAGCGCCCTGCAATTTGCATAAATTTTGCGAGGTTGTATGTTCGGTTACGTAAGACCGCGGCGGTCGGAGCTGAAAATCAAAGAATTCGATTATTACAGAACGGTTTACTGCGGGCTGTGTCATGCGGAAAAAAAGCTTTCTCGCAGACTTCGCTACAGCTTGAGCTACGATATGGTGGCGCTTGCGCTTTGCCGTATTGGTGCAACGGGTGAACAATCGACCTTTCAAAAATGCCGCTGTGTGGCGCACCCTATGAAAGGGCGCTACTGTGTGGCTTGCTCGCCCTCTCTTTCTTATACCGCATCGGTGGCGGCCATTCTTGTGTATTACAAATTGCTTGACGACAAAGAGGACGAAAAAGGCTTTCGCCGTCTTGGCGCGCGTTTTATGCTTGGCGGAGCAAGACGCGCCATGAAGGCATCCCCCATTCCCGCGCTGAATACACTCACCAAGGAAAAGCTTGATGCTTTGTATGCTGCCGAGCGTGCAGGTGCAGAAAGCGTGTATGAAGGTGCCTCTCTGTTTGGCGAGCTGCTTGGCGAGATTTTTGCGTTTGATGAGGGTGATACACTCAGCAAGGACAAAAAAATCTGCCTTTACGAGATCGGCAACCGACTCGGTCGGTTTATTTACATCGTGGATGCGTATGCCGACATTGCCGAAGACCAAAAGGAAGGGAAATACAACCCTTTTGTGCTTTCGGGAGAAGATACAAACGACGAATCCTTTACCACAGCGCTGATCAACGCGCTGGACATGGAGCTTGCTGCCGCTTTGAACGCGCTTGATTTGCTTTCGGTGGAAGACCCCGGTATTGACAGTATTATTCGCAATATTCTGGCAATGGGACTGCCCGATGTTGCGGAAAAGGTTATATTAAAAAAAGAAAAAATGAAAACACCAAAGGAGCCTCGACATGAATAAAGACCCCTACAAGGTATTGGGCGTTTCGCCCGATGCTTCTGATGCGGATATCAAAAAGGCTTATCACGAGCTTGCCAGAAAATACCACCCCGATAACTGTCCGAATGACGATCTCCGTCAGCTTGCGGCAGAAAAAATGAAAGAAGTCAACGAGGCTTACGATACCATCAAATCCTGGCGCTCTGCCGGAAAAAAGACAGGCGGCAGCGGCGGCTACAACAGCTACGGTGGCTCTGCCATTTATGTTGACATCAGAAATCTTCTCAACCAAAAACGAATTCAGGAGGCTGACCGACTTTTGGAAAGCATTCCGTACAACGAGCGCGGTGCGGAATGGTGCTTCTTGAAGGGCGTGATGTTTGCGCAGATCGGCAGATATTTTGACGCCATCCGTATGATGGAGACGGCTTGCCGCAATGACCCGAACAACATGGAGTACAGAAACACCCTTGAAAGCTTGCGTCAGGCAACTGCCAACCGTCAAAACGGCAACATGGGGGGCTATCAACAAAGACAGGGCTGTTCGACCTGCGATATCTGTTCGACTCTGTTATGTGCCGACTGCTGCTGTGAATGCATGGGCAGTGATTTGATTGCTTGCTGTTAATTTCTTTGTGAGGTGATCTTTGTGAAGCGCACCAAAAAAATAACCCTTTCGGCGCTCTTTTGCGCGCTGAGCGTGGTGATTCTTCTCGTTGGCTCGTTTTTACAGGTGGCTGATATTGCTGTTTCGATGGTGGCATCTGCCATTCTGATGCTGGCTTTGATCGAAATGGGCGAGTCGTTTGCGGTGATGATTTATCTTGCTACCTCGCTGTTGACACTGCTGTTTTTGCCGAGCAAATTCATTGCCGCGGTGTATGTTGCGTTTTCGGGGCTTTACCCGCTTCTCAAGCGCTTTTTCGACGCGCGGGGCAGGGTACTTTCCATCCTTTTGAAGCTTGTGTATTTTAACGGCGCGCTGACCGTGGCGCTTGTGGGGGCAAGGTTTCTTTTCCCTCTGGAAGTGGACAGCGAAAAGTTTAATACCCTTTTTTTGGCGGCATACTTTGCGGTTGCCAATGTGGCATTCTGGCTGTTTGACATTCTGTTGAAAAAAGCAACCATGCTGTATTTGGTCAAGTATCGCCACCGTTTCCGTCGGTTTTTCAAATAAAAGAAAGCGTAGCTGTTTTTACGGCTACGCTTTTTGTATAGGTGTTGTGAGAAAGAACAAGTATTGTTTTTGATACCGTTTTATTGGTTATAGGTGATGCTTTCGCTCCAATCACTTGATCTGTGGTTCTCCTGATCTTCGGCAAGGGCTCTTACCCTATAAGTTCTTCCGGGCATAGGAGGAGCCATGTTATTAGATCTTACTATTCTTTCGGTGGTTTTACCCTCATAGGTTATTTCCACCACATAATACATCGCTCTGTCAACCGCATCCCACCAAAGAACCTTGTCAGCAATTCTCAGGTTGGTGGGAACGGAAAGGACGCTTCTGTTATCCACGCAGGTGTATTCCGCCCATTCACCGTCAATGTATCCTTTTGCAATACCCTCGGCATTCGGGACAGATTTTACGCGAAGCACATCGCCGTTTTTGAGGAAAACAGAACAGTTACCGTCAAGCGCTACTGTTACAGCTGTACCGCCATTGATCGTATAAACGTAATGAGATATGTTTGAGGTGTCCCATACAGACCAACCCATCTTGCAACGAGAGGGGTCATATTCGCCAAATTCGGGTGCGGGAAGCTTTATGCCCTCAAAGGTGAACCATTCGCTCCATTCGCTCTCAAGCCAATAGTCGGAGCCTAACCGTTTCGCTCTGATCATGGTGCCAACAGCAGGCAAAGCAAAGCGGTGAGAATCGATCATGTCAAGCTGAACGGGGTTGCCGTTTTTATCCTTTGCCTCGTACTCGTAGCCGTTATCCCAGCCGCTCTCCGCGGTGCCTCTACCGCCGTCGGCGTCAAATACAACTGTGGGTGTGTCGAGCTGTTTTGAGAGGATCAAATGTGTATATACATCATCTTCGTACTCGCCCACGGCGTAATCCTTTGCCATGAAACGGGTGTAGATGATGAGAGAGGTCAAGCCTGCGTTGATCTTGGAGCTATCGATGGTTATGCTGTAAAAGTCTTTGTATTCGGGAATATACTGTGCGTAAAGTCCGTCAACGCTCTCGCCTGTCTTGATGCGACGAATATACTCGGCAAACCAAGCCGCCTCGTCAACGTTAAGATCAGGATTGCTTTCGTTGAGGTAAATGACCGTTTCGTCAATCGTTCCCGGATGCGCTACGATCTTGTACAAGAATCCTTTTTCAAGGATCGATTCGCCGCCGTTGGGGAGCATATAATCGTCGATGTTGACAAGCGAGAAGGTCATCGTGTTACCGTTGATTTCAATATTTCTGAGCTCAAGCAGGTTGCAAATGAAGTGATTTTCAATGCTGACACCGTCTCTTGCCGTGTCGGTGGCTCCGTTGACGGTTTTGTAATCAATATCTACTCGTAAGTTTCTGTATTGGTTACCTCCGTCAAGCTTAAGCGCACCTTCAAGCACCATGTAATAGGTCTTTCCGATCTTGAACGCTTTTTCGGTGTCGGTGCCGTTGTATTCAATGATGTAGTAATACTTGCCTTTGGCAGCTTCGGCTTCCCAATACGCTCTGTCGCAGCTTTCATCGGCACGGTAATCCAAATACCATTTTGCTTTATCAAGCGGAGCACGCCGTTCTTCAAGCGCGGATAATTTATTGTGGATTTCATCCATCAGCTCGAAGTTTCCGTAAGCGGCGTTGAATTTTTCACGAAGCGCATCGATTTGTGCGTTCAAATCTTCGATTGCTGTGGGATTGTCGAGAAGATAGAGTACATCGCTTGCGACCCATCTTGCGCTCTCTTCATCGTAAAGCTTCACAACGAGGCTGTCGATTGCCGGGTAGTTTTCATCATTGTTATTGAGTTGGAAATAAAATACCGCATCGTTTACAAAGGAGTATACGCCTGCTTCCTGATACCAAGGCGTGCCGAGATTATCTACCCATGCGTGTTCTTCAACGTACTTTCCGTTGGGGTATTCGGTGTCTTTATAATACACACGAACTGCGTAAGAATTTCCGCACAAAATGCCTTGGGAAACTGTGGCAGTTCCGTTAAAGCTTGTATCGGTGTAAACCACCTGTTCATCCTCGGCGATGATTTCAAGCTTGATATATTCTGCCGTTGTGCTGTTCAGTATGGTGTTTACCTTGATAGCACCGTAGTAACCGTCTTTTTGGGTATCATAAAGCAGAGCTCCGTCGATTTCTTCAACCGTAATCGCTTCGGGTGTTCGTACCGTCTTTTCGAACAGGATATGGGCGGCAACGCCCTTTCCGTCGTGCAGATCGGCATACAGGTAAACTGTGATCCAATAGGTTGTGTTTTCCACAAGCTTTGTTGCGTTTACGGTATTGTTGCCGCTTGCCGTGCTTTGATTGGCAACGATGTTGTGTCCGTCATATACGGCTACACCAAGCCAACCGCCGCTTACATCTGCCAAGCTTGCATCGGTCAAATGGAAAGAGGCAGAAACAGCGTTCACCGTAAGGGATGCTGTATTGAAATCCGACACGGACGGTTTTGCTGCCTGATAAGGCAAGCCAATGCTGACCGTATCGTTATTGTTCATAAACTCATCTGTACCGTCGGCATTGATATAGGTGTCTGCGATATATTCAATATCGGTAACGGTATAGGTCTTTTCGGTATAAGTATCGCTCGGAATGGTGATTGCAACATAAATACAGTTGTAATGTTGACTGCCTTCCTCGATAAAGAAAGAGGAAAGACCGCCGCCAACCTGATACTTCGTTCCGTTGAGCTTCAAGGAAAGGATCGTGTGCTGACTTGGATTATTGAGCCAAATCTGAATATATACGGTTTCGCCCGATTTGGCATAAACTTTGTAATCGGACGCTTTGGGGAAATTATCGTTCAAGTGATTGCTGCTGTTTTGGAAGTGTTCGTTGAGTGCGTCGTTAAACACACGGTAGTCACCGCCTTCCATCATACCGTAGGATGCCATCACGGGGCGAATGGCAAATCCCTCGGGCAATCCGCCATTGGACGAAGGCTCGGTGCTTGAAGCAAATATTCCAAGATAGGTAGGCGCTTCTGTTGGGGTAGGAGGCGTTGCGGTTGAAGGGGTAGTCGATCGAATGGTTGTGACCGCAGGGACAGTTGCGGGAGTCGTTGTTGTTGTGGGTGCAGTCGTGGTTGCAGGAGTGACTGTGCTCGAGGGGGTGCCGGTTATGTAGGTTACGCTATTACTCCAATCACTTGTAGAGTAACTGGTTCCATCACCAACGGCACGCACCTTTAATGTTTGACCGTTCGTTAAGGTTTTACTTGTTACTGTGTTTTCAACATAGGATAGATTTCCGTCAAGGCTGATTTCAAATCTATCAGCATTAGCATCAGCCGCCCAACTTGCAACATTCTCGGTTAAAGTGATAACGGGGGCTGACAGTTTTGGCAGTGTAGCAGACGTGGGTTCGCCGTTACAAGCTGTGAAGCTCATAACGCCTAACACCAGCGTACACATGATAAGCAGAAAAGAGAGCGATCTTTTTTTCATGGAAATATACCTCCTTTGAGAATAAAAGTAAAAAGAGCGTCAACTGCGATCGGCGTTTCGAAAAGGCAAACCCAGATTCTTTGTCAATATAATTGTATCATGATTTTTACAAAAAATCAAGATTATTTTCGGTTTTGATTGAAGCTAAAAGCGGTGGAAATAAAAAAATTCAAAAGTGGGGGACACATTTGCAGGAATCGGTGTGATCATTTTTTACATATACGGATTTTTTTGTTTGACAAGAGGAAAACTGTGTGATATACTAAAATGTAATACATTTATAATTGGAGATGATTTTTATGGTACACGGTATCAAAACCGATATTATTTCGGGCTTTTTGGGCGCAGGCAAGACCACGCTGATCAAAAAGCTTATCAAAGAAGCCTATGCAGGCGAAAAGGTTGTTCTGATTGAAAACGAATTTGGCGAGATTGGCATTGACTCGGGCTTTCTTGCCGATGCGGGCGTGACGGTCAACGAGATGAACTCGGGCTGTATCTGTTGTTCACTCGTGGGCGATTTCGGCAAAGCGCTCTCGCAGGTGATTGAGGATTATGCTCCTGAGCGCATCATCATTGAGCCTTCGGGTGTTGGCAAGCTGTCGGACATCATCCGCGCCGTTGAGGGCTTGCATGACGAAAGACTGCTTCTCAACAGCTACGCGGCTGTGGTGGATGCCAAGAAGTGCAGAATGTATATGAAGAACTTCGGTGAGTTTTTCAATGACCAGATTGAAAGCGCGGGTGCGATCATTTTCAGCCACACCGCAGGACTTTCGCAAAAGAAGATTGACGAGGCTGTGGCTCTCGTTCGCGAGCACAACCCGAATGCTGTGATGGTGGCAACCGATTGGGAGGCGCTTTCCGGCAAGGATATTGTTGCTGCCATGGAGCGCCGTGACACCTTGGATGCCGACGTGAAGGCTTTGGAAGAGGAAACGGTATGCCCCGAATGCGGTCATCACCACGGACACCATCATCACCATCACGACCACGATGAAGAATGCCACTGCCACGAGCATGAGCATCACCATCATCACGACCACGATGAAGAATGCCACTGCCACGAGCATGAGCATCACCATCATCACGATCATGACGAAGAATGCCATTGCCACGAGCATGAGCATCATCACCATGACCATGACGGCGAATGCCATTGCCACGAGCATGAGCATCATCACCATGACCATGACGGCGAATGCTCTTGCGGATGCGGACACGACCATCACCACCATCATCACGCCGACGAGGTGTTTGCAAGCTGTGGCTTTGAAACGGCACATACCTTCACAGAGGATGCGCTCAGAGCCATGCTTGAAGCACTCGAAGACGAGCATGAATACGGCATGGTGCTTCGCGCCAAGGGTATTGTGCCCTCTGCCGACGGCGGCGAATGGTTGCATTTTGACTATGTGCCGGGCGAAGTGGATATCCGCCGCGGTGCGGCTTCGATCATCGGAAGACTCTGTGTGATCGGCGCGCAGATTGACAAAGATAAGCTGAAGGCTCTGTTTGAGCTTTGATGAAAAGAGAGTGCATGATATGGCAAACAAAGTAATTCCCGTTTATCTCATCACCGGTTTTTTGGAATCCGGTAAGACCTCCTTTATTCAGGAAACGCTGTCCGACCCCGGCTTTCACGCAGGGGAGAGAACCTTGGTGCTTCTTTGCGAGGAGGGTGAAGTGGAGCTTGACACCTCGGCGTTCCCCACAAAGGATATTTTCATTGAAACGATCGACTCGCAAGAGGAGCTGAATGCGCCGCACCTTGCCTCTCTTGCGGCAAAATACAACATCAACCGCGTGGTGCTTGAATACAACGGTATGTGGCTGCTTGACAAGCTGTACGGCGCGTTTCCCGAAGATTGGGCGGTCTATCAGGAAGTGATGTTTGTTGATGGATCAACATTTTTGGAATACAATGCCAATATGCGTCAGCTGATGGTGGACAAGCTCACCTCTGCCGACCCTGTGATCTTCAACCGCGTGAAGCCTGATTTTGACAAGATGCTGTTTCACAAGACAGTTCGCGGCATTTCGCGCGACTGCCACATTGTGTACGAATATCGCGACGGCAGGATCGAGCCGGACGAGATCGAAGATCCGCTTCCGTTTGATATCAACGCCCCTGTGGTGGAGATTGGTGATGACGATTTTGCTTACTTTTACCGCGATATCTCGGAAGATCTCATGAAGTACAGCGGCAAGACGGTGCGTTTTCGCGGTATTGTGGTTTCGGAAGATTCTTTTCCGAAGGGTACTGTGGCTGTTGGCAGACAGCTTATGATCTGCTGTGCCGACGACATTGCCTACCGCGCATTTGCGACAGAGACGAAGATTGCTGATCAGCTTGAAACCGGTATGTGGGTGATTGTGACCGCGAAGATTGTGATTGAAAAGAACGCGCTGTATCAGGGCAAGGGTCCTGTTTTGAAAAATGCCGGCATTTCTTATTCCTCGCGCCCCGAGCGCCCCGTAGCAACATTTTAAGTGATAAAAGAAGTTTCCGAAGGGGCGTCTTCCGTAAAGCAGGTTTTAATCTCCCTGCGAGATCCGAACGGCGTTGCCGTTCGCCCTTCGGGTTTCGACTGCGTCCGCCCGTGTCATTCTGAGCGAAGCGGAGCGGAGTCGAACTGCGAAGCAG
>JAFXJX010000081.1 GCA_017532025.1 Clostridia bacterium | reverse complement strand
CAAAGTTGTCATACATACTCCGTAACGAGTAGAGCAGATCATCTTTATTTTGGATTTCATTTTCCTTGAATCTTCTCAAGAAATCGATCATAAGTACCTCACAACCTTGTTTTGTATCTCTGCGATACAAATATTGCAACATGTTTTTCTCGCTTTGTCAAGACGCCGGAAACAGAGAAGGTTTTTAGAGCGCTTTTCTTTGATTATGCGGTGCAAATATTGAACGGTGTAACATCCATGTGCAAAGGATAAAATACAGAAAAGTCTTTGTACAGGCCAGTTTTCCTGACGTAAAGGCTTTCCAGGGAGCATTATATTTGAAGTTGATGCCTGACCACATATCAAGACCATAGACAGACACGGACTATTCGGACACAGGAGCACACGAGAGCACAGGAATTGCAGATTTTCCGGACAGGAGAGCACCGGAAAAACTAAAAAGCACCGGAAAAACGGTATTTTTCCGTTGGGGTGGTAGAGGCCGCAAGTTCAAGTCTTGTCACTCAGACCAAAATCGGAGGTTCAATCGAACCTCCGATTTTTCTTTATTCTACGGGCTTTTTCGGGCTTTTTGGTGTCTAAACCATCTCGAAAACGTCCGCTGTTTTTTGTTCAGAATCGGATCAAAAGCGGGTTTGACCACATTTGTCACGAAAAAGCTATACGCCATAAGGGGGTTCGGCGCTTTGCAATTTTTAATTTATGAAAAATGACGGCGGTTCTCTGCTTTTGAGAACCGCCGTTTTATGTTTTTCAGTTGGCTTTTTCTTTATCGGCCTTCAAAATACTTGGCTATCTCATCCATTCGGCGCTCCTGCTTAACCGAGAAGGGGCAGCGGCTCTCACAATGACTGTAATGCAGACAAGCTTCGGCATTGACCGACAGCTTTGTGTAGTGGTTAGCGGCGATATCGTCACCTGCTATGGCAAGGTCATAATACTTGTTTACAAGCCCGATATCAATTCCTGCCGGACAGGGCTGGCAATGGTTGCAGTACACACAAGTACCCGTGATGGTATCCGCCGTAAAGCTGCCGATGATGGAATAGTCCTTTTCCTCGGCGGTTGCGGTGAGGTATTTCAAAAGCGTATCAAGATGCTCCATCGTCTGAACACCGGGAACGGCGGTCAGAACACCGGGGCGGTCGATGGCATATTGCAAGCATTGATTATGCGTCAGAGCAATCCCAAAGGGCGACTGATCGGCAGACAAAAGCTGACCTGCAAAAAAGGGCTTCATGACCGAAATGCCTACGCCCTCGCGCTCACACCGCTTGAAAAGCTCAAATCGTTCATTGATTGAGCCGATGCCGTATTCATCACCCTTTTCAAAATCGTAGGCAGGGTTGAGGGAGAACATCATCATGTCCACAAGCCCCGTGTCCATAATGCGGTTAGCCACGCTTGGTGTATGCGAGGAGAAGCCGATATGATGAACAACGCCCTGCGCTTGCAGTTCCTTCAAATAGTCAAGCACGCCGATCCCGCAAAGCGTATCGAAGTCCTCGTCATCGTCCACGCAGTGAAGAAAGCCGAAGTCCACGTAGTCTGTGCCCAGCTGTTCAAGCTCCCAAAGGAAGGTTTTTTTGATGGTGTCAAAATCACGGCACCAACCATATTCACCGTTCTCATCATAAACGGCACCGAAATGCACCTGCAAGAACACTTTTTCTCTGCAATCTTTTATTGCTCTGCCGATGGGCGCATAGGACGCGCTTGCCGTGCAAAGGTCAAAAAAGTTGATACCGTTGTCGATTGCCTTGCGTATGATCGCTTCGATCTCGTCAACGGGTGTCTTTCCAATACCGCCCATTCCAAGACCGAGCACACTGAATGTTTCGTTTTTATTTCCGTGAGGGAGTTGTCTGTATTCCATGTTGTACCTCAATAAATTCCGGATTGTCGATCAGATTGGTTTTTTAAAGCGCGTAATCTTTGATAATCTCCATAATATCGTTTTTATATACATTTCTGCTAAGAACGTCGCCATTCGGCTCGAAGGACAAACACCGCACGTCGTAAGGAGCCTCCACGTACGGATTTTCGGGGAGTTTGTCCGCGAAATACTCCGCGAGATATTTCAACGCGTTTCCTTCGGGGACGATAACATTTCCCTCTCCCACGGGAAGCTCCATATCTGTAAAGCTGCCGATAATTTCTATCGTTT
>JAFXJX010000080.1 GCA_017532025.1 Clostridia bacterium | reverse complement strand
TTCTTTGTCTCTTTTCTCCCACTCCTCGCGCCTTTTCTTTTCTTTGAAGCTTTTCAATTCAATAGATTGTGTTTACACAACAAAAAAACACCCCACGGGGTGTTTTTTTGTTTGGATTATAACTTGTTTCTTTGAATCTTGCCGCTTGATGTTTTGGGCAAGCTTTCGCAGAATTTCACAATTCTCGGGTATTTGTAAGGTGCTGTCTTTTCCTTAACATAGTTCTGAATGTCTTTTTTCAGTTCTTCTGTCGGTTCAGTACCGGGAACAAGCACGATGCTTGCCTTAACCACCTGACCGCGAATCTCATCGGGTGCTGCCGAAACACCGCATTCCAAAACGTAAGGTAGCTCCATAATAACGCTTTCAATTTCAAACGGTCCAATGCGGTAACCCGAGGATTTAATCACGTCATCCACACGGCCGACGTACCAATAGAAACCGTCTTCGTCGCGCCATGCCACGTCACCTGTATGATAAAAACCGTCGTGCCATACTTCGGCTGTTTTTTCGGGATCGCCGTAATAGCCGGTAAAGAGACCGCACGGAACACCGTTTTGCAAATTGACCACGATTTCTCCGGGCTGACCCGCAGGTACGGGGTTGCCGCCATTATCAACAAGCGAAATATCATAGATCGGCGCAGGCTTACCCATAGAACCGATCTTGTGCGGCGCGCCTGTCATGTTACCGATCATCATGGTGCTTTCGGATTGACCGAAGCCTTCGAGAATCTGAAGTCCGGTTGCCTTTTCAAATTGACGGTAAACTTCGGGATTAAGCGCCTCACCCGCGGTTGTCATGTGACGTACGGTTGAAAAATCATAGCGCGAAAGATCCTGCTTGATCATCATGCGGAGCATGGTGGGAGGTGCGCAGAAGGTGGTAATACCGTATTTCTTGAACATCGGCAGAATTTCAGCCGCATCAAAACGGTCAAAGTCGTAAACAAAAGTTGCCGCCTCGCAAAGCCACTGTCCGTACAGCTTGCCCCACATGGCTTTTGCCCAACCGGTATCCGATATGGTCAAATGCAAACCGTCGGGGTCAACGTTGTGCCAATACTTGGCGGTGTGGAAATGACCGAGCGCATACTTGTAGTTATGCGCGGCAATTTTGGGATAACCCGACGTACCTGAGGTAAAGAACATCAGCATGAGATCGTCACCGCAAGGCGCATCCTCAGTTCTCTTATAGTGGGTACTGTACAAGGTATATTCTTCATCAAACGAACGCCAGCCGTCACGTTTGCCGCCCACCATGATCTTGTAATCAAGCTCGGGGCAATTCTTCGCGGCAAGTTCAGCCTGCTCTGCCACCTCGCCGTCAGCGGTGCAAACAATGGCACGAACACCGGCTGAACGGAAGCGGTATTCAAAGTCATGCTCTTGGAGCTGATTCGAAGCGGGAATGGCAATGGCACCCAGCTTGTTGAGACCCAGCATGGCAAACCAGAACTGATAGTGACGCTTCATAACCAACATCACGCGGTCACCCTTGCGGATACCGAGCGACTTGAAATAGTTGGCGCACTGCGCCGAGCCACGGCGCATATCACGGAAGGTAAAGCGACGCTCACTCTTGTCTTTGCCGATATACAGCATGGCAAGCTTGTCAGGTTTCTTTTCCGAAAGCTCGTCCACAATGTCAAACGCAAAGTTGAAGCGGTCGGTATTCTTAAAACGAATCGAAATGGGCGTGCCGTTTTCGTTTTCTTCCACATCGATGAAGTTTGTATAAACTCTTTCCTCGGTGTCTTTCTTCATCGCAACAGGCTCTGCCATCTTACCGATAAAGGGCATATCTTCCGCTTCAACGCCTGTTGAGTTCAATACGATTGCATAGAATTTACAGTCAGTACCCTGCACCGCAATCATGCCGTGCGGCGCTTTGGAGTCGTAATAAATGCTGTCACCGGGGCCGAGCACTTCGCGGTGCTCGCCAATCTGCACCATCAGGTGACCTTCCAAAACGATGTCAAGCTCTTGACCTTCGTGTGTGGTGAGCTCAATATCCTTTTGTTCAGCCTCGGCATCATAAACCGAGTGCACGTAAAGCGGCTCGGCAACACGGTTGCTGAACGCATACGCCAGGTTATAATAGGTCATGCCGTGTGCCTGAGCGATCTTTTGACCGCCGCCCGAGCGAGTTACGGTATAAGACTTCAGCGTAGGGCTGTAGCCTTCGATAATATCGGTCACATTCACGCCAAACGCAAGCGAACAACGGTAGATAAACGCAAAGTTCAAATCGCTTTGACCGTTTTCACAGCGCAGGTATTCTTCCACCGAAACGTCGGTTTTTTCTGCCATTTCCTCGGCAGAAAGACCCTCAATTTTGCGCAATTCGCGAATGCGTCGCGCCATTTCCATGATCTTGTAATCAAGACCTGTCATTGTTTGTTTCATTTTGGTTTCGCCTTTCTTTTGAGAGGATGTGTTTTGGGGCAATAAAAAAGCCGCCCCAAAGAATACTTTGAGACGGGAAAAACCCGCGGTACCACTCAAATTGCAGTCAAACTGCCACTCAGAGCCCAACAGCCCTTATGCCTTTACGCAGCCATCACGGAAGGGGTCTACTCGTGAGGACACTTTCTTCCCTTCGGCTCGGAAGCTACAAACACTCAAAATCATTCAATGGCTTACACCGACCGCCACTTCTCTGTGCAATTCTTTTGAGCGCCCTCTTCGTCAATGCCTTTATCATTTCGCTTAGTATATCATATTTTTCTTAAAATGTCAACAGTTTTTTCAAATTATAGTCATTTTCTGAAAAGAAATGCGGTGTTTGTTTCTCAAACACCGCGTTTTTCTTATTTTTCTCTGCGAGGACGTAATTTTTGATACAATTCCTCTGCCCCGTGTCGCATTTTTGCCACCTTGAACGCATCGTCAAGTAAGCAGTAATAGGTCGTATCCTTTGTGCCAATCCCAATCACATCGCCCTTTTCATACCAATAAAAATCGGCACAAACGCTGTGCGAGGTCAAAGGAGCGTGTTCATACAAAAGCTTTCCGCAGGCATCATACAAGTGAAATCCGTTTTCATCGTGAACAAGACGTCCCTTTCCAATATCATAAATCGCCTTAAAATCAACAGCCATCATAATTTGGGTGTCTGATTCCAGATAGTATCTTCCGCCTTCCACTTCGGCTTTTGCACATTCGCTTTCCCAAGCAAACCAATCGGGAATATGCGAAAAAGGCGTGTCACCTTCTTTGGCGTGAAGTGCGCCATATTCATCCATCACAAATTCCTTGCCGCACGCATTGCAGCGCAAAACAGCACCCTTGCTTTCCATACAGCCTTCTTTGTGACAGTGACAGCATTTGTAAAGGATTCTTTCAAGCCCCTCTGCGCGGTAAGGTTCATCGATCTTCACGCGGTTTTCAGCCTGCCAGCGAAAACTGTCAAACGAAAACGCCTCTTTTAACACCTCGTCAAGCTCCTGCGCGGATTTTTGCATCACCTCCTCGGCTGTCAATAACAGCTTCACATCGGCAGTCACTTTTACCTTTCTCTTTTTCAAGCCGGAAAAGAGAGGATTCTGCAAAAAAGCGCCCCGCGTGGTAATCATAATCACAGGCACTTTCAAATGCTTGCAAAGCGAGCCGAAGTTTTCGGGCAGTCGCACCGAACGACCGTCAAAGCTGTAGCCCGCCTCGGGATACATCAAAACGCTCGTTTTTTTCTTCTGAAGCGCGTATTTCATATCCTTCAGAAGCGTCATATCGCTCACAAACTTCGCCGTGGGAATACAACCGATGCGGCGCATCAGCCACTCAAGACCCATCATGGCATCCGATGTACAAACAATATGATACGGCATCGGATACAAAATTTTGGAAGCAAGCTTCATATCCAAAAAACTCGAATGATTCATCAAAATCAAATACGGTCCTTTGGATAAATTTGTCTTATCGCAAAACGAATAATCAAAGCGAATCACGTCGGCATCAAATTGCGACAAAATGCGAACCAACGTGCGCCAAAAGAAATTCGGTCTCATCGGTTTTTTGTGCTTGGGGCGCGGAAGAGCCATAACCTCTTCCCAGGTCTTGTTTTTGATCTTAATATTCATATGTAGTCTCAAGCTTTCTGAAAAATCGAATCGGCTTTTCTACAGTATATCATAAAAAAACAAGAATGACAAGCTATATGATATGAAAAAAACACCGATTTTGGAAAAAAAACGCAAGCATAAACCACAAGAAAACGCCACACAATAGCCCCAAAGACAAAAGTCAATGAAACAGAAAGGTGTTCTCCTATGTCTTCCACCACAAAAGAAAAAAAAGGACGCGGCGCGTTTAGCCTTCTGCAACGAGTCGGTCGTGCCTTTATGCTCCCCATTGCACTGCTTCCGATTGCAGGACTTCTGCTTGGTATCGGTGCATCCTTTACCAACATCACCACGCTTGAAACCTATAATCTCATTGGAATCATGGGTCCCGGCACGGTTTTATATTCGATCTTTACCCTGCTTTCCTCTGTCGGCACCGTCATTTTCGATAATCTGCCAATCCTCTTTGCCATGGGCGTTGCTCTCGGCATGGCGGAGCAGGAAAAAGCAACCGCCACACTTTCGGCGGCAATTGCCTTCTTTGTCATGCACAAAACCATCAATGCCCTGCTCCTCATTTCGGGCAAGCTGGAAAGCGGCGTGATGCAGGAAGGTACGATTGCCAACGTCGTGGGTATCGACTCCCTCCAGATGGGTGTGTTCGGCGGTATCATCGTCGGTCTCGGCGTCGCTTATCTCACCAACAAATTCTATAAGATACGCCTGCCCAACGTCATTTCCTTCTTCGGCGGCACACGCTTCATTCCGATCATTTCCACCACCGTATATATCCTCGTGGGCACTGCCATGTTCTTCCTGTGGCCGTTTGTGCAAAGCGGTATTTACGCCCTTGGCGACCTCGTTTTGCGATCCGGCTATGCAGGCACGTTGATATACGGCTTCATCGAGCGTATCCTCATTCCTTTCGGGCTCCATCACGTCTTCTATCTGCCCTTCTGGCAAACAGGCGTGGGCGGCTCGGCTCTCATCGATGGGGTGATGATCTACGGCGCGCAAAATATCTTCTTTGCCGAGCTTGCCTCACCGAACGTCACACAGTTCTCAGTTGCCGCCACACGCTTTATGAGCGGTAAATTCCCCTTCATGATCTTCGGTCTGCCGGGTGCGGCGCTTGCCATCTATTCCTGTGCCGACCCCAAAAAGAAAAAGCTGGTTGGCGGTCTTCTCTTATCGGCTGCCCTCACCGCTGTCTTAACCGGTATCACCGAGCCGCTTGAATTTACCTTCCTCTTCGTTGCCCCCGCCCTTTATTTCATCCACTCGATCCTCGCAGGCGTTGCCTATATGCTGATGCACGCCCTCGGTGTAGGCGTCGGTATGACCTTCTCGGGCGGTATCATCGACTTAACGCTCTTTGGTATCTTGCAGGGCAACGCAAAAACCAATTGGATCATGATTCCCATCGTCGGTATCTTCTACTTTGCCATCTATTTCCTGCTCTTCCGCTTCATGATCCGAAGCAAGAACTATGCCACACCCGGTAGAGAGCCGGATATCGAAGAGGTCAAGCTTTACACCCGCGCTGACTACGATGCGAAAAAGCAAGGCGAGAACGCTGAAAACAGCGAAAAAGCCGCCGCACCATCCGAGCAGGATGCCGTATCCGCCCTGATTCTCTCGGGTCTTGGCGGCAAAAACAACATCGAAAGCCTCGATTGCTGTGCCACACGACTTCGTGTCACGGTCAAAGACCCTGCCCTCGTTTCCGAGCCGCTCTTAAAGCAAAGCGGCGCAAGAGGGGTCATTCAAAAGGGTGCGGGCATTCAGGTGATCTACGGGCCGCAAGTCTCTGTCATCAAAAGCGAGCTTGAAGATTATATCAAAACAATCGAATAAAAAACAAGGGAGAGCCTCCGCTCTCCCTAATAATTTTTTCTAAAAATATTGACACAAATCCTTTTCCGTGGTATAACAAATATGTTAAAAAATTGTCTAATCGGAGAATACCATGTTAAATAGAATCAAAACCGTTTTTCTTTGTCTTGTCACCCTGTCGCTGATTGTCACCCTCGCCGCCTGCGGCATTTCCAAAGAGGACGTTGCCGGCGTATACGCAGGCACTTATACCGAAAACGGCAGTACGTATTCTGTCAAAATCACCTTAACAGAGCGTGGCACCTACGGAAAAACAACCATCAAAGACGGCCAGCCCTTTTCTTCCGTCGCCGGAAGGTATGATATCAAGGATGAGGAAATTCGCTTGTACTCGTCAAGCGATAAAGCCGAATACACCGCGTATCGCTATGATGACGAACAGTTGAAACAAAACGGCAATATCTTCAAACAAATTGAAGAAGATAACACAAACAACGAAATCGTTATGGATTGATTTTCCATAACGATTTTTTTGTTTGATGTGATAGGTGTCTTTCTGCAATCAATGCGTGATCGGACTCTCGTCTTGCCGCAACGGCAGGCAACTTTCGGTCAGCCGCAGCCCTGAAGCGCCACCGGCGCTTCATTCACTCCCAACTCCTCACAAGATCCTCGATAAGCTTTCGCTTTTCGGGCGGAAGATTCGAAATCCTTTTTGCCATATCAGAGAGCTCCTCGCTTGAGCCCTTGCCGCGCAGAATGAAGTCTGCGCTAACCGAAAGCACGTTACAAAGCTTTAACATATTTTCGGGGCGTATCCCCTTTTTGCCGTTCTCAAGATTTGAGATCATCTGGACGGAAACATCCATTTTCTCCGCGAGAGTTTCCTGTGTCATTCCTATTTCCTTACGACGCGTAGCAATTCTAATACCTATTTCGCGTAGGATTTTTTCGTCACCCATAAGCCCTCCGTGTTGTTCATCTTTAGTTTATATTATATAACTTATGAATCAATATATTAATAACTCATGGATTGGCAACTTAAATTATAGGTGTATAATTGTATCAAAAAAATAAAACAATTTAGAAGGATCAAAAATGGAATTTTTCACATTTTATTAACTTATAGGTTGACAAACTTAAATTACAGGTGTATAATAATGTCAAAAATAATAATATTATTAGGAAGGACAGGAAAATGAAGTTTTTTTATTCACCAATGAAACTGATCGAGCTTATCAAAAACAGCGGCTCGATCGCAAAAGAATTAGAAGAACATGGCGCTGATTGGTACTTCTCCAAAGAAGGAGAAAAGACTTACAACGACGCCAAAACGCTTGCTCAAAAAACAATGTATTTCTTTGATTATCTAATGGCTGTATCTAAATCAAAAGATAATCGAAACATACTCTACAGAACCGCTTATATAATGGCAAATTCTATGGATTCTTCATCGTTAGAATTCGCGGGATATCCTAACATTTTGGATTCAACAAAGAATCCATTAGTCAACTATATAAAGACCACGAGTCTAGTCTCTAAAGAAACAACAGCCCACGGTATTATGATGTTGGCAGCACTGAATCATGAGGATGATGCCCACAAGTATCTTAATACAGAATATAAGCCTTATACCCGTATAACTTATTGTGAGGCCGACGGTAGTATAAGTGATAAGTACAAAATTGAAAGAGATATCATAGGTGCGTTCTGCGTTGATTTTTCAGGACAGTATATGCCGCCCTATATGTATGAAATTGTAGAATCTTCAAACGACGATGAAAATGATTAAGAAAGGAGTGTAAGATTATGAATAATGAAATGAATATCAGTGAAGTAATCTCCGAGCTTGATAGAATCAGCTCGTTGTACGATCAGCATCAAGCATTAAGTACGTCAATGGATAATGTAGTAGACGAGAAGAAAGCAGAAGATGATAGCTTTGCAGAAGAGATCGTCACAACTCTTAATGAATTCAGAAAAAAACAAGACCAAAAATTTAGCGCAAAGAAACCCAATATTGCTCCTGCTTGTTTAGCAACTTTGCCTGAATCTCCCAAAAAGCCAAGTACATTAAATCCGACTAAAGATCTTTTTATTGGAGCAATTTCCGGATTAATCATGATGTTTTCTGTGGCTTTTTGGTTAATTATGATTATTATTAATCCTGATAATAGCGCACTTGGTTTGGTATTTCTTTCTGTACTAATGATGTTGGGATCCCTTGCTTTTTGGTTTGTAAAAGGTGCTAGTAAAGTAGCTATGTTTGTTGATTGGCAGAAAAACCAGAAAGAATGGAAAGAAAAACAGAAGGAATGGGAGACAGAATTCAATAAAAGCGCAACAAAAGAAGAAAACGAGCGCTTTCTCAATGAATTTAAGGAGTATGATACTTGCTTCCTTAAACTTGTAGAGGTTTGTTCTCAAAAATATGCCGAAGAATTCAAACGATATGAAGCTGGACTTGAGGCTATCAAAGAAAAATATCTCAACAAATTAGAGCAAATACATAATGAGCTTTCAAAAGTATCAGAGCGGCTTGACAACGTTACGCTGATTCATAGTGATCTATTCAGTAATGCGTGGAGAATTTCCTCCATGTTAAAAACAGGTCGCGCGGATTCGTTGAAGGAAGCAATCAATTTGGCGCTTGACGAAGAACGCAAGGATATAGAGGAAGCGGCAAGACGCGCTGAGGCTCGCCAACAGGAAGCAATCCTTGAGCAACAAGCAAGAGATAACCGTATGCACAATGCTGCAATGCAACGCGCGGCAGAAGATGAAGCCCGAGCAACGCGTGCCCATAATGCAGCAATGGAGCGTGCGGCAGAAGCTCAAGCAAAAGCAGCAGAGGCTCAAGCAAAAGAAGCCGCCAAACAATCGGAAATCGCGCAAAAACAAGCTCGCGATGCAGAAAGAGCTGCATCAGCGCGCTGTGCAGGTTGTGCGAACTGGTCGAAGTGTTCTTACACGGCAAAACAGAACGCAGGAGCTTGTGGCGCTTACAGACCGAGATAAAAGAGTTTCTAACTCATAGAATAGAACAAAACCGCTATGGACTTTACGCCGTAGCGGTTCGTTTTTTGTTAGGTTTGGTGCTAAAAAGCCGTATAAATCAATAGTTTTCAAAATCCACCACGCGATTTTTATGTCTTTCTGCAATCAATGCGTGATCGGACTCTCGTCTTGGCAAAGCTAACGCCCTCTGATAGGTTCAAGTCCGTGAAGTGTTTCAACCAAAAAGAATCAGGGAGAGCGTTGCTCTCCCCTTTTACTCTCCTCCGGGACCGTCTTTGCGCTCGCGGGTGTCGGTAACTTCGATTTTCCCTTCGATCTCGCCCGGCTTGGTCAAAGGCTTTTTTTCTTTTTGATCTTTCTCTTTCTTCACGTTCTTGTTTTCAGTCATATCGGTCACTCCTTTCCTACCTTTATTTTTGGCATCGTACAAGTGATCTATACAATAAATTGGAAGGTATGGATCCCTCCCCAAAACAAATACTATTCTTATCACAAGTTGGAGGACACACCGTGAAAAAAGACGAGATGCCGATCGGCTTTGCCATGGCTTTGGCAATGAATCCCGATGCCCTGCAGATGTTTTCAGCACTCAGCGAGGCACAAAAGCAAAAAATCATCGCAGGCACGCACACTGTCAAAAGCAAAGAAGAAATGCACCGGTACGTGAATTCACTTATTCATCACAAGCCCTGACCAAGCATATCCGACTCTCTGTTGGGAAATAATAGTGTCAAATCCATATACGGAGGTCAATATGTTCAAACACGAAAAACAGTTATTCCATCCCGTCGAGGTCGAAAGACCCAACCCGCAGTATGCCGTTTTGCTCCAGGAACAGCTTGGCGGCGGTAACGGTGAACTCAAAGCGGCAATGCAGTATATGTCGCAAAGCTTTAGAATCAAAGACCCCGAGATCAAGGATCTCTTCCTCGATATTGCCGCCGAGGAACTCGGCCACATGGAAATGGTCGCGCAAACCATCAATCTCTTGAACGGTCACGAAGTCGATGCCACCAAGATTCAGGCAGGCGAGGTGCAGACCCATGTTCTGCTCGGTCTGAATCCCGGGCTCATCAATTCCTCAGGCTACTCCTGGACGGCGGATTACGTCACCGTCACGGGCGATCTCTGCGCCGATCTTCTCTCCAATATTGCCTCCGAGCAGAGAGCCAAGGTGGTGTATGAATATCTCTACCGCCAAATTGAGGACAAAAAAGTCAGAGAGACGATCGATTTCCTGCTCAACCGCGAGGAAGCCCACAATCAGATGTTCCGAGACGCCTTCAACAAGGTGCAAAAGAGCGGCTCCAACCGTGACTTTGGCACCACCAAGGCGGCGAAAATGTATTTTTCTATGTCCGAACCCGGCCCGAATACCTTTGCGACGGGAGAGGCTAAGGCACCGGCGTTTCAGTGAAGAATCAAAAATGCCGAAGGCGAAAATGTAT
This sequence comes from Clostridia bacterium, assembly GCA_017532025.1. Classification (GTDB taxonomy): domain Bacteria; phylum Bacillota; class Clostridia; order Oscillospirales; family CAG-272; genus RGIG1993. Next base: position 9,875 of record JAFXJX010000080.1, on the reverse strand, counting down.
CGCTTTCGGCATTTTTAATATAAAAGAACTCGTGTCTTTCTGCAGTCAATGCGTGACAGGACTCTGAACCTTGGCGGCGCGATTTTTTGGCGTAATTCATCTCTCCCTGCCACCGACCTTATCATTTGCTGAACGCAAATGAAAGAACCGAGTCAGTAAGCTTTGATGAAAAACACAAGGGTAGGCAATTTGCCTACCCTTGTGTTTTTGGTCGAAGTGACAGGACTCGAACCTGCAGCATCTTGCTCCCAAAGCAAGCGCGCTACCATTGCGCCACACCTCGATAACTATTTAGTTTTATTCACTATGCCAGTATCGCACAAATATCTTGCTTTGTACGCCCCGTCTCGAAAACATAGTCACGCTGTTCGTCAAGCACAGCTTGACTACATCCTTCCTTGTTTTCGGACTTCCTCATTGAAAACTTGCCACCGGCAACTTTTCAATGTCGTCACCCAAAGCAAGCGCGCTACGCTTTTTGAAAAAAAGCAATGCGCCACACCTCGTTATGTTAGTATATTCTATTCACTATGCCAATAAAATAATCGATCTTGCTTTGTACGCCCCGTCTCGCGGACTTCAATCACCACAAAGCAGAGGCGCGCTACGCTTTCTGTAAGAAAGCAATGCGCACACACCTCGATAATTCATTATATCCTATCGACCCCGTTATTATAGCAGTTTTCATGCCAAAAGTCAACACCCCAAAAGCACTTTTCGAAAAAAGCGGCACAAATTAGAAATGACCCTTGATCGCACTTTCTTTACAATGCAACCAAGGGTCATTTCTGATCGTTCTTAGTATCTAACATCATTTGTTTATCCTCGCTTTCTTCATCTACCTCTTGCTCTGTTTGTCATCATCTCTCAAAACACACTCAATCAAATTCTCTAAGGAGAACAAACTTTGTTTTCGTATGAATGCAACGGCAATGAGGCGAGTTGGTCTCTTAGTGCTCATGTAGGAAGACTACCGTATCTGATCTTTTTTCTTTCTTCATACACCTCTATATCAAACGGACTTTTTTATCCCACCGTAATTTGGATTCCACACGGATCAGATCGGTTCGTTTTTCTATTGAGCTATGGACTTTACTTTTCCATTGGACCGTACCTCCTTCTTGACTATAGTATAGCAGATGATTTCTCATTTTGCAATAGGCAAATTAGCAAAAGTTAACAAAAATATTTTGTACAAAACGCAGAAATTATCCATTCTGTACACTTTTCTCTTTACAAACGGTTTTGTTTGTGTTATACTGAAAGAGTGGTGGGCTCTCAAAACCGCAAAAACCTTGATACTACAAAACAGTATCAAGGTTTTTTATTTACCCAAACGCTTCGGCGGCATATACGGCACGCAAAATGTCTTTGTTGATCTTTTCTCTGCCGTAGGCATCAAATAAGCGGTCGGTGTATTTGTCGGTCTTCAGATTGTACCAAAGCGACCAGGCACACCAAAAAAGATCCACGTGGCGATCCCCCACCCCGCCGTTGCCAAGGTCAATAAAGCCACTGAGTGCGAAATTATCTAACATAATATTCGGCAAGCAAAAGTCACCGTGAATCAACGTGTTGCTTTGGAACAAATGCTTGTACGCTTGCACCGTTTGCCATGCCTCATCCGCGTTTTTGAAAAACACCCGATCTCCATAGATCGAAGGGTCAAACATCCCCTTGTGATAGCGCTCGTCCACCGTGGCAAAATAGTCCTTCATGCGATCCGGCACAGGACAGTTTCGAATATCCGTATCATGCAGCATCCGCATACTGTCCGCCAATACCTCGCAAAGCTTTTCAGGCTTTTCAAGATAGGCAGCAAATGCCGCATCCTCGCCCGGCACGCGCTCGGTGACAAGATAATCCTTCTCTGTCTCAGTGCTGTAAAAAAGAACCTTACTGCTAAGCCCTTTGCTTGCAAAAAAACTCGCCAACTCCGCTTCTTTCAAAAGCGCTCCGCAAGAGGCTTCTTTGACAAAATAGCCACGATCGCGATCCACAAAAAGCACCCGCGCCGCAGGAGAACAACTACTGTCATACACCAAAGCGCCTTTCAGTAAATCGCCGATTTCCTTGGGATATGCTTCAAAATCAACCGTTACCTTTGTCCGTTTCATACTGTCACCCACTTTCTTCCCTATTCTACCACATATTTTTTTCGAATGCAACAGAAAAACGCTTGACAAACCTCTTTCGTTATGATAAAATAACAAACGATATATAACAGTTGATATACAAAGGAGCACCCTATGCCGCCAAAAGTTAAAGTGACCAAACAAGATATCATCACAACCGCCACCGCGCTTGTACGCCAAAACGGAGAGAGCGCCATCAATGCCCGTAGCATCGCAGGGGCACTGAACTGCTCCACACAGCCGATCTTTTCCAATTTTGCCACGATGGATGACTTACGCGCCGCTGTGATTGCAGAAACCCAAAGCCTTGTTCGCACCTACATTGAACGCGAAACGGCAAGCGGTGTCTACCCTACCTCTTACAAAGCCAGCGGCATGGCGTATATCCGCTTTGCCAAGGAAGAAAAAGAGCTTTTTAAGCTTCTCTATATGCGTACCCGAAAAACCGATGAATACGCCGATGACGATGCGCTTTTCAATCAAATGACCGACTTGGTGCAAACCAACACAGGGCTTCAAGGCGAAACCACGACCCTTTTCCACCTGGAAATGTGGGCGTTTGTACACGGCATTGCCACCATGTTTGCCACCGATTTTTTGGATCTTGAATGGGAGCTTGTCAGCAAAATGATCACCGACGCTTACCAAGGCATGAAAAAACAGTATGGAATCGAGGACTAACCCATGGACGCCATCAGAATCGAAAACTTATCCAAACAATATAAAGACACCTTAGCAGTGGATAATCTCTCCCTCACAGTACAAAAAGGGGAGCTTTTCTCGCTTCTCGGTGTCAACGGCGCGGGCAAAACCACCACCATCAAAATGCTCTCTTGCCTCACCGCGCCCACTAAGGGAGATGCTTTTCTCATGGGGCATAGCATCAAAAAAGATTCAGCCAAAGTCAAAGCCCTGATTGCCGTTTCTCCGCAAGAAACTGCAGTAGCCCCCGCCCTTTCGGTGCGCGAAAACCTTGAACTCATCGCAGGCATTCACGGTTTCAGCAAAGAAAAACAAAGTCAAAAGATTGCCGAGCTTGCAACGCTTCTCGAACTTGATGCCGTGATTCACAAAAAAGCCGCCAAGCTGTCGGGCGGTTATCAGCGCCGTCTCAGCATTGCCATGGCACTCATCAGTGAGCCGCAAATCCTATTTTTAGACGAGCCCACACTTGGTCTTGACGTCATCGCGCGCAGTGAAATGTGGGATATCATCCGCACGCTGAAAGGCAACATCACAATCATTCTCACCACACATTATATGGAAGAAGCCGAAGCCCTCTCCGACCGCGTTGCCATCATGAAAAACGGCAAGCTTTTGATCTGCGATACCCCCGATACCATCAAGCAAAAAGCAGACGCACAAAGCTTTGAAGAAGCCTTCATCCGTATCGTAAAGGAGGCAAGACAATGAGAATACTCCCTTTTGCGAAACGCAACACCAAGGAAATCCTGCGAGACCCCTTAAACCTCGCCTTTATGTTTGGCTTCCCTCTCGTTTTACTTCTGCTCATGTCTGCCATTCAAAGAAGCATTCCGGTCAACCTGTTTGAAATACAAAGCCTCACCCCCGGCATCGCAGTCTTCGGACTTTCATTTATGGCTCTCTTTTCCGCAACCGTCATTGCCAAAGACAGAAAAAGCGCTCTCTTGCAGCGGCTTTACACCACACCCATGACGGCAAAAGGTTTTATTCTCGGCTACACCCTGCCCGTTCTGCCCATTGCCCTTGTGCAAGCGGCTGTCTGCTATGCCACAGCCATCCTCTTGGGTCTTGATGTTACAATCGGCATTTTGTATGCCATTCTGTTGATTTTGCCCATCTCGCTTCTCTATATCGGCATCGGACTCCTCTGTGGCAGTCTTCTCAATGATAAACAAGTCGGCGGCATCTGCGGCGCTTTACTCACCAACCTTTCGGCATGGCTTTCGGGCGCTTGGTTTGACCTAACACTCGTCGGTGGTGCGTTCCAAAAAGTCGCCTACGCACTTCCCTTTGTTCACGCGGTCGAAATGGAAAAAGCAGCCCTCGCGGGTAATCTTTCAGGCATCTTCCCACACCTGTGGTGGGTGCTCGGCTACGCCGCCGTTACTCTTGCCGCCGCGATATTCTTCTTTTTAAGACAAATGAAAAAACAGTAACCAAAAGGAGGGCAAAAGCCCTCCTTTTCGCTGTTAAATTGTTCCGGTCACCACAAGGGTGGCAATGCCGGGAACAAGGCTGTAAGCACCGGTCACGGGATCTTGCGTGTAGGTCGCGGCAGGCACCGTGATCTGTGTGGGCACAGTGCTGAAAAGACCTGTTGCTTCATTATAGTTATACTCAACGCCCTCCGTCCACACCTCGCCGTTAAAGCTGACGGCAAGTGCCGAAAGAATCGGGTCAAAGGTGTCAGTGATCACCGCATCGTCGGTTGCCACAAGCGGCTGATTGCCACTGTTTTGAATCACAAAGGTGTAGGTGACGCGATCATTATCCACCACCTGAGAGGGTGTGATCGATTTTGTGATGGTCAGATTCGGTGCCGACACCGCCGTCACAGTCTCACTTGCTGTGATCGGCGCTGTGAGTCCCGCGCCCGTCACGCTGACGGTGTTTTCGATCACGCCGTCGGAACTCGGGTTCGCAAACTCGTTGGCACGCGCCTGATAGATCAGCACCGCATCACTGTCGCCCGCAAGGTTAATGCCCGAAACCACCAAGGGCGGGCCTGCCGTCACCGCAGGCGCAGGCTGCAGCACGCCGTCAATAAACAGCGTCGCCGAGCCGTCCTCGTAAGTCAAAGGATACACCGTCGTACCGCCGACATCGTACCCGCCGAGGTTGTCTGAAACCGTAAGACCGTTCAAGGGCGCATTGCCTGTGTTGCGAAGCGTAACCGCATAGGTCACAAGCTCACCCGGCGCGTAACTCCCTTCGATCGCCGTTTTCGTCACTGTCAATCTATCAAGAATCTCGCCGTAGGCGATGTTCGAGCTTGTCGTGTTTCCGTTATAGGTCAAGGTTGCCTGATTGGAAAATATAGCCATGTTTCTTTCTCCTTGTCATTTCATTTCAGGGAATCTCTTCCCTCGTATCATTGTATGCGGGGAGAGGGCGATGTGACAGAAATGAAAGCACCTTACAAACCCACAAATAAACCAATACTTTTGATTGACAATCAAAGGAAAGAATTGTATAATTAAGATAGTGATTTGTATCTTTGTGTCGAAGGAGAAGCAAAATGACAGAAGCAGATAGAAAGAAAGCGGCGAAAGCCTTTGCTGAATATTGGAAAGACCGCGGTGACGAAAAGAGCGATAGCCAATCCTTTTGGCTTGCCCTTGTTCGTGACGTTCTCGGTGTTGCAGAACCCGAAAAGTTTATACTGTTTGAGGAGCGCGTGAAGCTTGACCACACGAGCTTTATTGACGGTCATATTCCCTCAACGCACGTTCTGATTGAGCAGAAAAAGAAAGGGTTGAACCTTCGCAGCCCTATTCGTCAATCGGACGGAACCTTGCTCAATCCCTTTCAGCAGGCGCAGAGATATTCTGCCGCACTGCCATATTCGCAACGCCCTCGTTGGATCATTACCTGTAACTTTGAGGAATTTTTGATTTATGATATGGAAAAGCCAACGGGTGAGCCGGAAAGCATTTTGCTCAAAGATCTTGCCAAAGAATACTACCGCTTGCAATTTCTCGTAGAGGAAAAGAGCGAGCTGTTGCACCGTGAAGAACAAGTTTCGATTCAAGCGGGCGAACTTGTTGGCAAACTCTACGATGCCATTCTCAAACAATACATCCACCCCGATAGCAAAGCATCGCTTCATAGCCTGAATATTCTTTGCGTGCGCCTTGTGTTTTGCCTGTATGCAGAGGATTCTGGCATCTTTGGCGAGCACTTGAAATTCCATAACTATATCAAAAATCATGCGCCCAAAGATGTCCGCCGCGCTCTCATTGATCTTTTCAAGGTTCTTAACACCAAATTTGAGAACCGTGATCCCTATATGGATGAAGTGTTGGCTTCTTTCCCGTATGTCAACGGGGGCTTATTTGCCGATGAAAATATCGAAATTCCCAACTTTACACAGGAGATTGTTGATATTCTCTTGCACAAAGCAAGCGAAGACTTCGACTGGTCGCAGATCAGCCCCACGATTTTCGGCGCGGTATTTGAATCCACCTTGAACCCCGAAACACGACGTAGCGGCGGTATGCACTATACCTCAATTGAAAACATCCACAAGGTCATCGACCCCTTGTTCCTTGACGAGCTTCGCGAGGAATTTGATACAATTAAGGCAATCAAAGTAACAAAAACGCGCAAAGATAAAGCTGAAGCCTTTCGCGAAAAGCTATCAAAACTGACATTCTTTGACCCTGCTTGCGGCTCAGGCAACTTCCTCACCGAAACCTATATTTCCCTGCGCCGTTTGGAGAATGAAGCACTCAAGCTGATTTATGCCGATCAGATCGTACTCGATTTCGGTGACGTAATCAAGGTATCCATCGGCCAGTTTTATGGCATTGAAATCAACGACTTCGCTGTAACTGTTGCAACCACTGCCCTTTGGATTGCCGAATCGCAGATGATGAAAGAAACCGAGGAGATTCTAAACGCCAATCTCGATTTTCTGCCGCTGAAATCCTATGCCAACATCGTAGAAGGCAATGCACTCCGCATTGATTGGGAAAGTGTCGTGCCGAAGGACAAGCTCAATTATATTATGGGTAACCCGCCGTTTGTTGGGGCATCAATGATGACAAAAGAACAAAAAGATGATGCAGTAGCTATTTTTGGTAAAATCAAATTATCTAATAGTATTGATTATGTAGGAGCTTGGTATCATAAAGCTGCCCAAATTATGCAAGGAACCAATGTAAGAGTAGCATTAGTATCAACCAACAGTATTACACAAGGTGAGCAGGTATCACCTCTTTGGGAAACTTTGTTTACTCATTATGGCATTCATATAAACTTTGCTTATAGAACTTTTCGTTGGGACAGTGAAGCTAACCTTAAAGCCCATGTTCACTGTGTAATCGTTGGATTTAGTGTTGAAGAAAATTTGGGAAAGAAAAAATTGTTCGATGGCGATCATTTTCAATTCGTTGATAATATCAACGGCTATTTGATAAATGCGCCAACTGTTTTTGTAACAAGTAGAAGTAAGCCGATTTGCGATGTTCCTAAGATGACAAAAGGAAACCAACCTACAGATGATGGAAATTTCATACTCTCCAAAGAAGAAAGAGATGCGCTTGTCGCTAATGATCCAGCTGTAGCACCGTGCATTAGACGTTATGTAGGAGCAAAAGATTTTTTAAATAACGATATTGAAAGATATTGTTTGTGGTTAAAAGGCGTATCTCCTGCACTGTATAGAAAAAACAAGGAAATTGCTAAAAGGTTGCTTGCGATTAAACAGTTTAGAGAGAATAGCTCTGCTGAGCCAACACGTAAATCAGCCGAGAAACCATATCTTTTCTTTTCAACACCGCAAACAGACGAAAACTATCTTATCATACCAAGGCATTCATCTGAAAACAGAAAATATATACCAATAGGATTTATGGAGCCAGAGGTGATTGCCTCTGACGCGTGTGCAATTATTTGTGGCGCAACGTTATATCATTTTGGTGTGTTAACATCTAATGTTCACAATGCTTGGATGAGAACTGTTGCCGGTCGCTTAGAGATGAGATATAGATATAGTGGTTCAGTTGTGTATAACAACTTTCCTTGGTGCAATCCTACCGCCGAACAGAAAAAGAAGATTGAGGAAACAGCACAGGCTATTCTTGACGCCCGCGCGCTTTACCCCGATTGCTCTTTGGCAGACCTTTACGATGAAGTTGCTATGCCGCCCGAGCTCCGCAAAGCACACCAAGCAAACGACCGCATCGTGATGCAGGCATACGGATTTGATGTAAAGACTATGACGGAGAGCACTTGTGTGGCAGAATTAATGAAGATGTATCAAGAGTTAACGAAGTAATTGATACTAATTCAGATATCGTAAGAAATTTTTGTGTATTAAAACAGGAGTGAAATAGATGTCGCAAACTGTATATGGAAACTTAGAATTGCATGGTAAAATCTTCCCGTTTTTACTTGATGGACATTATGTACATATAGTTCAGCAAGCATTTCAAAATTCGGAGGAATATATAGAAAAAGATTATTCATCTATACGAGGTGTTACGTCGGATAATCGCAATATTTTGTTTATAAATTGTCACCTCATTTCAACGGCATTTAATGCTAAAACAATTTTTTCAATTCAGGGCTATGCTGTTTCTGTTGGAAATGTTGGAGAACCTTGTGACTTTTCTTTTGACAGAATGACTTTTTACTCTGAGGCAATAAATACATTTTACTCCCCTCAAAATGCAATTGACAAACAGTCAAGTGATCTTGGCTTTTTGGCTAAAGAGTGGAACGGTGCAATGTCTATTATCTTAAAGCCATTTGAAGAAACAAGCATTGCATTTAAATTTGACGAAGTGACTATTTGCGAATTGAATATAGCGAGATATATCAATACAAAAGATGATACAGAAAAAATAGGAGATTTAATAACCAGTTTTTCTTATTGCTTTTCAAATAAACGAATGCCTAACGATATATGCAAGTATTATCTTTATTTGTATGATTTTTTGTCATTTGTTAATTATAACAAAAATATTCCTTTTGAGAAAATTCTTCTTGAAACGAAAGATTCTACAGGCAAATTTTCGCAAGTTGCAAAGGTAATTATTTTTACCAATGCATCTTCATATGACGGAAACACCAGAAATACCATTATTGCCGATGATTTGCCAAAAGAAAAACTTGGATTAATTTTCAAAAAGGTATCTTCCCTTAGAAATAATGATAAAAGACTATCTCTTTACTATCCTGCTAATTTTCAAGAAAGAAATGTAACAGATCCCAGTAAGTGGTTATCTTTGGCTTTATGTTTTGAGGGGCTCTTTACCGAAATCAATCCTGATTTTAAGGAAAAAGAAAATGTCAATTTTAAGAATGTCAAATCACTAATTCAAAATACGGTTCAATCAATAGATAAGACGAAGTTAACCAAAAAGGAGAAAAAATATTTTTCGGATTTTGAAGAACATATTGCAAGATATGAGGGTGTTTTGGAAGAAAAATTCAACTTTGTTTTAAACAGCAATCCAAAAATTCTTAAGACATCATCTAACCAAAACTACGGGAAAATTTATGCTGAATATAGAAATAAATTAGCGCATGGAACGATAAATCCTTTAGGTGATAACGAAATTGAGGTATACAGATTACTAAGAGCTATGATATATATTCTCTTGTTGGATGATATTAAATTAGATGAAAAAATTCTTTCAAAGATTATAAATAAAGTATTTTTATAAAATCAAACTGCGGAGTGAAAAATGATACATTTTAATCCCAACTTAGTTAGCCAAGCAATTAAAATTGCACACGAAGCACACGAATTATCCGATGTGGCGAATGATCTTAATAGAATCAATACTGTTTTATCAACTACAACAACTATGGAAAATTTATTCGAAGCGCAAAGATTAGATAATGAATTGCGTAAAAAATATCCAACTATTGATAAAATGCTTGCAATAGCAAATAATTATCTAATACCTGCGGTTGCTTCGCAAAGTAATACACAAGATTTACCCGAATATGCAAATCTTAAACAAGATTATTACGGGATCTTATGTTATGTTCTTTTGAAAAAGGAAATTACAACTTCAATTG
>JAFXJX010000079.1 GCA_017532025.1 Clostridia bacterium | reverse complement strand
TTGACCATCTGGCCGCCGATGGAACCGGCCTGCTTGGAGGTCAGGTCACCGTTGTAACCCTGCTTCAGGTTCACGCCGACTTCGTTGGCGGTTTCCATCTTGAACTTTTCCATAGCCTCTTTGGCTGCGGGAACTACGTGCTTGTTAGCCATAACTGTTTTTCCACTCCTTGTTTCCGACACGCTACCGTGTCCGTCACGATTTTTTTGCGGTCTGTCAACCGCACCCATAGTTTGACTCGACGCGCAAAAAATATCAAATGTAATTTTTGGAAGTTTTTCATTCAGCAAATAGAGAGAACACGCAAAAACAACATTATGATTCGGTATATTTTTGCACCAACGATTTTTTAAGACAGAAATCAATATTATCCTTGAAAACTCAGTATTTTTCCATCTCCGCATAAACCGTTTTGGTATAAAATAAACTCATTGCAGATTTTTAACACTCCCTACGGTAACGCATTCCTTCTCAACACATTTCTTGCTTTTTTCAAAAAAAACTGTGCAAATTTCAAGTTTTGCGTACAACACAATGTTGAGATTTGCATCGCGCACCCACCGGCGAAAGGGCGGAAACCATACCGGTTTCCGCCCCGTATTTCGTGTTTTTATTTTATCATATCAATTCCTTTTTGACGCGTATCCGCAGAAACCGCTCCGGTCGCTTGTGCAATCAAATATCCCTCTGCATCGATAAAGTATGTGGTAGGCAAGGAATATACACGGTAAGCGGTTGCCGCATGGGAGTCTGTATCATAGAACACCGGAAAAGTATATCCTTTTTCTGAAACAAACGCCTTTGCACTACTGAGCGTTTCACGTCCGCCGGTCATATTGACCATCAAGAAATGGATCTCGTTCCCAAGCTCCAGATATTTTTCGTGGAAGTCAGGCATCTCGCTTTGACAAGGACCACACCAGCTTGCCCAGAAATTCAACACGATCGGCTTACCGACATAATCCGACAGATTGACTTTGTTTCCCGATCCATCGTAAACAGCGAAGTCGGGAGCTTTCGTCCGTTGCTGATTCGTATCGTCCGTGCCTGATTTATCATTTTGGTTTTCGTTGTCATTTTTTTCTTGATCGCCTTGATTCAGCAGCCCGTCGGGAGCATCGTCTTTGCTGAGCTGCGTATAAAGCACCGAAGCACCGCCAATCAGAAGAACAAACACCAACACAAGTATAATTATATTTTTCCTCTTACTCATAATTCCTCCTTATCCGAGAAGACTCAGAAACCGTCCGAGCATTCCCGTTGCCATCAAAACACCGATTGCAACAAGCAGACTGCCGCTGACGATATTGATGACCTTATAGTTTTTCTTGATCCAGTTAAATGCCGATTTCAGATAATCGATCAGCACCGCGCTGAGAACGAACGGGATGCCAAGTCCCAGTGAATATGCCAAAAGCATAAGCATTCCCTCTACGATGTGTGCCTGGCGGTTACAAAAACAATCGTAACAACCTGCAGGAGTTCAAAGCCGGTTGTTTCAAATCTGCACTGATGGCTAAGTGTCCCATCGTTCCTGTAGTGCTCGTAGACTCCTGGAAAGTA
>JAFXJX010000078.1 GCA_017532025.1 Clostridia bacterium | reverse complement strand
GACCGGAGAAGCCGCCGCCCATAACGGTGCAGATGATATCGAACTTGCCAACGGTGTTGGTAACGCCGAAGGGCTGGTTTACGATAAGCTTCATGGTTTCAAGACCGAAGTAATCATCGATCGTTCTGCCATTGATGGTAACATTGCCTGTGCCGGGAACAAGACGAACTCTTGCAACCGATTTTTTTCTTCTGCCCGTACCGTAGAAGTAGGGCTTTGCACTTGTATAAGTCATTCTTCTTTACCTCCTATTAGCCTTCGTAAGCAACGGGCTTCTGAGCTGCGTTGTTGTGCTCTGCGCCTCTGTAAACTTTAAGGCGGGTGAGGCTCTTAACGCCGATCGAGTTCTTGGGAAGCATGCCCTTAACTGCAAGGGACATAGCGAGCTCAGGCTTGGTTTCCATGAGCTTTCTGTACTTAACATCCTTCAGACCGCCAACGTAGCCGGAGTGATGATAGTAGTGCTTCTGATCGAGTTTCTTGCCGGTGAGAACTGCCTTTTCAGCATTGATGATGATAACATATTCACCGCAGTCAACGTGGGGGGTGTATTCGGGGCGATGCTTGCCGTTCAGAATGGTAGCGGCAAGAGCTGCTGTTCTACCGAGGGGCTTGTTTGCAGCGTCAATGATATACCATTTGCGCTCAACAGTCTCGGGTTTTGCCATGTAAGACTTGGACATCTTGTTTCTCCTTGTGTTTATACATATTTTTTCCACGAATGGGAGTATATCATATCAAAATGGCTTTGTCAAGCGTTTTTTTACAAAAATATTTTCAATTTGCAAAAATAGCAAAAAATGCTCTTTTATTCTCTTGTTAAGTCTTGTTATCTCTCGTTTCGATTTTTGTGTTGACAAATTTATTTACAATTGTTTTTTTGTTTTTTCTTCGCACAATCCGACAAGAATTGCCTCTTTTGCCATGAGATAATAGAAATGCCGTGAGGGTGGTATATCTGTCCGGGATCCCTCATACATTTGTGTAAAAGGAAATTTGTATTTTCCGTTTGAATCGGAAAAAAGAAAGAGGTATTGAATATGTCGGAAAATCATTACTTACCCGAAGGCGCACTGATTGGCACAGCCGAAAACCGCGAGGCGCTTTCTTCTCCCGCAGCGCTCGAGCGTGCAATGCAGCAGGGAAAGATTTTAGAGGGCGTTGCCACACTCTGCGACGGCTCTCTGAATCTGATTGTGGATCTTGGCTGTATGAAAGGGATCATGTATAAAAACGAGGTCAGTTACACGGCTGAGGGTGAAACACAAAAAGATATTGCCATTATCTCCCGCGTTGGTAAGGCAGTTGCTTTTCGTGTGCTTGCCATCCGTCAGGATGAAAAGGGAAATCCTTTTGCCATCCTTTCGCGCCGTGCGGCGCAGATTGAGTGCCTGAACCGTTATCTGATGACGCTTGTCAGCGGTGATATCATTCCTGCCAAAATCACGCATCTTGAGCATTTTGGTGCTTTTGTGGATATTGGCTGCGGTATCCCATCGCTTCTTTCGATTGATTGCATTTCGGTCTCACGCATTTCGCATCCGCGCGATCGATTCTACGTGGGTATGACGATCAAAGCGGTGGTGAAGAGCATTGACCCCGAGAGCGCACGCATTTACGTGACGCACAAGGAACTTCTCGGTACGTGGGAAGAAAACGTTGCCTGTTTTAAGATCGGGCAGACGGTGATGGGCATTGTTCGCTCAATTGAAGACTACGGCGTTTTCATTGAGCTTTCGCCCAATCTTGCCGGGCTTGCCGAGTATCGCTCGGACATTGCGGTGGGGCAGACGGTGGCGGTGTATATCAAGAACATCATACCCGAGCGCATGAAGATCAAGCTTGTGATCATTGATTCCTGCAAGGGCATGGAGTCGTGTCAATCGGTCGGAGGGAAGAGCGAGACGGGAAGTGCCATGTTCTCCTATTTCGTTTCTCCCGAAAAAGAGCATATCGATTATTGGAAATACTCCCCATGCGGCACGGGCAAGGTGATTGAAAGCCGTTTTGGTTCATAAGCAAAAAGGTCGGCAGATTTCTGCCGATCTTTTTTATGTTTCGTCAAATGAAACCGATTTGGCGTAGCGGAAAAAGGTGTCTTTCATATCGTTATATTCTTTGGTTTCGCAAACGAATTGCACAAGCCAAAAAGCGTCACTCGATTTGTGGACTGTGACAAGATAGGTGTAGTGAATGCCGTCGGTAAGAGAGGTGTAAGTATAATAGGTCAGATCGTCTTTGGTGTGCGGATTCTCGCCCTTTTGGTTGATTGTGATGACGAGGGTGGCATATTCCATGATGGAAAGGTCGGTTTTGCCGGCAACTTCTTCAACTGTTTCTTTTTTGTTGCGTGTGACAAGAACTGCTCTTTTATCGGCTGTTTCATAGGAAACAAAGTAGGAAACGCGAGGCACTAAACCATAGTCTTCCGAAAGCGTGATTGAAAATTCATCCTGTGTAAAGGTTTTGTCATTTGAATCCCCGCAGGAGCAAACAGAAAAAAGAGTGATAGCCAGAAGCAAGAGAGCGACGGTTCGTTTCATAAAAAATCCTTTTTTGAGAGTTTTGATAGAATTAGTATAGCATAAAGAAGGTTTCGGTGCAAGTCTTTCTGCAAAGATCTTGTTTTTTTCTTTCATAATATGCCTATCATCGCAGGGCTTTGCATATATATGTTGCGACAGCTTAACGAAGAAGGTACGATATATGATGTATTCCACCGGCAAAAGATGCGAGGTCATTGCAAAGTATATGATTGAAACCCGAGCAACGGTTCGGTCTGCGGCAGGGGTTTTCGGTATTTCAAAATCTACCGTTCACAAGGATGTGACCAAGATCCTTGAAAAAGAGAATCATGCGCTTTTTGAACAGGTTAAAGAGCTTTTGGAAATCAATAAAAACGAGCGTCACGTAAGGGGCGGGGAAGCCACGCGGTTAAAATACAGCCAAAGGAAAGCGGAAGAAGAACCTTGCGATGCCATGTAGTTGAAAACAAGCGTATCCGACGGTATGCGTCGGAAGCGCTTGTTTTTCTTTTTTGGAAGGTTCTTTCTATGTTTCCATGAAAAAATTACGGCAAAGAGACTTGATTTTTTGTTGATTATCTTGTATAATTGAAGTATAATTTTATGTCAAAAAACGAAGATAGGAAGCAAAAAAATGAAGTTTATTGCAAGTGATTTTGACGGTACGATCCATTATCGTGACGGAATTGCACAGAATGTTCGTGATGCACTCGCCCATTGGCAATCACTCGGAAATAAATTCGGTATTGTCAGCGGTCGCGGGATCCAAAATCTTGCGTACTGTGTTGAATATGAAAATCTGAAATGCGATTTTTTGGTTGCCAACAACGGTGCCGTGATTTGCGACGGCGAAGGAAAGCCTTTGAAGGTACATATGGGAGATCCCGATTGTATTATGGACGTTGCGACCTTTGTGTTGCAGTATGATTGCCGTTACGTATGTGTCAACGATCTCGGTGACGAGGTGTTTATTTGCACCAAAGAGCGAAAAGAGAGCCGCTACAAAGACGATGATCGCTTTGTGATTCTTGATGAATTTGATCAGATCAAGCCTTTTACACAGCTTTCGACTGTTTGCCGCGACGTGCAGCTTGCCGAAGAGTTGACCGATCTGATCAATGAAAAATTTGCAGGCAAGGTTACGGCGCTGCGAAACGGCTATTGCATTGATATTGTGCCGCATGGTGTGAACAAAGCCACCGGGGTGGAAGACTTGCTTTTGGTCTTTGGCGGATCGCACGACGATGTGGCAACGGTAGGAGACAACAGCAACGATTATGACATGATCAAGGCTTTTCGCAGCTATGCAGTTGCCAATGCCATTGACAGCATCAAAGAGATTGCGACCCATGTTGTGACAGACCTTGCTGAACTTGTTGAAAAGGAGCTTGAACGATGAAGAAGATTATGGTTTTGCTGACCGTGTTGTTACTTATTGTTTGGTTTGCTGTTTCTTGCGGCAGTGAGCCTGCCGTAACAACAGAAGCCCAGAAAAACACCACAGACATTACCGCCGCAAAGGAGACTGTTATGACAACTGAAACCACCACTGCTGTGACCACCGCAACGGCGGCACCTGAAACGACTACAGCACCCGTTACCACCGAAGACAATACACCGAAGGTATATCCGCTTGACGGCAAAACCGTTATGTTCCTTGGCTCGTCTGTGACCTACGGCTCGGCATCGGGCGGTAAGTCTTTTGTGGAGTTTATCAAATTGCAAGGCAATTGCAACGTGATCAAAGAAGCGGTTTCGGGAACAACGCTTGTTGACAACGGCGATTCCTCGTACGTCAAGCGGTTTGAGAACAATCTCGTTGCCAAATATAAAGATACCAAGGTAGATCATCTGATCGTTCAACTTTCCACCAACGATGCAACACAAAAAAAGCCGCTCGGCAAAGTGATCAAGTCCACCTCAAAAACGGCGATGAACACAGCATCGATTTTGGGTGCGATTGAGTATATTGTTGCTGTGGCAAAAGAGACTTGGGGATGCGAGGTTTCGTTCTACACCGGCACCAAATACGAAAGTGCTTTGTACGAAAAAATGGTAGAGGCGCTTTACGAAGTGCAAAAAAAGTGGGGCATCGGCATCATTGACCTTTGGAATGACGAAGAAATGAATGCAGTTTCCGAAGCGGATTACAAGAGATATATGTCCGACTCAATTCATCCTACTTTGCTTGGCTACCGTGTATGGTGGACACCTAAGTTTATTGCGCATCTTGAGCAGTATAAATAAGCGGAAAAAGGGAGTTTTCCTCGCAAAACCACTTGACAGAATGCTGTTTTTGTGGTATAAGTGATGTATATTCTGCAGAAAGGGACACGTCCTTTACTTTTTCAGAGTCTTCAGAGAGCGGCGGTAGCTGAAAAGCCGTGACGATGGGGTAAAGGGTACCACCGCTTTCTTTACAACTTGATATCATTGAGTGAAAGCTCGGGTGGAACCGTGCGGATTTTGTGATCTACACCCCGAACAAAGAGATTTGTTCGGGGTGTTTTTGTTTTTGAAACTGATAATTCTATATAGAGGTGAATTTTATGAAAATCATTCTGAATGACAATGAATTTGTTACCGAAGCAGCTTTGACAGCCTATGATGCTATCAAGGAAGCCGGTCTTATGACACGCGAGGTGATTGCGGAGCTTCTTGACGGTGAAACGGTTGCTCTGACCGCGCCCATTACCGAGGGCTGCCGTCTTGCTCCTTTAACATTTGCCGACAAGGAAGGCAAGGGCGTTTTCAACCACACGGCATCGCATATTTTGGCGCAGGCGGTGAAGCGTCTGTATCCCACCGCGAAGCTGACCATTGGTCCTTCTGTGGAAGACGGTTTCTACTACGATGTGGATGCCGAAGAGCCCTTTACCCGTGAAGCGCTGGACAAGCTGGAAGGCGAAATGAAGAAGATTGTCAAAGAAAATTTGAAGATCGAGCGTTTTACGCTTCCCAGAGACGAAGCCATCAAGCTGATGGAAGAAAAGAACGAGCCCTACAAGGTGCTTCTGATTGGCAGAATTCCCGAAGGCGAGGACATTTCTTTCTACCGTCAGGGTGAATTTGTGGATCTTTGCGCGGGTCCGCATCTCTTCTCGACAGGTGCCGTCAAGGCGTACAAGCTGACACAGTGCACCGGTGCATATTGGGAAGGCAAGAGCGAAAACAAGATGCTCCAGCATATCTACGGCGTAGCATTCCCCTCGAAGGATATGCTGAACGCACATCTTACCATGCTTGAAGAAGCGAGAAAGAGAGACCATAACAAGCTTGGCCGTGAGCTTGAACTCTTTACCACCTCCGAGCTGATCGGTCAGGGTCTTCCGATTCTGCTTCCCAAGGGCGCGCGTATGATTCAGACTCTGCAGCGTTTTGTGGAAGATGAAGAGCAGAAGCGCGGTTGGCAGCTGACAAAGACTCCGTTTATGGCTAAAAGCGATCTTTACAAGATCTCCGGTCACTGGGATCACTATCGCGACGGTATGTTTGTTCTCGGCGATCCCGAAAAGGACAAGGAAGTGTTTGCCCTCCGTCCCATGACTTGCCCCTTCCAGTATCAGGCATATCTTACCAAGGGTCGTTCCTACCGTGATCTGCCTTTGCGTTACAACGAAACATCGACACTTTTCCGTAACGAATCGTCGGGTGAAATGCACGGCTTGATCCGTGTGCGTCAGTTCACCATTTCGGAAGGTCACCTAATGTGTACCCCTGAACAGCTGGAATCGGAATTTGAAGCTTGCCTTGATCTGACCAACTTTATGCTCAAGACCCTCGGTCTTTTTGAAGACGTCAGCTACCGCTTCTCGCAGTGGGATCCTGCCGATACCGAAAAGTATATCGGCACGCCCGAGCAGTGGGATGAAGCGCAGGGCATGATGAAGCGTATTCTCGATGAGCTTGGCATTAACTATAAGGTCGGTATCGGTGAAGCGGCATTCTACGGTCCGAAGCTTGATATTCAGATTCGCAACGTGTACGGCAAGGAAGATACCCTCATCACCATTCAGATCGACCAAATGCTTGCTGAAAAGTTCGGCATGGAATACGTTGACCGCGATGGCGTGAAGAAGCATCCTTGTATCATTCACCGTACTTCGATCGGCTGCTACGAAAGAACGCTTGCGCTTTTGATTGAAAAGTATGCCGGCGCGTTCCCCACATGGCTTGCGCCCGTTCAGGTGAAGATCCTGCCGATCGGAACAGAACAGAACGACTACGCTCGTGCTTTTGCCGACAAGCTTTCTGCCGTTGGTATGCGCGTGGAAGTGGACGACAGAAACGAAACCATTGGCTACAAGATTCGCGAAGCCCGTCTTGGCAAAGTGCCGTACCGCATTGTGATCGGCGCACAGGAAGTGGAAAACGCTACCGTTTCGGTCACATCGCGTGACAAGGGTGATCTTGGTGCCATGACGCAGGATGAATTTTTCCTGAAGATTTGCGAAGAGGTTCGCACCAAAGCGCGCTGAGTATGGTAGAAGCTTTACAAAAGATTTTTGCTGAGCGTGACATTGCATATGCTGAAGTCATTCCTTTTTCAGAAGTCAGCGTCTTATTCCCAAGAAAGATCGCTCAGCTTTCTTTTACACCGCAGAGTGTGATTATATTTGCCATTCCGTATTACGCGGGGGAGTTTGACAAAAGAAATCTTTCGCGTTATGCGGTGGCAAAGGATTATCATTTTTTCTTTCGAACTTTTTCCGATGAGGTAAAAAACGAGCTTCAAAAGCTGTATCCTACGGCGGATTTTGCCGCGTTTGCCGACAATTCTCCGATAGACGAGAGGGCAGCTGCCGCAAAGGCGGGGCTGGGTATGCTCGGCATGCATTCGCTTTTGATCACAGAAAAGTACGGCTCTTACGTTTTCATCGGTGAGTTCTTGACAAGCATTCCGTATGACAAGATCGGAACACTTGCATCCTTTGGCATGCTTGAATGCGAAAAATGCGGTCTGTGTCTAAAATCTTGTCCCAAAAAAGAAACCTGTCTTTCCGCTTTGACACAGAAAAAAGGAGAACTGACGAGGGATGAGAAAGACGAGATTGCGTCCCTCGGTTCGGTTTGGGGATGCGATATTTGCCAAGAGGTGTGTCCGCACTCTCGAAATGCCGAAATTACGCCGATTGCCTATTTCAAGGAAGACTTGATTGCGCATCTGACGCCGGAGACGGTTGAGAATATGAGTGAAGATGAATTTGCTCATCGTGCCTATTCCTGGCGCGGGAAGAAGACGATTCTAAGAAATCTTTTGCTTTTCGATCAGCCATAAATTGCATAAAAAAACCTTCGCGTGGAAAACTGTTGAAAAACAGCTTTTTGCCGAAGGTTTTTTCTTTGGCGTTTGATAGGGAGGCACTATGCAGTATTATTCGGACAGACGGAAAATTGCCATTGTAGGCGCGGGTATGGTGGGAATGTCCTTTGCGTACGCGCTTGTTTACAGTCATGTATGTGATGAGCTTGTGATTGTGGATATCGATGAGAAACGAGCCGAGGGCGAGGCGATGGATCTCAATCACGGGCTTGCTTTTTCGGGTGGAAATATGAAAATTTACGCCGCGGATTACGATGCGTTATCGGATGCGGATATTGTGGTGATTGCCGCAGGCGTGGCGCAAAAACCGGGTGAATCGCGAATTGCACTTCTGCGGCGGAATGCACGCATTTTGTCTTCGATTACCGATTCGGTCTGCAAAAGCGGTTTTGACGGTATTTTTTTGATTGCGACAAATCCCGTGGACATTATGACCGATATTGTGAGACGGTGCTCGGGGTTTCCGTCTTCTCGTGTAATTGGAACGGGAACAACACTCGATACCGCACGGCTTCGCTATGAGATCGGCAGTTATTTTGGCGTGGATCCCCGCAATGTGCACGCTTACGTGATGGGAGAGCATGGCGATTCGGAATTTGTTCCGTGGTCACAGGCGTATATTTCTACCAAGAGCGTGCTTTCGATTTGTCAAAGTGAAGAAAACCAGTTCTGCCTTTCGGATCTAAATGAGATCGAGAAGAATGTGCGGACAGCGGCTCAGGCAATCATTGAGGCAAAAGGCGCGACTTATTACGGAATCGGCCTTTCGATTCTTCGTATTGTGAGAGCCATTCTTTCGAACGAAAGAAGCATTCTGACCGTTTCGGCGATGCTTGAGGGTGAGTATGGCGAAGAGGATGTATATGTGGGCGTGCCTTGTCTCATTGGACGAGAGGGAATCAAGCGTGTTGTGGAGCTTGATCTGACACCTGAGGAAATTGACCGCTTTGCGATGTCAAGTGATTTTCTGCGTTCGGTGAGACGCGAAATATTGAGAAGCGATATAACGATATAATCTTGACAAGTATGAATCAATATGCTAAAATGAAATGGAAAGTTTTGTCAGATTGTATCACAATTGCATGACAAGGTAGTTGAAAGGAGTGGGAGCTATGCATGAGCTGTGGGATGTTTACGGCGAGGACTATCTTTTGATCAAAGATAGAATTGCTGTGCGCGGTAAACACGATCTTGGTGTTCATGAATATCATCTGGTGGTTTATGCATGGATCATTTCTTCTGATAATCAAGTGATTATTTCAAAACGGCAGAAAGGGAAATCTTTTGGCGGCTCGTGGGAGTGTACGGGCGGGTGTGCCAAAGCCGGTGAAGATTCTCAAACAGCGGTGCTTCGTGAAGTTTCAGAGGAGCTTGGGCTGATTTTGAAACCGGAAGAAGGCAAGCTTTACAAACGGTATAAGCGTTTGTATCCGATTGGTGCCAAAGCCATTTGTGATGTGTGGGTCTTTCGCCGCGACGTATCACTTGCAGACATTGTGGCACAGAATGATGAGGTCAGCGAAGTGAAAATCATTTCCTGCAGTGAGCTTTTGGATATGCAAAACCGTGGCGTTTTCAGAAAACGCTACCCTTACATAGAAGAGATGCTGAATGAATACGGCTGTCTTTAATCACCGCTTTGTGCGGTGATTTTTTTGCAATCTGAAAACTCTGTGAAGTGATTGACAAAGAGAGATTTGGCATGTATAATAAGTGTAAAATCAATCATTTTTTGTAAATGAGAAAGGGGTTTATATGATTCAGAACGATACGGTGAAAAAAGTACTTCGCACGGTGGGCGGTTTTTTAGTGGCAACACTGATTAACTTTTTGCTCTTTTACTTGATGTTGCCGCCAATTAACATTTTCAGCAGAAGCTTTTGGTTTTTCCTGATGCTTGTGCTGATCATCTACGGTTTGGTGATGGGGGTCTTTCATTTTGGCAAAAAGAAACATCACGATTCGGCACACATCAATATAAAAGGGAAAAGCCGTCCTGTCAGCTTTGTGAAAAACAATCGTTTTTCCTTGATCTATACCTTGCTGATTCCGGTTCCGCTTGTGGTCATCATTTTGGGTACGTTATTTTCTTCCACGGTTTTCAATGCAACCAGCTATGCTGATGTCATTGAAGTGAATGACGAGGTGTTTGCTACCGATATGCCCGAGGTGGATGAGGTAACCAACATCGCACTTCTTGACACTGTTTCCGCGCAAAGACTCGGTGCGCGCGAGCTTGGCGTTTTGTCTGACGTGGTTTCACAGTTTGTGCTGAGTGACAAATATACGCAGATCAACTATCAGGGAAGACCCATGAAGGTTTCCGATCTCGGTTATGACGGCTTTTTCAAATGGCTGAACAACAAAGACAGCGGCATTCCCGGTTATATCATGGTGGATGCGGTGGGTAACAAAGCGGAATACAAAAAGCTTGCCAAGAACATGGTCTATTCGGAAAGCGCGTATTTCGGCGAAAACCTTGAAAGAAAACTTCGTTTTGACTATCCTACCAAGATTTTTGATAACATCAGCTTTGAAGTGGATGAAGAGGGAAATCCTTTCTATATTGTTTCCTGTTCTTCTCCTAAGGTTGGACTGTTCGGCGCGATGGATATTTCGGAGGTCATTATCTTTAATCCGATTAACGGAAGCAGCACGCTGTATGATGTGGCGAATGTGCCGAAATGGGTTGACGTGGTATATGACGGATATCTTGCTTGTGAAAAGTATGACTGGAAAGGCTTGTATTCCGGCGGCTATTGGAACAGCATTATCGGTCAGAAGAATTGCAAGCAAACCACCGATGACTTTGGTTATTTGATGCTTGACGATGACGTTTGGTATTTTACCGGTGTGACCTCGGTGACGGCGGATGAATCGAATATCGGTTTTATTCTTTCTTGCGCGAGAACGGGTGAATATAAGTTCTATCCCGTGATCGGTGCTGAGGAATATTCGGCTATGGGCGCGGCAGAAGGTGAAGTACAGGAAAAGGGCTATGATGCTTCTTTCCCGGCACTTGTGAACATTGCAGGTGAGCCGACCTATATCATGGTACTCAAGGATGCCAATCAGCTTGTAAAACTGTACGCACTTGTCAACGTTGAGCAGTACAATCTTGTGGCGACGGGTGAAACACAGGCGTCTGCCATTTCTGCGTATATCAAGCTTCTTTCACAAAACGGAGTGGATACTTCGGGTTCTGAGAACAATACCGAAAACGTTACCGAGATAACAGTGGCCGATGTTCAGGTGCGCACACTTTCGGGTGTTACCTACTATTACCTGACTGCTGAGGATGGCAAAGTGTATCGCGTGGAGTTTAACGAAGCGAACGAAGGAATCTTCTTTGTGAAAGAGGGAAGTGCCATGAAGCTTTCGGCAACAATCAATGAAAAAACCGGTATTTATACGGTTTACGATTGGGAATTCACAGAGGAAGTATCGGATTAACAAACAAAAACACAGCCTTTCGGGCTGTGTTTTTTTGGCGGAGAAATCAATTTGATAACGTAGGGCAGACAGCTTGCTCCCGCCGAAATAACGTAGGGTGACTATTTCCGTTAAGAAAAAAACAGATGTCTTTTCAGCGTAGCGTATCATCCCCCGTGAGGGGGGAGCAAGAGCCTGCAAGGTTCGAATATTGTAAGGAATCCTTGAGGATAAGGCGGTTTGAGTGAAAGCTCAAACCGTCCTATATTTTTTGTTACTTTAAGGAGGAAGTATTGTGTGCCTTTACGAATAATCAAGTCCTGAATATTCGGTTAATTTGACAACATCAATTACTTCGGGAACGAAAGTTTCCAAATTTAACGAATCAAAAAGTGTTTTAATACTTTTCGTCATGAAATTATTGTAAAAAACACATCGAGAAAGAGCATCGTAAACGTTTGGAGGACATCGTAATATAATAATACAAGGCGTGGAAATATCATGCAATTTATTTTTTATATATTGCAAATGTTGATTATGACTGCTGTTTGGATTGTCATAAAAATTATAGATACTTTCGCCCCCCCAATGTTCGGTGAATGTTTCGTACGAAGCAATTTTATTGTCCAAATCAAGGTTTCCAAATGAAACATATATAGATTGATCGGCTTGGGTGTGTCTCAAACCTTCAACATGCTTTAATAAATCATCTTTTATATCATTGCAAGATTCCGGTAGATTTTCGATTTTTTTATATAAGAGATCCTTTCCGCCATAGTTTAAGCCGTTAGTTTTTATTTCATTAATTTCAAAATCTGTTAGTCGGGTACAATGATATGCTATTAAATGGACGTTATTTGTTTGCAAATATGTGTAAAATACACGCTCATGATATGCTTTGTTTTTTTTCATGTCTAATAAACACTTAGGATATGTATCCTTGATATTTACAACTAAATCGAGTTCTTCTATATGCTCTCTAATTTTATACTTCATGATATTTATACTTGTCTTTCTATGAACTTATGCAAAATGTCTATTTAGGAAGGTGTTGTATATTTTTCTATACAGCTTTCTATATTTGTTTTTAGTTTATTTCTAAAACAATCTATTTCAGAGGGACTCATAGCTAAAAGTATATGTAAACTATGTTTTTGCTTCATAGAACATAACATAGCGTGGTGGTATGAATCATCTTCCTTTTGAAGATGCTCCAATGAATTAAAGTATCTTTTTGATACAGACCTATCTTCAATACCATCAAATAATTGATGTTTTTTAGGCGTGAAATCGGTAGGAATCCCTCTATATTGAGGCACGCTATATGCTAAAACAAAAAGTTTTTTCCATTCTTCTTGATTGAAAATATTATCTTTGTGATATAGATAATAATTTTTAACTCTTTCATTAGAATATTGGTTTGGATCATCACTTCTTAATTTATAACATTTTCCTACATTTTCATCAGATAAATCATAATTCAAAGGGGAATATTTTTTGAGTTTTTTGCAGATAGTTTGAGATACTACCATATGCTTTTTGGTTATATGCTTATGAATTGCTGACAAAATCTTTTGTATGGTTGAATCATGTCTTTCGTATACACAATCTATAATAGCGTTGTTTCTATCCACTAACCGAGGACACTTTCTGTCACGTATTCGAATAACATAAATTCCAAGTTCGTTCAATTGTTTGTTCTTTTGCAAATCCTGTTCTAACTTGTTTTTATGATAATAACTGCCATCATATTCAATCGCAACATTGATACTTGGAATATAAATATCCATTTCTATTGCTTGTACTTTAGCTCTGTGTATTGTATCTGAAAATATCTGTTTTAATAAACAATAGAAAAAGGCTTCTGCATGCGAAGTTTGGGTTGATTGTTTATCAATTTCCAAAGGAGCTCTATAAAACAAAACGCCTGTACTATTTCTCCAATAATATCGGTTCTCGGTAAATATTGAAACTTCACTTGGTTTTTCTTCATTTAAATCGTAGCACCAATATTTATCTACTACGCTTGGAATAATTTGCTCAATATTATCTTCAACATAGTTTGCCATTTTTATCTCCTTTGATTGCTTTAGGCGATTATTTTTTAACGCCTTGAATATAACTTTATAATTTTCTGCAACTGCTATTGAAATTATATCATATTTTTAGATGGATTTCAATATGCATAAAAAGAAACAAAGCATTTTTAATGTGCAAAGCAAAAAAGCAAATCGACCACCAACAAATTGCTTTTTTGCTTGTTATGCCGAAATAGAAAAAGAATTTAATAGACAAATATTAAAAACGCTATCAAAGCGTGATTGACACGCCGCAATAGCGGCTTTTTTCTCGCCATACATATTATAGTGCCGATTTTCCTTACTGGCAGAAAAAATGACATTTTTTGATGATTTTATTTATCAAGATGTCATTTTTTCACTATAATATAGAAAACGCAGTTTTTGCGTAAAAAATGAAAGGCACAGAATATGGAAGGAGTGAAAAAGTACAGTACTACAAAGGATTTTGAGGCTTTTATATATTGCGATAAAGGTATATATAAAAGTGTCAAAACATTGGGATGAAACAGCGGACGAAGTCCGATGCTTCATCCCGAAGGAATGTGAAGGATTTTTGATAAAGAAAATTCAACATTTTCTCAAATGATTTTTCCGATAAGAACAGGGCTGTGTTTTTTATGATAAACCCTTGACATTGTTCTTTTTTTGTGTTACAATCATGTATCATAAACCGTTGAAGCGGAGATAACGCCAATCACAGGACTATACAGAGAGCCCGCATGGCTGAGAGTCGGGTTAGATACCGTTTGGCAAATGGACCGCGGAGGGCGCAGTCAAAGACTGTTTTCAGTCGAGTATTCTGCGACGTGAGGCACGCGTGAGTTGTCAGGGATATGTTTGTGTCCCGAAAAGCGCACGGCTTTTTGCTGTGAATCAAGGTGGTACCGCGGATGTTACGTTCGTCCTTGACAGAATGACTCTGTTAGGGGCGTTTTTTGTTTGCCTTTGACAGATTTTGAGGAGGTAACTGTGAAACTGTTAACCAAACGATGGCGTAGTCTGACGAGATAAAACCAAAGAAGAGAAAAAATACGATATAGGAGATTGAAATTATGATTTATAACGGAATTGATTTTGATACATATTTTAAGCACTATCCCGACAAGAACGGTTATTTTGGCAAGTACGGCGGCTCGTACATTTCGGAAGATCTGCAGGCGGCAATGAACGAGATCACAGAGGCTTATTTTACCATTGCCAAGTCCGCAAAGTTTATCAGCGAGCTTCGCAAGATCCGCAAGGATTTTCAGGGAAGACCTACTCCCATTTCGCATCTCGAACGCCTTTCCACGAGTATTGGTAACGTTCAGCTGTATGTGAAGAGAGAAGATTTGAATCACACCGGCGCGCACAAGCTGAACCACTGCATGGGCGAAGCACTTCTTGCCAAATACATGGGCAAGAAAAAGGTGATTGCCGAAACCGGTGCGGGTCAGCACGGTGTTGCCATGGCAACAGCTGCTGCATATTTTGGTCTTGAATGCGATATTTACATGGGCTCTGTGGATATTCAGAAGCAAGCACCCAACGTGGCAAGAATGAAGATTCTCGGCGCGAACGTGGTGGAAGTGACACACGGTCTTGCTACGCTGAAAGAAGCCGCAGACGCCGCTTTTGAAGCATACAGCAAGGAATACAAAGAAGCAATTTACTGCATCGGTTCGGTCATTGGTCCGCATCCGTTCCCGATGATGGTAAGAGATTTCCAGAGTGTTGTTGGTATTGAAGCAAGAGAGCAGTTCCTTGAGATGACAGGTGAGCTTCCCGATGCGATCGTTGCCTGTGTGGGCGGCGGTTCAAATTCGGCAGGCTTCTTTGCGGGCTTCCTCAATGATCCTGTGGAGATTCACGGCGTTGAGCCGCTCGGCAGAGGTCCCAAGCTCGGTGACCATGCGGCAAGCCTTACTTACGGTACAGAAGGCATCATGCACGGCTTTAACAGCATCATGCTGAAAGACGAAAATGGCGAGCCTGCGCCTGTTTATTCTGTGGCAAGCGGTCT
>JAFXJX010000077.1 GCA_017532025.1 Clostridia bacterium | reverse complement strand
TTCTTCGAAACGGATGGCAGGTTTTCAGACGAATACCTCTCGGAAGAATTGGCACTTACAAGTCTTATGCTTCCACCTCCCGAAGCAGCAGAAATTAAGGAACTGCGAACCCGAATCACCAACGAACACGATGTCAGGCGAGCCGCAATGTTCCTAAAGCTCCTACGCTACAGCTATTCGTCGGGATGCAAGTCCTTTGCATCCCAACCCTTCGATATCCGAAGGTTATTCGGGTTGATAAAAGAACTCGAAGATAGAATGGCGAATGTTGTTGTGGAGAATCAGGACTTTGAAACGCTGATCAAGCACTACGACCGTCCCGACACCTTCTTCTATGCCGATCCGCCGTATTTCTCAACCGAGGATATGTATGCGGTGGGCTTCAATTGGAACGACCATGTACGCCTTCGCAATACACTTGCGGAGATCAAAGGTAAGTTCCTTCTGTCCTACAACGATTGTCCCGAAATCCGAGAACTTTACAAGGATTTCTCGTTGTTCGACTTCTCACGAACCCACTCTATGGCGCAAAGGTATGAAGCAGGCAAAGAGTTCAAGGAACTGCTAATCGGCAACTACGACCTATATGAGAGAGAGCGAAACAAGCCTCTCCAAATGACTCTGTTTACAGAGGAAATCGAAAACCAAATCGACTACGAAAAGATATTAAAGGAGTGCATCATATCGTGCAGAATAAGAAATTCAAACAGATAAACATTATGATCCCTGTGCCGATGGAAGCCGTAGAAATTTCAGGCATCCTCGACGAACCCATCATCAAGGTTACAGCAACCGAAGGAAAGCTCGTTCTCGAAGCAGTAAGTGTCTGCCCCGAAATGGAGCTTGAAAGATAAAAAGTGAGGTGAAAGGAATGAAATTATTTAGAATCCTCGGCAAAAGAGGGCGCATAACCATCCCCCATGAGATTAGACAGCGCGTTGGCTTCAAGTACAACGATGTCCTCTCATTCACAGAATCCCCCGACGGAAGAACCGTCATCGTAAAGCGTGAGCGCATTTGCGATTGCGATAAGGCAGGCATCCCCAAGCAGAAAGAAAAGAACGACGGCGAGGTAACTCTCCTTGAGTTCCTCAACGGTTTATCACTCGAACAGCAGCGTGCCGCACTTATCCATCTGTCGCTCAAATGGGCTGAATCGCAAACCAAAAAAGATAAAACGGAGGAATAAAACATGGCAACAAAAAAGACAACAGCCAAAGCACCGAGCAAGACCTCGAAAGCACCCACCAAAGCCCCCGTAAAAGCCCCTGCAGAGCCTGTAAAGGCGCAGGATCAGGTACAGGAGCAGACCACGCCAATGCCTCAAATTGAGGCAAGAATCGACCGCCTCGTGGACTTCGAAAACAGCAAGGTCAAGGCATTTGCAAGTGCAAATATCGGTCCCTTCGCAGTTCACGGACTCCGTGTTGTTGATGGCGAAAAAGGTATGTTCGTGGCAATGCCTTCTACTTCTTTTCAGAAGGATGGCAAAACCGAATATCAGGAAACCTTCCATCCCTGCACGGGTGAAGCAAGGAAGGAATTAAACGATGCGGTGCTTCAGGCATATGAGCAGAAGCTCGCAGAGGAACAGACCGAGGATGCGTCCTTGGGCATGGAAGAAGCGGAAGAACAGCCAATCACGCAAACCATGTAAAGCGAGGTGACTCGCAATGGCTGAACGAACCCCACTATATCCGTTTTCAAGGAAGGACTCGCAACGCCTTGGAGAACACGAGAAATGGCTCGACAGCTATCAGGCAAACTGTGCTTGCGCGAGAAGCATAGAGTTGGCAATCAAGGATGCTTATGCAGCTAACCGTCTGAACGCAGAATGTGCAAGGATGATCATAGAAAAATACGGCTTTGACAGAGTGAATTGGGTACTCGCACACACCATACAACATGGTGATAATGATACGAGATTTGCCCAAGAACAGCGCCTGTGGGCAAAGGAATTCAATATTCCATACGATGATCACTACCTTCAGCGCAACTTCACGGTCGGTCTGCACCCAACCCTTGTATCCACCTTTGCAGGCTTCGTGTGCAAGTTATGGAAAGACCTTGGACTCTACGACGAAAGCCATTGTTACAGCGAGAGCAAAGAGCCTCTTGACTACACAGGCAAGGTCGTGGTTATCCGACCGAGAGTGCTATCGGATGAAAGCAAAGCACCCGAAAACCAACTCTTCTACGCAAGAGGTGGAAACGGATGCAGACCTCTTGCCCTTGGCACATCGGTGTTCGGAGAATTCCTCAAAAACGGTATAAAAAAAGACTTTCTTCGAGCCGAGATAATCGGAGTGTTAAAGCTCGATCTGCTTCCCGAATGGGCGCAACAGCGATACCTTCACATCATCGCTCAAGACAGTCAAAACGAGGAAATCGGCAAAGGAGAATCCAAATGAAATGAAGAAAAAAGTGTATATTTGCGCTCCCCTTGGTGGTAAGGTCAAGGAAAATCTGCAGAACGCCGTAACCTATACGGAATTTGCTCTTAAAAGCGGAGTAGCCCCGGTCACGCCACACTTTTACGCCCTCTGTCTTGATGACAGCAAAAAGGACGAAAGAGAGCTTGGTCGGTCAGCAGGCATGAGTCTGTTGTGGTACTGCGATGAGATGTGGATCTTCGGCGATATCGTCACCGAGGGAATGAAAGCAGAAATCAACTTCTGCAAGAATCTCAAAGTAAAAATGAGGAAAATTCATCCTCACGAAATCAAAAAAATCATAGGAGGAAAAAACCGATGAAAAGAAAGTATTGGAAAGTCCTGTTGTGCGTGGCACTCGTGATGATGGTCACCTGCCTTTGTTCTTTCTCTGTCGTTGCTGCCTCGGCTGATACGGGAGTGTCGGGCGATGTCGCAGGTGCGGTCGAGAACACATGGAACAGCGCACAAGGGCAGATCAAGCAGGTCGTCAACAATGTGGTCTTTCCCATCGTTGATATGATCCTCGCAATCCTGTTCTTCGTGAAGCTCGGCACAGCTTACTTCGACTACAGAAAGCACGGACAATTCGAGTTCGTAGCACCTTGTATCCTGTTCGCCTGCCTTGTCTTTACGCTAACCGCACCTCTTTATATCTGGGATATCCTCGGAATGTAAAGAAAAGTGTGAAAAACACCGAATCTGCCGAGCCATCGGTGGATTCGGGAAGGAGGTAAATCAAAAATGTTTGGATGGCTACAAGATTTAATTGACGGCATATCCAACGCCATCAGCCAAGCCTTTTCGGGTATTGGACAACAGATAACCTCAACCATTTGGACAACGATGATGACATGGATGTATGATGCCATTTACGGAGCTGTCGCCGACTTTTTCTCAATGATGGGAAATATGGGTGCAGAAATCTTCGATCTTAAATGGGTTCAGGCGACCGTGTACCTGTTCACGCTATTCGGATGGAGCTTGTTTATCGCAGGCGTGATCGTAGCCGTCTTCGACTTGGCAATAGAATATCAGAACGGACGAGGAAATGTCCGAACCACAATGCTCAACATCCTCAAAGGATTTTTTGCGTGTTCGCTGATAGGAGTGTTGCCGATAGAACTTTATAAGTTTACAATTTCCCTTCAAAACACCTTCGCAAATGACATCTCATTCCTTGTTGCAGGCGAGCAGGCATTGGATGTTGGGGGTCAAGCAAGGTTCGTACTCGGCTCTGCTTTCTCTCCAACTTTGGCGGCAAACAGCGGATTGTTCTCAATCCTCGTGCTGATAGCCTTCGCCTACTGCGTAATTAAGATATTCTTTCAGA
>JAFXJX010000076.1 GCA_017532025.1 Clostridia bacterium | reverse complement strand
ATTCGTAAAACTAGGGTATGGAGAAAAAAGTATATTTTTATTTTTTAATATTTTTTTTGATTTTTATTTTTTAGTTTTTTTTTAGAGTTTATTTTTTGTTTGGGTGACCCGCGCCGCAAGCGGCACGGCGCTGAGCAACGCGAAGCGCATGGGTTCGCATTCGCCATCGGCGAAATTTCCGTACTGCTTACCTTCATACCAACACGGTGTGTTTTTCTTTTTTTGAGATAAAAATCCTTGATTTTTCATAAAATCTATGATAAAATAAAGTCGCCAAACAAACTCAATAAGAAAATTCAAGTATATTTTTCCAAGGGATAACTATACTTTTTTCTCCATACCCTAGTTTTACGAATTTGTTAAAAACGCAAATTCCATCAAGTTAGGGTTAGGAAGCATATTCTTGTCTTTTCTTGGGTTTGTTTGGCGACAATCGGAGTTTGCGTTTTTTGAGCGCTAACTGCGGTTGGCGCTCTTTTTTATTTTATATTTATATTTTGGAGGAAAAGAAAATGAAAAAAATTCTGTCAATTGTCGTCGTTGTCTTCGTGTTGTTATCTTTAATTTCTTGCGGTAGTAGTGAAAACAGCGACGTCGATGATCGTGACGATGGTAAAAGCAACGGGATTAGCAACGAGGGGGGCAATAATACCGCAACTTCAACACCTTATGCAGGTGATATAAAAATGGATGATATCGTTTTTTCATCTGTTTATTCAAGCGGTGTAGCTATTGTTAATATCAAAGATGAACAAGACAAAGCGTATGTAATTGATAAATCTGGAAATATTATATTCGATTTTTCTCTTCCAGATAATTATACTACTTCAGCTTTAAAATCTTTGAAATTTGAAAACGGTGTGCTTATTCACGGCGGTAAATGCTATGATACTAAAGGAAATGTAACCCTTCCCGAAACGCTTGGAGCAACATCGTTTGTCGGATTAATAGAAGGAAAATATATTATTGCGGAAAAAATCACCTCAACATATGATACTGCTAAGAAGGAGTTAGGTGTATTAAATACAAGCTTTGAATGGATTGTACCGCTAAAAGAAGGATATTATGAACTCTATCATTCTAATCGTACTGTTCTAGAAAATTTCTTTTGGAACGAGGTAGTGTATTCAAGTGACAAAACTAAAAAGGCCATCAAAGAAGGGTATGATGAAAATATCTATTTCAGCGATGGAACGATAATGACACCCGAGGATGTAGGTGTATGTGGTTTTTTGGATGTATATAACAACAAGTACATCCTTGCAAAAGAGGAAAATGGCACCTTAGGTGTAATGGGGACGGATGGAGAATGGATTCTTGGGGCAACCGAAGAGTTATGGAATGTTTATTCGGATTCCTGGAACAATTCGGTGGATATCAAGGGTAATTTTCTCGTGATTGAATATTCTGATTACAGTCTTGGTCGCGGAATTGTTTATTATGATCTTTTGACAAAAACATACACCTCGGTAAGGGATTCCGATATTATACCAAGCTATTGTGAAAATGCGTCTGTCACAAAAATATTGTTTGACGAAAACTACCTTATTAGCGATGTGATCAAGGATAGCATATCCGAGGATGATATTTGGGAGGTTTATCTGTACGGAAGCGATAATAATAAGTATATTCTTGTAAAAGTTCATCAACGGCTGACAAGAGTATACCCGTCAAGTGACGAAAATAATGAATCACGGGGTTCCGAGCACGTATATGCGGTTCTTGATCGCGATCTCAATTGGATCTTGACGGGAGTTGTAGGCGAGGTGAAAATAAAAGGAGATTATCTCAAAGTTTCAGGAGAACATAAAAACGGATATTATGATCTTAGAACAAAGGAATTTTCGACAGATGAGCCGTCTGATTTTACAGAAAATGACGGTAATATTGAAGTCACTGATGGATTTGATTTCAGTTCTATCACTAACTTTTACAAAGCAACAGATTTTGTTGACGGAAAGGCTGCTGTAGCTATTTGGAACCGCGAAGCTTATGAAATGTACATAACTGTTGTAAATGAGAACGGCGAATTTCAGTTCGCTCCGGTAAAAACTCCTATAAAGGAGCTGCCTTCTTTTTATCTGCCGCTCTATTTTGATGGAAATTACGTTGTTATATCTGATGAAATAGGCTGCGGAACAGGACATATAAACAATTTTATGACTCTATATACATATAATGCAAGAGGGGAAAAGGTTGCCGAGTGGAAAGCTTCGGATAATCTTGATACATGGAATTGCTCGTTTGAATACAAAGATGGTGTTGTTGTGTTTTGGTTGATAAGTGGTCAATATTCTGATTATTACAGACAATCTCGCGTTAAATATTATACCCACGATTTCAAGCCGTTGTTTAAATAAGTTCAACAAAATTATAAGCAAGAGGGCTGAACTATTCACTTACGCGCAGTTCTCATTGCGACTCGGTCACAGAACGACTCTGACAGTCCACTGGACTGTCAGAGTCGTTCTGCCGCTTCGCTACTCTTTGATAACAAAGATTCGCGGCAGGCTACGAATAAAACCGAAAGGTAGGTGTAAAACAATGCGCCAACCTTTTTTCTGAGCGAAAAAGCCTTATAGCGCATCATTTCAGCCGAATAATTAAAATTGAAACCGTTTTCGAAAAATTCATCCGCTTTTTGACTTAACTCATCCATGTATCCTATTCACCTATTACTCACAAAACAAAAACACCATCGACTTTTTCGATGGTGTTTTTGTTTTGGCGAGCCGGAGACGAAACGGTGCAAAAGTCGTGAAAATAAAATTCTAAAGAACTATATCTCTTGTCTTGTGTAGCCCCCTACCCCAGCGCCACATCCAAAAAGGTCATCACGGCAAAACCTGCGGCAAACGCCAAGGTGCCGGTTCCCCGCTTCTCAGCCGTCGCCGGCACAAGCTCGGTCACCACGACAGACAGCATCGCACCTGCGGCAAAGCCTAAAAGATAGGGCAAAATCGGCACGACAAGCCCTGCCGCAAGCAGCGTGAATGCGGCACCGATTGGCTCAACCGCGCCCGAAAGCACACCTGCCCAAAACGCTTTCGGCTTTTTCATCCCACCTGCCGCAAGCGGCAAGGAAATGATCGAGCCTTCGGGAATGTTTTGAATCGCAACGCCCATGGCAAGCGCAAACACCGCCGCAAGCGTCATACCGCTGTTCCCCGCAAGCACGCCGGCAAGCGCCACGCCAACAGCCAGGCCCTCGGGCAGATTGTGTACCGTCACGGCAAGCGTCAAGAGAAACACACGTTTCTCTCCTGCCTCGCTCTCTCCCTTTTGAAAAAGTCTGTCAGTCAACACATCCGTAAGCAGTAGTAATAAAAAGCCAATGAACAACCCGACAAGCGCGGGAATCGCGGCAAAAAAGCCGTATGCACTCGACGATTCAATGGCAGGGATCAAGAGACTGAACACCGATGCCGCCACCATCACGCCTGCCGAAAAGCCCGAAAGAAGCGCTTCGGTGCTGTGGGAAAAAGAACCTTTGATAAAAAACACCGTAAGCGCACCAAGCACGCTTCCGGCAAAGGGAATCAACAGAATGAGTATAACATCTTGCATGATTGACATTCATCCTTTTGGGGTTTGGGATGCCGTAAGCTTCCTCTTACAAACATCATATTCCCGCGCCCCAAAAGGGTGAAATCATGCGATCAATTTACGCTCGCAGGCGGTATCTCGGTCGCTTCAAAATAAGCCTGCGGATGCGAGCAGACAGGGCATACCTCAGGCGCCGCCACACCCACCACGATGTGTCCGCAGTTGCGGCACTCCCACACCTTAACACTGCTCTTCTTAAAGACCTGCGCCGATTGAACATCCGAAAGCATCTGACGGTAGCGCTCCTCGTGGCGCTTTTCAATGGCGGCAACACCACGGAACTTTTCGGCAAGCTCGTGAAAGCCCTCTTCCTCTGCCGTTTTGGCAA
The DNA here is from genome assembly GCA_017532025.1 of Clostridia bacterium. GTDB lineage: Bacteria > Bacillota > Clostridia > Oscillospirales > CAG-272 > RGIG1993. The sequence goes on along the minus strand of JAFXJX010000076.1, from coordinate 33,842 downwards.
ACGAATCGTACATATCGGTCCACTCGTAATGCTCTCCGTCGGCGGCTGCTTGCAGATTACACTCGGTGTTCGAAAGACCGCCAAGCTCGGTCAGCCAAATTTTCGCGTGTGCGCGCTCGTTTTCGGCAGTCTGCAAAAACACCGAAGCAATCGCCTCATAGCCCTCTTTTTTGGCAATCGAGGCAAAATAGGTGTATTTGTTGGTGGCAGACGATTCGCCGGCAAAGGCAATTTCCAAATTCTTTTCGGTCTTTGAGCCGGCGTATTTTGAGGTGTTTCCCTCTTTGACAGGCTCGATCTTGTCCCCCTTCACGTGGCAAATCGGGCAGATCGGCTCTTCTCCGTCGGGGCAAGTGAATACCTTGCCGCATACTGTGCATTTGTACTGTTTCATAAAAATCCCCTTTCCTTTTTTCATAGTATAGCCCTGTTTTTCCCTTTTATTGCATAAAAACTCTCCTGTCACATTTTTCGTAACAGGAGAGTTTGTTTCATTGTATTCCCGCCGCTTGTACGGCAAGGTCAAGGGTTTCGTAGAGGTCATTAAAGCCAACGAGAGTGCCTACACATCGTTTCTTCTTAATGTAACAATTGTTATTGAATTGAAATCCAATCATTTTTATCAAGCTTCTTTATGTTATGTGTATCGACATATTTTGTCACAGTAGATTCAACCAATTTTTCCAAGCTTGTCAAGGTTGATGAGTAGGTTATCTCATGAGAGGCTGGATCTGTTTTTCCCCATCCTAAACTACCATCCGGATATACAATTATGTTATGTATGGAAAAAGTTAAATAAATATCGCCTGCCTGTTGATTTTCGCTGTTTTGAATTCCTGCTACCGCTTTGCAAACAGTAGAAATTGTTAAACGATTATACGATGATACATCTCCTTCTAAAAAAGCCTGTTTTTGTCTTTCTTTGATTGTCAAAAGATGCGCCTCTTTGGATTGAACAGACAACACATCCGTGTAAAGGTATATCCACGCAATCGAACTTTTACCAATATATTTTTCACAAAAAGAATTGGCCCTAACACCAAATAACTCATCATTAGTTATAAACGAAGTTTGCGAAGTAATAGAATCTCTCAGCTCAGCTTCAATCGAAGAAACATCAACACCCTCCATCGTCTCGAGGTAATATGGCATTCCCGAAAGCGTAAATTCTTTTGAATCCTCACTTACGGCATAGCCCAGACTTCTGGTGACATCTTCATCAATCGTAGCATTAATTACCACAGAATCGCCATTCGCATAATACTCTTTAGCAAAATTATAGTTTACATATCGTTGTGCATCTTTACTACAATCTGCATTATCGAGTGAAATTGATCCAAAAGGCGATATACCATTGCTATTAACCACAAGTCCCTCAAACGGATCAACATAAATTAACTCTTGTAAACCGTATACGGTATAGGTTAAAAAATCCTCTTTGAGCTGATACCCATATCTTTCCAACAAAACCGAATCATAAAGTAAATTAACAGTAATTTTTTGTCCATTAACTAACTCGTTAGAAGAAGAAACAGAATAGCTCAGATTTTCTTTCAAGAAATACGGCATAGATTCATCGTATACAATGTCTGCTACCCCATATCCTGTTACACCCTCAAACATCACCTTGATTGAAGAGAACACATCGAAAACAATAAGTTCCGGTGTATGATTCTCATCAGACTCACTTGTATGGTTGGCAACTTTACTCGTCGTTGTTGCACCTGTTGTTACTCCGGTTGTAGTCACATCAGTTGTAGTCATATTCTCGTTCTGACAGCCAACCAAGAGCATGGTTGCCACCAAAATCATGACAAACACATAGAAAATCCCTTTTTTCATTTCGATTACCTCTTTTCTTTATCAGTATGTATATACTCTGCTTGCAGAGTATACGTTATTATACTCTTTTTATAGACAATTGTCAATAGTAAGAGCATAAATTATAATAAAAAAAAAGAGGTTTTTTATGATATCCTATGAACCATTTTATAAAACACTCCAACAAAAAGGTATCTCTACCTATAAACTGATCAATCAATTTGGTGTCAGCAGAAGTTTGTTGGACCGCTTAAAGCATAATAAGCCTATCAGTACTGTCACACTAAATGACTTGTGCACTTATCTCGACTGTCAGGTTAGCGACATCATTGTTTATATCAAAGAATGATGCTCTCACAACCAAAGCAACATTTTCTCAAGTTACACCATATTTTTTCATTCTGAAATCTTCGTTTGAAACCAAAACTCTCCTGTCACATTTTTCGTAACAGGAGAGTTTGTTTCATTGTATTCCCGCCGCTTGTACGGCAAGGTCAAGGGTTTCGTAGAGGTCACGCGTGAATGCGTCAAACACACCGCCGCTTCCCTTTTGGATTGCGGCAACAAAATCCGCAACCTCATACACAAGGTTGTTCTCGGCGGGCGTATAATCAAGAGTCACCACCTCGCCCTTGCGGGGCGCAAACAGGATTTTTTCAGGTGACTGCATTTTGTGAATCACAAGCGAGCCACCCTCCCCCGTAATCACCGAGGGGATCACCGAATCGCAGATTTTGGAATAGGTCACGCTTGCGGTAAAGCCATCGTAATCAAGCAGCAAGCATCCGCTGCCCTCAAAGCCATTTTCCAAAAAGACCGACTTTGCCAAAACACTCTTCGGCTTGCCAAAGAGCGCCACACACCAAAATAGCGGATAGATGCCGATGTCAAACACCGCACCGCCCGAAATCTTCGAATCAAACGCGTTCAGCACTTCCCCGTTCAGAAAACGGTCGTAACGCGAGGAATATTGGCAGTATTCAAACGAAACGCGACGAATTTTGCCGAGGTCAGCAAGCGATTTTTTCACAAGAGAAAAAACGGGGTCGTGTGCGGGACGCATCGCTTCCATCAGAAGAACGCCCTTGTCTTTGGCAATGTCAAAAAGTTTTTCGCACTCGTCACGCTTCATCACAAGCGGCTTTTCGCACAGAACGTGGAGTCCTCTTTCAAGTGCCGCCTTTGCCTGCTCAAAATGGCAAAAGGTTGGGCTGGCAAGATACACCGCCTCAATGCCCGACGAAAGAAACGCATGAAAGTCACAAAACACCTGTGGAATGCTATGCTTTTGGGCAAAAGCTTTCCCCGTTTCTTCCTTGCGGGAATAAACGGCAACTGCCTCTATCCCGTCTGTCACAGCCACAGCGTCAGAAAGCCAGTCGCTCACAAAGTTTGTGCCGACGATACCGAGTTTCAAGCTCATTCTTCAACCGTAACGCTTTCAATCATCACAACGTCGCAGGGCACGTCGTCGTAATAGCCGTAGCGTGTGGTGCGGCTCGACGCGATCTTATCCACAATTGCCATACCGTCGGTCACCTTACCGAATGCGGCATACTGTCCGTCAAGGAAAGGAGAGTCGGCGTGCATGATAAAAAACTGCGAGGATGCGGAGTTGGGCATATTGGTGCGTGCCATCGAAAGAACACCTCTTGTGTGCTTTAAGTCATTCGGCACGCCGTTGCGCATGAATTCGCCCTTGATGGCTTTGGCAGGCTTCTGATTGAACGATGCGTCCATGCCGCCGCCCTGAATCATAAAGCCGGCAATCACGCGGTGGAAGATCAGACCCGAGTAAAAACCGCTTTTGGCAAGAGACACAAAGTTGGCAACCGTAATCGGTGCTTTTTCGGGATACAGCTCGGCAGTGATCGTACCGAGGTCTTTGATGTTGATTTTGATAATCGGATTCGACATATTGATGATTTCCTTTCTATGAATATCGGGCGCGCCATAACGGCTCGCCCGATGTTTTTTACCAATAATAGCGCCGTCTGCGAAGCTTTTTCACATAGGACACAATGAAAAACGCAATCAGTGCCGCAACAAGCACACCGCAAGCGATATACACGCCATTGCCGAGAGAGGCGCTTTCCACCTTGAGCTGCTCCCAAAGATTGTTCACCTCTTGAAGCATCTCGGTATCAAGATTTTCGTAGGCATACTGATCATATACCTTGGCAAAGTCCAAATCGTCGGGGTAAAGAAGCGCCATGCCCTCTTCACCCATATACTCTTGATACTCAGGATCGTCATACACAAGGCTGTTGGGAGAGGCATAGTAGATGTACTCCGCGTTGGCAATTGCCGCTTCCTTGGAGAGCATGAAGTTGATATAACGCTCTGCCGCAAGCTTGTTGCCGCAGCCCTTGGGAATACACATGGCATCCACAAAAATGTTGGTGACGTATTCGCCGTTTTCGTCGGTCGGATAGAAAAACGCCAGATTCTCGTTGTTCTCCGCCATCGAAAGGTAGTCGCCCGCATAGTATGCGGAAATAGAAGCCTCTTCGCCTTCCATCTTGTTATAGATCTCGTCCATCACATAGCTCTGTACCAGCGGCTTCTGCTCAACGAGCTTGTCAAGCGCCGCATTCCACTTGGTCATATCGGTGGTATTCACGTCAATACCAAGCATATACATCGCCGTACCGAACGCATCACGCGAGTTGTTGAACTGCAAGATCTGCCCTTTGTATTTTTCGTTATAAAGAAGCGCCCATGTGCCAACATCCTCTTCATCCACAACTTTTTTGTTGTAGATCACACCTACCATACCGTAGGTGTAAGGCACGGTGTACTTTTCTTCGGGGTCATAGCCAAGGCCCTTGCAATGCTCGGCAATGTACTTGTAGTTCGGGATATTGTCAAAATCAAGTTCCTCAAGCATATTACCGTCCTCGTCCTCGATCATACGTTGAATCATATAATCGGACGGGATGATAATATCATACCCCGTTGCACCGCTTTTTAATTTGGCGTACAAGTCTTCGTTGCTGGCATAGGTCGTGTAATTGACCGTCATTTCCACACCGTAGGTGTCAAGATAGTATTTCTCAAACGCACGGTTCACGTCAAGAGAGCCTTCCGAGCCGTCGGAAATATATTCCCCCCAGTTGTAAACGTTGAGCACGATCTTTTCTCTTGTTTCCCCGCAAGAGGAAAAAGAAAGAATCGTTGCCAAAAGAAGTGCAAGAAGCAGAAGAGAAAAAACAATTTTTTTCATTTGCCCGCCCCCGTTTTCTTTTTGCTGTTTTTGATAGCCTGTTTGGTACGGTCGCGCTCGCCCACAAAGTTAGAGACGAGAAGCAGCACCAAAATGGCAACAAAAATAAAGGTAGAAAGAGCGTACATATCGGGTGTTACGCGCTTTTTGGTCATGGAATAGATGCGGATCGGCAAGGTTTCAAAGCCGTTGCCCACCGTAAAGTAGCTGATCACGAAGTCATCAAGCGACAGTGTAAACGCCATGATCAGACCCGAGATCACGCCCGGCATGATGGCGGGAAGCTCCACCTTAAAGAAGGATTGCATGGGTGTGCATCCAAGGTCAAGCGCCGCTTCGGGCAAGTGGCGATCCATTTCGCGAAGCTTAGGGAGTACATTCAGAATGATATACGGCAGGTTAAAGGTGATATGCGCGATGAGCACTGTCCAAAAGCTTAAGTTACTCGACGCATTCACAATGCCTCCCACAAACACAAAGAGAAGCATCATCGAAATACCGGTGACAATATCGGGATTCATCATCGGGATGTTGGTCACCGTGTTGATCGTCTGCTGAATATACTTGTTCTTCATTTTGTTGATACCCACAGCTGCCGCCGTGCCGATCAAGGTGGCGATCAACGAAGAAAGCACCGCGAGGATCAAAGTGTTTTTTAAGGCATTCAAGGTTGCGGTATCGGTGAGAAGCTCTTTATACCACTGAAGAGAAAAGCCGGTGAATACACCTGTGGAGTTCGAATCGTTAAAGGAGAACAAAATCAAAACCGCAATCGGTGCATAGAGAAACGCAAAGATCAGAATGGTATAGATTTTGTTGATTCTTTTCGCATTTTTCATGCCACCATTCCCCCTTCCTCTTCACCGAAACGGTTCATCACCGTCATCGAAAGAATGATCAGGATCATCAGCACAAAGGAAATGGCTGAGCCGAGATTGTAATTGTACGCGGTCTGGAACTGACGCTCGATCGTATCACCGATCAGGTCAAACTTACCGCCGCCCAGCTTTTGTGAAATGTAGAAGGTGCTGATCGAAGGCACAAAAACCATCGTAATGCCCGAAATGATACCCGAGCGCGAAAGCGGCAGGATCACGTGGAAAAGTGTGCGTGTGGCGTTGCAGCCAAGGTCGGCAGATGCTTCCACAAGGCGCGGGTCAAGCTTTGAAAGCGAAGTATAGATCGGCAGGATCATGTACGGCAAAAAGTTGTACACCATGCCGAGAATGACCGCACCCGAGGTGTTGATCATGTGATACGGACCAAGACCGATATAGCCGAGCGCGGTATTAAGAAGACCCGTATCTTCCAGAATCGCCATCCAGGAGTAGGTGCGGATCAAAAAGTTCATCCACATGGGAAGCATCACAAGCACCATGAGAATCTTTTGGGTCTTCGGTTTTGTTTTGCTGATGTAATAGGCAACAGGATACGCAATCACAAGACAGATGATTGTCGCCAAAAACGCAAAGCAAGCCGAGCGCAGGAAAATTTCAGCATATTCCGCCGTGGCAAGAGAGCCGAAGTTGGCAGTGGTAAAATTTCCGTTCTTATCTGTAAAGGCATAATACGCCACAAAAATCAGCGGCGCAATGATAAAAAGAACCGACCAGACAAGATACGGCGCCGCAGGAGCTTTGCCGAGCAAGGATCTTTTTTTCATTCCCTTTATTCGTCCTCCTCTGTAAGGTCGGAAAGATGCTCCATTTCCTCACTGTAGGTCGAATAGTCTCCAAACATATTGGAGAATTCGGATTTTTTCATAATGTGAATGGCATCGGGCTCTATGTAAAGACCGATCTTCTGACCGGGACCCGCATAGTCGGTGGTCTGGATCATCCATTTGAAACCGCCGACCGAAACGATAATTTCATAGTGAACGCCCTTGAAGGTGACCGAGGTGATCACACCCGAAAGCATACCCTTTTCCACAGGAACAACATCCACGTCCTCGGGCCGCACCACAACGTCAACCTTTTCGTTTTTGTCAAAGCCCTTGTCAAGGCAGTCAAACTCCGCGCCCGCAAATTTCACGCGGTAGTCGCAAAGCATCTCGCCGTCAAGAATGTTACTCTCGCCAATAAAGTCGGCAACAAACGCGTTCACGGGCTCGTTGTAAATGTCAGTCGGCGAGCCGATCTGCTGAATCTGCCCGTTTGCCATAACAACCACCTTATCGGACATCGAAAGTGCCTCTTCCTGGTCGTGGGTCACGTAGATAAAGGTAATGCCTGTTTTCTGCTGGATGTTCTTGAGTTCATTTTGCATATCCTTGCGAAGCTTCAAGTCAAGCGCGCCGAGCGGCTCGTCAAGAAGCAAAACGCGAGGCGAATTGATCAGCGCGCGCGCAATGGCAACACGTTGCTGCTGACCGCCCGAAAGGAGATTGACGTTTCTCTTTTCAAAGCCCTTGAGGTTCACCATCGCAAGCATTTCTTCTACTTTGTCGTAGATTTCTTTTTCGGGCATCTTTTTCAGTCTCAGACCGAATGCAATGTTATCATACACATTCAGGTGAGGAAAAAGTGCATATTTTTGAAAAACCGTGTTTACATGACGTTTGTAAGGCGGTACATCGCTGATCTCCTTACCGTCAAACCAAAGCTCTCCGCTGTCGGCCTTGACAAATCCGCCAATGATTCTGAGCATTGTCGTCTTACCGCATCCGGAAGGTCCCAAAAGTGTCACGAACTCTTTATCAAAAATGTCAATATCAATGCTGTCGAGAACTCTCTCGCCGTCAAATTCTTTGACAATTTGTTTCAGTTCGATGATCTTGTTTTTTTCCATTTCATTCCCCGTTCTTTCTAAGAATTACTTGACATTCAGGATTCCTTCAGAGAATCACCCTCATTCTATCAAAAAACTTTATAAAATGCAATATTTTTTCAATTATTTTCAACAAAATTTTTATTTCCCCAAAAGGCGTCTTTTAAGCGGAAATTTCGAGGAAATTTTTATAAAAAATTCGATGGCTTTTCAAGAAAAACCATCTGCCACACGGTTCATCGTAGGGGCGATTCATGAATCGCCCGTTAATGTTCGGTCTTTGCGCTTGTTATCGGGCGATTCGTGAATCGCCCCTACGGGTTTTGCGCATATTTTTTCGTTTCACACAAAGGTTTTCAAACATAACAAAAACCGCCTCGGAGACATCTCCAAGGCGGCAAAACGATCAATAATAGCCACACTCTACATAACAATAAACGTAACCGTCCGCGGCGACTCCGCTTCTGACAAAACAAGGCCGTTTTCTTCACAAACATTCACAAATTCGTTGGTAAACTTTGCGATCTCCTTTTCGTGCGTGCTAAAAAAACATTTTGCCATGCCGTAAATAAATCCGTACGCGCACAGACCGAGAAGCGCCACCACAAGGATCGCAATCGCAATTCCCTTCAGCACACGCTTTTTTGTTTGTGTTATGATAACTCCTCCTTCTTGAGAAAGTTTTTCACCTTTAAAGACGCTTTTTTTCGCAAAATGTCACATTTTTTCGCAAAAAAGTTTTATTTTCATTTGATTGCACAAAATGAGACAAACGCATCTATGCATATTGCTGTGGAACAAAATATCATCCGCCCGTGTCATCTTGAGCGGAGCAAAGCGTAGTCGAAACCCACAGGGCGACCGCTTGAGCGGTCGGATCTCGGGCGCTTGTACACTCTGACCTTCGTAGATCCCGCGCTTCGCGCGCCCTCCTTGGGTCGGGTTCGACTGCGAAAACATCCCACCGGGATATTTTCTCCGCTCAGGATGACACACAGAACGCTCTTTCTGACGCTTGGCATTTCCATGATAGCATATCTTCCCCCTTTTGTCAAATTCTTTCAAAAACACATAACCATCAAAAAAAGCACTTGCTTTTTACACGTATGCGTGATAAAATAAAATGTTAGAATCCATCCTCGCAAAAAGGAGACGTTTATGTCTAAGAAAAAGATCAACCAACTGCCCGACCTTTTGGAGACCTTTGAAGAACTCAAAACGCTGGGTGACGATATGCTCCTCCCCCTCTCGGTACAGTCCGACACACTCACCGAAAAGGTTGGAAAATCGCAAAAAGACGTTACGGTCAGCCATCTGCACCGCTTTGACTTCGGCGACTTTTTCATTTCAATCGTTTACACGCCGGGTCGCTCGTCTTTGACAGCTGCCCCCTCGGTGCTGGAAGCGCGCATTTGTCTTGACAAGACCGAATCGCTTTTCTTCCTCACACCTTACGACGTAATCCCCTACATCAATCAGTCCGACCTCATCTGCCGCTACTTTCCGTACATCGAAAGTGCCGAAAGACTGAAATCCTGCTATCACGACCTTGTGGAAAGCCTTGTGCCTTATCTTAACGACTTCACCCGCATTGCCACCGATTCCAAGGAGCTCACCAAAACCTACGACAATTTGCGCGGCGAAATGGTGCGTTGCTACGGCAACAACATTTTCATGCCGAGCAACAAGGGCGAAGAGTTCGACAGCACCATGCTTGCCTACCGCTTCTATCACTTCACCCGTTGGAGAAGCTCGTTTTTCTGCTCCAACGAATACAATCAGTTCTTAATCGGCAACTACAACGCGCTTACCATGCTCACGGCAAGACGCGCCGTGCCCGACTATTTCCGCCACCTTGCCCTCTCTGTCCCGGGACTCAACCAAGCGCCTGTCAAGCCGGTGCGCGACACATCCGCATCCCTGCCTGCCATGATGAAAGCAAGCAAGCGTGCTACCTCTTTCTCGCTGCTTTTGATTGCCACTTTGGTTGGCCTGCCCGTGCTCTCCATTCTGTTTGGCATTCTCTATTTCGGCATTGCCGCTATTCTTGGCGCAAACACCGAGTTTTACACCTCGTTCACGATCACCGCGTTTCTGAATAATTACAATCTCATTCTTCTTGCTTCAATTGCCCTCAGCTTTTCCACCGCAAGCATTCTTCTTCGCATCTTTGCCAAACAGCGTTATCTTGACTATCGCCCTTACCAACTGATGCTCAAAAAGAATCCGCAGCACACCTTCCCGGGAAAGCTCAAAAAGATTATTCTTTTCCTCGCCATTATCGTCATTGCGCTTTCGGCATCCCGCGGCGTGATGTTCAAAGAAAATACAGTCACCGTTCCCACAGGATACCTGCCCTTCAGCAATGAGCATCTGGAATATGACGATATCGAGACGGTTTACAAATATGAACGCAAGGACGGAAGCTTTTATTATGTGTTCAGCTTGAACGACGGCACGGAAAGCTTTTCGCTGGAATCGGTGATGTCCTACTATGAATACAGCTATGTAAGCGAAAAGCTTGAGCCGATTTTCGAAAAGCACGGGATTACAGTTGAAAAGCCACCCGTAAATAAACCAAGCAGCACCACCTCGTCTGACACCACTGCAACCACAGCTCCCGATACCATAGCTCCCGAAACAACACCCAATACCACTCCCCCCGGCAAGGACAACGCCACCGTACAAGACAACCAAACCCCAATGATCTAACCAAACAGGAGAGGATTATGAAAACTGAACTTTTCGGAAAAGTCGGCGATAGGGCTGTTTACGCCCACACGCTGTCATCAAAGAATACCACGGTTACGATCATTGATTACGGCGCAAGAATTGCTTCTTTGACCTTCAAAGGCATATCCTGCATCTGTGGCTTTTCAGACATGGCAGGTTATCTTGCCGATAACGACTATCACGGTGCCATCGTGGGGCGCTATGCCAACCGCATCGGTGCGGGTAAATTTACCCTGAACGGCAAGGAATACACCCTCGCCCTCAACGAAAAGGACCGCTCTCACCTGCACGGCGGCAAGGTTGGCTATTCTGATCGCTTGTGGACACCTGTTGGCTTTACCGACGATTCCATCACCCTCTCGCTCTTCTCGCCCGACGGCGAGGAAGGATACCCCGGCAACCTCTACATCACCGTCACCTACACCTTGAAAAACGATGCCCTTTCGATCGACTATACCGCCAAAACCGACGCCGATACAATCATCAACCTCACCAATCACGCCTATTTCAACATCGGCGGTGTGGGCGAAGAAAGCGTACACGATCAAACCCTCACCCTGTATGCCGATGCCATCGCCGAGGTCAACGAGATTCTCATTCCTTCGGGCAAGCTGATTCCCACCGCAGGCGGCGCGTTTGATTTCACCGCCCCCAAAACAATCGGCAAAGACATTGCCAAGGATGACATCCAACTCAAAATGGGTGGCGGCTACGACCACGGCTTCCGTTTGACCAAGAATTCTCCTTGCGCCATTCTGCACTCCGAAAAAAGCGGCATTACCCTGGAAATTGATACCACCGAGGGTGGGATTCAGATCTACACAGGCAACTTTATGAAAGCCGACAATCCCTTTTTCGGTACAATCCCGCAGTGTGCCGGCGGCGCAGTGGCGCTTGAATGCAACAAGCTGCCCGACTCTCCCAACCGTCCCGAATTCCCTTCCTGCGTGTTAAGAGCGGGTGAAACCTACACACAGACTACAACCTACCGTTTTTCCTAACAGCCAAAAGAGTCAATATGGAGCTTCCATACTTGGCTCTTTTTCAAAATCTTTTTGATGATTATTCATATAACCATCACACAATTCGCCTATACTGAAACTATTAAAATCCCATGAAAGGATTCTATCTATGTACCATATTTTAGTTGTTGACGATGAAGAAAAAATCAGATCTCTGATTCGCAAATATGCCGAATTCGAAGGCCATACCATCCGCGAAGCCACCAACGGCATGGAGGCTATCACCATCTGCCGTGAGGAGCGCTTTGATATCATTATCATGGACATCATGATGCCGATGCTCGACGGCTTTTCTGCTTGTGCCGAAATCCGCAAATTCAGTGAAGTTCCCATCATCATGCTTTCGGCAAGAGGTGAGGAATACGATAAAATCAACGGCTTCCGCATCGGAATCGACGACTATCTCGTTAAGCCCTTTTCACCCAAAGAACTGATGCTCCGCATTGAAGCGATCATGAAGCGTGTACGCGTGAAAGAACCCGAAAGCGCGCACGAGACCTTCACCCAAGAAGGTCTGACAGTGGATTTCACTGCCCGTATCGTGTATGTTGACGGACAGCGCGCTGACCTTTCTCCCAAGGAATACGAGCTTCTCTTTTACCTCATCAAAAATGCCAACATCGCCTTAACACGCGAAAATCTGATCTGCAAAGTGTGGGGCTATGATTTCTACGGAGACGATCGAACCCTGGATACACATATTAAACTTCTTCGCCGCTCGATCGGTCCGTACAGCAAGTTTATTGTTACATTGAGAGGAGTCGGCTACCGTTTTGAAAGCAACCGATAAAAAAGAACGCCGAAAGATCAGTATCCGCGCCAAGATCTTTCTCTCCTTTCTCGGCATCATTGTCATTGCCCTTGCCTTGCTTTGGCTGTGTCAGGTTATCATATTTGAGATGGTGTACAACAACGTCCGCATCGGCGAGATCAAATCCACCGCCCGTTACGTGTTGCGGTATACCAACAAGGCAGACTTTTACTCCCAACTCGATTCCGCTGTTGCAAAGAACAACCTTTGCGCTACGATCCTCTCGCCCGACGGCGAAGTCACCCTTTCCTGCGAAAACTCCAATGCCTGTCTTCTGCATAATCTGACACTCAAGGAGCGTCAGGAGCTGATCGACATCGCCAAGGACAAGAAGAGCGTCACCTTCGGACTCTCTTATGATCCCGTGAGTAAAGAATACCACGCCACCAAGCTGACGTCAACACGCTTTACCACTGCCGACAACGTGTTCTATGTTTCTCGCTTCACCCACAACGGCAAAGACTTTTATCTTATGCTTGACGGCGTCATCTCTCCCGTCGGCACGGTCACGAAAACCTCAGCTTCTTTCCTGATTCTGCTCTCGCTTCTGCTGCTACCGATTGCCGTTATTTTGGCGCACAGCCTTTCCAAAATGATTGCCCACCCGATCACCCAGATCAGCAAGCAGGCAAAAGGTCTCTCCTCAGGCAACTACACCGAAGTCACAAGCTCCACGCGCGAAATTTCCGAGCTCAACAGCACGCTCACAAAGGCATCCCAAGACTTAAAGCAGGTCGAGCATGTACGGCAAGAGTTGATCGCCAACATTTCACACGACCTGCGTACACCCTTGACTCTGATGAGCGGCTATCTTGAAATGATGCGCGATTTTCCCGATGAAATCACAGAGGAAAATCTGCAAACCGTCATTGATGAGACCAATCGCCTCTCCTCACTTGTCAGCGATATTCTCACCGTCTCACGCATTGAAAACGGCGTTACTACGCCCGAACCCATCGTCTTTTCCCTGACAGACAGCATTACCGACACGGTAGCGCGTTACCGCGAATTTACCCGTCGGGACGGCTATGTCATCACATGGGAATCGGATGCGTCGGTGAATGTTCTTGCCGACCGCACACAGATTCTGCAGGTCATTACCAATCTGTTGAACAATGCCATCACCTATACAGGTGACGACAAAACCGTCACGGTGCGTCAGCTTGTTTCGGGCGGAAAAGTACGCATCGAAGTCAGCGATACCGGTGTGGGCATTCCTCCGGAAAAACTTCCCCTGATCTGGGAGCGTTATTATCAGATCGATCACACCCATAAGCGCGCCGCCAAAGGAAGCGGTCTTGGTCTTTCGATCGTTCGCACCATCATCAACGAACATAACGGCAGTTACGGTGTTGACTCCATCCCAGGCGGAGGCAGTACCTTCTGGTTTGAGCTTGACTGTCAAAACTGATCCGATGAAGAATACCCATTGCAACAGTGTTGCAATGGGTATTTTTGTTATTTGATATCTAGAATATCGTTGTTTCTGTATTCATCGGCGATTACCACTTCAAGATCTTTCATCTTTTCCTTGCGGTATTCTTCATACAGGCGCACAAGATAGTAGGCTTTCACCGTATCAAAATTCTTTTCCACGTAATCGTCGCTGATTGCCACGCGGCGCAAGAGTATCAAAGACGGGTATCCATCCGAGTTGTAGGTATCGATCACTTCGCTCACACCGCCGATTTCAAGCGCCTTGACGGCGTTTTCCATTTCTTCGGGATAGATCGACTCTGTAAAACAAGCGTCAAGCGCATAGCGATATTCGGTCTTGTAAAGCTGCTGAATCCGTGAGGAGGCTTCTTTCAAGCTTTTACCGCCGAGCACTTCATTTTTGACAATTTCCATGTCCGCCTTGCGTGCATCGTGGTTAACACCGTCGTACTCAAGCACCAGATATTCTGCCGCGTACCACTTGCCACTCTCGGCAATGTCGGCAAGAATCTTGTCGGGGTTGTCGTCAAAGCGCTCATCAAAAGCACAAAGGAAATCGTACACAACCGTGTCAAGCTCTGATACTGTTACAAGTTCTTCGGTTACGGCATCGGTTGCAAACATTTCGTTAAGCATCGAATCGTAATCATCGAAAGCACGGTATGCCTCCATCGTGGCATTGATGTTGGCTCTGGCATCTTCGGTCAAACCAAGGTCAAGCTCTTTAGCAATCACGCGGACAATATAATGCTTTTCGATCAGGTTGTTGATTATGTTCTCACGTGCTTTGGCGCGGATATTCTCATCCTTCAATTCTTCTTCGGTGTAAGCCGCCAGCTCCTGCTTCACAAAGCAGTACACCATATCATACGGCACGTCGATACCGCCGATTGTCATATAGGTCGGCCCCATCGATTTCTTATCACCGCAAGAGGAGAAAACCGCTGTCACAGAAACAAGCATCACAACTGCAAGAAGAAGCGCGATGACACGGCGAATCCTATTCTTTTTCACCATACATCACTCCTTGTCGCGGTAAGAAAATTCCTCGCCGTTGCAAAGCTTCTGCGCATCGCCGAGAAGCTTGTCAAGACGCGAAACTCTCACATAAAAGCTTCCGTTCTCGCCACTTGATTTGCCGCTTGCATCCACTGTTTCCACGGTCACAAGAGCTCGTCCGTTGGTGTATTGATAGAAACGCAAAATACGCGTAATACTCTCAAGACCCTCAGGATATTTGTCGGATTTGTTGTATTTGGGTGTTTCAATGCGAAGCTCAAAATAAGGCTCTTTTGCCATCAAAGCCTCTTTATCAAGGTCTGACGGCACGTTTCCTTGGAGCGTAATCGTCAAAAGTTCACGGAAGAACTCACGGTAATATGTCATGGAAAGCTGCTTGTCAAGTTTTTCAGCTCTCACAGACTTCACAACGTATTCGGAATCCGAAAGCTGCGACGACGGAACAAAGCTTTCTTCAAACAGCTTGCCGTCAAGTTTTCCCTTTACGGTAAGCTTTGCCGCATTACCAATATTCAGACGAAGCGCGTAGGCATCCAAAAAGTCAACCGTTTGCCAGCCCAAAAAGTCAACCGTGGCAGGGTCCACCTTCACAATGATATTGAAGTTCAGGGATCTTGCGTAGTAATAGCCGTCGGGCTGAAGATCAGAGAACCAAATTTCGCTTTGAAGCGGCTCGGCAGTTTCGTCAATTACCGAAGAATAGCGCATGATATACTGCAAACGGCTGCTGTCAAGTCCGTATTTGGAAAGCACATCGGTTTCAAAATCGTAATAAACGAGTTCTTTTCCGTCGTCATCGGTTGTTGTTACCTGCTTGTTGCCGTATTCCATGACCTCAGAGCCTTGGAACATTTCAAACACCTCAATGCGGGTATCAAATGCCGCCGAGGAATAATAGCCTGCCGGCTCTACCGCATAGTAGTTAAACGAGCCGCCAAACAGCTTTTCAGCCGATGTGATCGAGGAACGGGGACGCAGAGAGAGTTTAATGCTTCCGTCAACCGAGAAAAGCTCAAATACCGCAAAACCAACCTCCGGGTTTACAGGATAGGCAAGCAAAGGAGAAACCATCGCTGTCGGACGGGCAGCAAGCGTTTCCTGGATATAAGCGGTTGTTCCGGCTGTCATCAAATAGACCGCTTTTCTCTCATAGGGATTGCCGTTTTCATCGGTTGCAATATCGCCCGAGCGCAGATAGTATGCCGTTCCGCTCGGATTCAGGTTTCCGATATATACCGTATACACCGTTCCGTCTGTCTTTTTTACCTCCACACGGATCGCCTCCTCTTCGGAAAGACCGTAGATGGAGTAATCTTCACAAACGTCCGCCACGCGGCGTGTGAAAATCATGTTTCCCGCAGCCGCGGCAAACAGAGTCAGCTGTGTTTCATCGAGATAAACATCATTTTCGTGGCCGAGAATATAACCGAGAGAGCGTTTTTCTTTGTCATTGTATAAGAACTTAATACCCCAATCCCTGTATGCTTCTTCAAGCTCGGGATTGTGAATCCGCACTTCGTCAAGATCCTTTTGGTCCACAGAAGGATAAACAAGCAAGCTGTTACCGCTCTTCACTTCACCCGGTAAAAGAACAGTCGGCTCTTCGGTCGTGGTCGGCGTTTCGGCGTCTTCTTTCAATGCAGACTGCACAAAGAAGTAGCCAACCACAAGAACAGCAAGGATAACCAAGAGCGCCACAAGCGTGTTCAAGCGTCTTGCAAGAAAAGACTGTTTTTTCTTTTGGCTGTTCGGAGGCATGGTTTCAAACTGTTTTTCACTCATGTATTCTTCCTCCTTACATAAACAAATGTTCCAAGCACCGCAAAGAGAAGCGCAGGAATCGCAGAAACCGCAACAGAAAGCGTAATGGCTTCGCCTCGTGTCATGTCAAGACCGTCTGTTGCCAAGGTTTTGATTTCCACATTGATAGGCAAATTCTTTCCGCCCATTTCATCCACCACCGAAAGCAGAAGATCGCGGTTGGTGTAGGAAGGCATATAGATCAAAGAGGAAGCAAGCGATGCCGAGCCGGAAACAAACACGCTTCCTCGGCTTTCAGCGGCAGAATACGCCGCAACGACCTCATTGTTTTTCGGTGCTTTTCCGCTGCTGTTGAGACTTGCCGAATCGGGCGGCAACAGAATGGCTGCAGCACCCTTTTCCGCATTGATTTCAAGCACACGCGCGTCGCTCACCACAATTTTCGTTGTGGCGGTGATTCTTTTCATCACGTCGTGCTTCGTGTTACTCTCACAAATAAATTGGTAATCGCCAAGCGAAAGCGAGGAGGAAAGATCACCCTTGAATTTATCCTGTTCGATGGTAATACCGTAACGCGAGAGAAATTCTGTCAGATTGTCAAGCTTGCGGTAAACGCTGTCGGCAAACATCATCAGATGTCCACCCTTTTCCACAAAGCGGGAAAGCTTTTCAATTTCTTCCTTGGTGTAGTCAATACGGGGCGCAAAGATCACAGCAACCGAACCATCCACACGGCCTGTCGCAAAATCCGCCTGCGAAAGATACAGCTTTTTCACTTCGTAACCGCAGGAATCGAACAGATCCACAAGATATTCGGCATTTCCGTATGTGCCGTCCTCGTCAACTGTCATTTCATCGTGTCCTGTCATCATATACACGGTGGGTGTTAACTGGCAGATACCGAGAATGCGTGAGGTCAACATATAGTCGCCAATAAAGGAAGCGTTCGTTTCGGAATACATATCGGTGATGGAAAAAACATCCACGCGATAATCTTCGCTGTCAGGAACAAAACTGCCGTCCAGGTCGGTTTCCTTGGTATCGTTGCGGATCACCATGGTACCGTTTGAAATTTCATGATTGCTGTATAACCTTTCAAGCTCCGCGGCATATTTATTGCCAAAAATCGCACCGATCTCAAAAATATCCTTATTGACATCGTCAATGTAGTGTACCGTTACAAATTCATCATCGGCATAACGGGTAGCAAGATCGTTTGTCAGCGTCAGAACATAGTTACCGTAGGGTGTTTGCTCAAGGGAATTCTTGTCGGAAAAATAATAAATGTGAATTTTGTTGTTCTCTTTGTCGATCTTGTCAAGCAGCGAGATCGATGTATCGGAAAAATCGAACAGACCCGAAGAAGATGTGTCGGCATACCATCCGAAGTGATCGGAGAACATGGTAACGAGAATATTCGTCACCAGAACCACGGCAAGGATGAGTGCCGTCAGAAGCACAGCCACCGAGCCGTATTGGAATTTTTTATTTTTGAGAAAATTCATATCGTTAGATCATACCTTTCTTATTATCCGGTTTTGAAGGAGTGAAAGATCAGTTGTGCTTACGTCGTCTGATCACGACAACTGTGCCTGTACCCACCAAAACCAACGGCAGAATGCCGGAAAGGAAGATTGTCCATCTGTTTGCCGCACTATCATCGATGGCAAGAGAGGACGGGGTTTCAATTTTGATGATATCAATATCGTAAGGAAGCACGTTTTTACCAAAGAGATAAATGGCAGAATAGAGCGTATCGCGGTTGGAATATGCTGCATTTTCAATGGCCTCTTTGGACGCAAATGCGGTTGAACCGCAGGCAAGCAGATAGAGATTTACCGCTTCGCTCATGGCATACGACCACGCGCCGTGCGTGAGTGTCATCAGTGCCGACGCGTTCGATTCGGCATATTCAAGATAGTCTCTCATGAAGCTTTCAACATCTTCTTGCACGCGTTCCTTCGCATACTCATCGCACTTTTTCGCAATCTCTTCGGCGCTCAAATTATCCTTTTCAAACTCTTCTTTGCTGCTCGAAGCATAATTATCGTAGTAAGTTTGATAGCGTTCTTTGGTATAAAGCGCAGTGATTTCCTCGCGCTTTTCTGCGTCATACTGCTCCACATAGCTTTCGTAGAGCGTTTTATCAAACACACGGTAACCGCCGTCATCTTCAAAGATCGCCGCCGACTTCTTGGGAGCCAAGAAGGTTGCGCCCAGCTTAAAGGAGGTGGAAAGCTCCTGGTCAAGGGTGGATTCGACGTTACTGCTCCATGCCGTTTTCATAGAAACGGTACGGGTCTTACCAAAGTATGCGCCGGGCAAGGTATCAAGCACTGTCAAGGAAGATGTCAGCGCGCTGCCGGGGCTTGATGTGTTCAACTCATAATCAGCAAGGAAGCTGTATCCGTCTTCAGAAACAGCAGGACTCTTCAACGGATCGGTCGTATCGGCAAGAATGATATTGTCTTCAAATTCCACGCCCCAATAGTCGTAGAGATACTCGTCGAGATGCGGCATCTCCTCGGTTTCGGGATCCATAAAGACCATCAGACTGTGGTTCTTTCGGTTCAGGAACTTGCGAAGACGGGTGATTTCGTTTACCCCATCGGCATCGGTGAGAAAATCACTTTGCGGGCCAAACAAAACCACCGTAGCGGCACCGCTTGCCACAATATCCTCCGCTTGTTCGGGGAAATCTTCTTTTGCCAGATTGATCTTCTGCACCACATAGCCCGCTTGTTCAAACAGCGAAACCAAGGCCGATGCGTTGCCAAAATCAGCCGCAGATTCATCCGCACCAAGCTCGCCGATCTTCTCGCCATGACCTTCCACAAAGAATGCCATGGAGTTTTCACCGGTCAAAGACAGCATGGTAGAGGTAAGCTTGTCGTCACCGCGGAAATACATTGTGGTATCGGTAATACTGAAAAATTCGTCGCGTTGCATGGTGCGGTAAGACATACGGTCACCCACGCGGTTTTCCATCACAATGGTAAGGGGTGTGAGATTCGTACCCACCGTCATGGCGAAATTTTCACGGATATAGTCGGCATCCGATGCGGTATCCAAGGTATCAACCTTAACAAAGGAAAACTCTTTTTCGTAATACTTGGCAAGGTTATAGATATAACTCATGCCCCATGTACTGCCGGACTCCCCCTTTTGGTGACCGAGAAGCTCGTAGTTATTGAGCTCATCGGGGTCGGCAAGGAAGTATATGGTAATGTTATTTTGCTTGGCATCGACCTGTTCAAGAAGCTCTCTTGAATAATCTGAAATCACAACCAGATCGTTGGGCATGGTATCCACCACCCAAAGATACTTGTGAGCAAGAGCGGTAAACAGAATATTAAAGAGAATCACCGCAATCAAAACCAGAGCGGTAAGGGCGACCCACAGCAAGGACTGTTTGATTTTTCTTTTTTCCATTATACTAAATCAGCCTTTCTGTTTTTGTTGTGCTTTGCTATAAGCCGTCAGGACCAACGACGCTTTTCGTAAACCCTCACGGTGATAAACAAAAACGAGAAGCACAGGGAGATAAAATACACAATTGCGCTAACGTCAAAACGACCGACGGTCAGCATAGTATAACGGTCCATAACCGAGATCCAGCTGAGAATGCTGCGAAGGAAGTAGGAATCGATCGAACCGTTGAAAAACGAGATCATGACAAACACGAAAATAATGCCCATCGTACCGAGTGCGGCAACCAGCTGATTTTCGGTCAAGGAAGAAACCATCACACCGATGGCGATGAATGCGGCGGCAATCAGGATAAGACCGAGAAGACTGCCGAGAATCGTTTGCCAGTCGGGATTGCCCGAAGCGTAGGCAAAGAAAGGAATGAGATTGATCAGCGATACAGCAAAACCGATCATAAAGACAGAGAAAGCGGCAAAGAACTTGGCCGTGACCATGCTTGTGGTCGAAACAGGTGCCGAGATCAGGAGGGTCTCGGTGCGTTGCTTCTTTTCATCGGCAAACAGCTTCATGGTCAGAAGCGGAAGCACAATGAAAAAGCTGATCAGCATATAAGTAAAATAGTTGGAAATATTACTGCCTGCGCCCTGCAGCAGCGTGGTCAGCGAGAAGATCAGACCGGAAACTGCCAAAAAGATGGCAAGATAAATATACCCGATGGGGGAAATGAAATACGAGCGCATTTCTCTTTTATAAATAGCAAACATCAGAAATCACTTTCTCACTTTCTGTTTTTTCTTTTTGGTTTCAGCTTCCTGTTCGTCAACAACAGAAATAAAGATGTCTTCAAGATTCAGACCCACAGCTTCCATACCGATGATCGGCCAAGCGTGCGAAGCACAGAGGTTGAAGATCGCGCGGCGCATATCGAGACCGGGCTCGCTTTCCACAAGGAATGCCGTGCTCTGCAGTTCTCTTTCGCCGATCACTTCGGCATATTTGATGCCGGAAAGTGCCTTGATGGCAGTTTGTACTTCTTTGGCGGGACCGCAGATCTTGAGCTGAATCTGGCGCGAGCCGATCACGGCTTTTTCAATATCCTCGGTCTTTTCATCGGCAACGATCTTACCGCGGTTGATGATGATGATTCTGTCGCATACCATCTGTACTTCGGGCAGAATATGCGTGGAAAGAATGACGGTGTGATCTCTGCCAAGCTCTTTGATCAGAGTTCTGATCTCAATGATCTGCTTGGGGTCAAGACCAACGGTCGGTTCGTCAAAAATAATAAACTTCGGATTGCCGATCAAAGCCTGTGCAATGCCAACTCTCTGGCGGTAGCCTTTGGAAAGGTTGCGGATGATACGGTCTTTCACATCGAGAAGCTTCACTCTTTCGCAGATCTCATCGATATGCTTGGTGCGGTCAAGTGTGCAAGACTTCAGATCGTACACAAAATTCAGATATTCCTTTACCGTCATCTCAAGATAGAGAGGCGGAAATTCAGGCAAATAACCAATCTGCTTTTTGGCTTCCAAGGGATTGTCAAAAATATCCACGCCATTGATGGTCACACTGCCCGAGGTGGACGAAAGACAGCCGGTGAGAATGCTCATGGTCGTGGTCTTACCCGCGCCGTTCGGGCCGAGAAAACCAACGATCTCGCCGTCATGGATGGAAAAACTGATATCGTTTACCGCGCAGTTGCTTCCATATCGTTTGACAAGGTTTTTAATTTCAATCATAACAGAATCCTTTCCTTTGAAACGGTGATCCGTTCTTTTATTCTATATCATAAGAGTTAAGTTTCTCTTTATTTTCTGTGTTGGTTGCGTGAAGAAAATTCAGTTCAGCATAATCGCCGCCATCATGGTGCCTCTCTGCCCGCCCGATGCGCGGTGAGAGAAAAACAAATCCCCGTGGCAAGCCGTACAAAGCGGCGAAACCGATATGTTTTCTTTCTTCACACCCGCTTCTTTCAAAATGGCAAGATTCATCCCCACAACATCGGCAGAAAAGGTGTTTGCCTCTTTATCACGCAAAGTAACAAAGCGCGCGGCAAATGTCTCACCGCAAGAATCTTTCACAGCGGTATAAAAATCCTCTCTCACCTCATAACAGCAAGGTCGGATCGAAGTACCCACCGCCACCTGAATGTCAGCGGGATCAGCGCCCATAGCGCAAAGAGCCTCCACGCCCTTTCGTGCAATACCCGAAACCGTTCCGCGCCAACCTGCATGAAGGGCGGCAATCAATTTCTTTTTCGGGTCAAAAAGCAGTATCGGCACACAGTCCGCAATCTTCACGGTCAGAATCACACCCGGCGTATCGGTATAAAAACCGTCGCCCGGTGGGTAAATCCCCCCTCTGCTGACATATTCGATATCGGCAGAGTGAATCTGCTCTCGGCGCGCCGCGCAAGAGAGATCGTCGCAGTCAAAAACCGCGTGAAAAAAGCGTCTTTGGTTTTCCTCCACCACCGAAGCGTCATCCCCTCTGCCGTAGGCGAGGTTC
This sequence comes from Clostridia bacterium, assembly GCA_017532025.1. Taxonomy (GTDB): domain Bacteria; phylum Bacillota; class Clostridia; order Oscillospirales; family CAG-272; genus RGIG1993. The sequence goes on along the minus strand of JAFXJX010000076.1, from coordinate 11,302 downwards.
AAGCTTTTCAGATACTGCTTTGCAGAAATACCGCCCAAGCGGGTGGAAAAACCATGAGGCACCAAAAGATTCGGTGCGCGGTAATACGAAACGCCTTCCCTTTCGAAAAGAAGAAACGGCTCGCTTGAAAGTGTTAGAAGTTTGTTCACTTCGTTACCTCTTTCTAAAAACCAATCTTCTGCAAACGGATGTCGTTGCCGACAAAACGCAAAACAGCGTATTCACCGAGAAGACGCGAGGCAAGACGATCTGTATAGCGTTTCATCAGATCGGCAGGCATCAAGTTGGTGTTGATCAACGTGGGCTTTGCCGTAATCAAACGCGTGTTCACAATATTATAAAGAAAGTTGTTATTCAGCGCCGAGGGATTTTCGGTACCGAGATCGTCAATCAAAAGGAACTCGGCATCCAGCACCTCCTGCATGGTGAGCGAGGCTTCTCTGCCAAACTTTTCGGCTTCGAGGGCTGAAAAGAGGTTCGGAGCGCTCGTATAAACCACTTCATGCCCTTTGTTCACAACTTCAACAGCAATCGAAGTGGAAAGATGGGTTTTCCCAAGCCCGGTGTTACCGATGAACAACAGGCTATCAGCCTTGGCATGAAAGCCATCGGCATAGCGCTTGCAAGAGGCAAGCACCTTTTCCATCATGGCGCGGTTGTCGCCCTGATAGTATTTTAAGTCAAAACTGTCAAAAGACTGCTTGGCGGCAAGACGGGAAAGACCCGCGTAGTCAAGTGCCTCTTTGGCAAGTGCCTTTTTGTAGCAAAGACAAGGCTCGGTTTCCACATACCCCGTGTCCTGACATTTTGTGCATTCGTACTTCACGTCGGTGTAATCGGGAGAAAAACCGTAAAAGACCAGCATATCCGCACGGTCTTTTTGCAGTCTTTCATTTTCAAGACGAACCGCGGCAATTCGCTCGTTAATGCCCTCGCTGCCCTTGACGATCTCTTGCACAAGATTCATCCCGGTTTTGGCAAGTGCGGAATCAATCGCCGCAAGATCGGGGTACTGTTCATGCAAAGCCGAAAGGCGATCTGCCGCCTCGCCCAAAGCACGGGTTCGCTTTTGGTTGTAATCCTGTCTGACTTTATGTAAAATTTCTTTTCTGTAAGCCATACTAATCACCTTTCTTGGGGGAATTGGGGTCGGTTTTGCATAGCAAAACCTACGTGAAAATTCAATTTTCACGCAAAGTCGGGGCATTATCTATCATCATGTGACCGCGCTTGAGCGCCGCTTCAAAAAATTCATCCACATCAAAGCTTGAATCTCTCGTTTCTTCCTTCTTTTCGCGGTAGGAAGCGATCGCGGCATTCACTTCTTCGGCGGTGGTATAGCCCGCCTCGTGCCAGTTGAGAAGCACCTTGTTCATATAAGGGAACGAAAAAGCACCCGTATTGTCAACCGTCACCTCGTAGGCAAGCGTCAGAAGCGATTCGGAAAAAGCAAGCTCGCCCCACTTGGCAAGGAACTTTTTCTCTTTGGCAGAAAATGCTCGCTGCGAAACACCCGCAAGCTTTCGCACAATACCCTCCAGAGTATGCTGTTTTTCCTTGGCGGAAAGATATGCTTCCACCTCACCGTAAGAAGTGATTCCCTCGTTAACAAGGCTCGTTGCCATTTTTTCCACGTATGCCACCGAGCATTTGCCGATCTTTCCGGCATACGCAAACAGCAAAAGAATCGAATCGTGATCAAAGCGCAGATAATCCGCCATACCGAGAAGACGGGTGATCTCATGCACACCGAACATTTTACCGGCAATTCTCTGGCATTCTTCCACCAAAAGCGCAAGCGATTCATCTCCTTGCATCATGGCTTCAATTTCTTTGCCGGTGTAATTCGGCATACCGCTTGTTACCACGGTGACACTCTCGCCGTTTTCGGCTGTTTTGGCAGACACCGAAAGCTTGGGCTTTTTGGCGGTTCGCTTTTCTTCTTTGACCTCGTCGGAAGAAAAACTGATCAAACCGGCGTTGACCCAAAAGTTCAGCGCCTGCTCCATTTCCTGCGGCGTGACAGCAAAATCCTTTGCCGCATCGGCAAGAGAAAAATTCTCTCTCAGCGAGCGATCAGACACCAAGAGCAAAAAAAGCCTGAGCGCCAAAGGGCTTGCTTTGTCGATATACGAAAGCACCGCTTCGGGAAGAGCCACAACGCCCCTACCGTATTCCACTGCAATTGTCATGGGCGCCCTGCCCTCCTTTTCTTTTATTCTTCGCTACTGTCAGTCTGCTGTTTTCCGTCCTTGTTGCGAACATCAAAGCAAAGCTGCATCAAGGAATCGCCGAGATACACGTTCATCACGCTGACTGTGTCGTCAGACGGAATCTCCACATTGGTAAAATTCCAAATACCCTTGATGCCAAGAGCCTTAAGTTCTTCCGAAACCGCAATCGCCTCGGAGGCGGTCAGGGTAAGAACCGCAATATCCACACGATTTTCCTGTAAAAAAGAGGAAAGCTTCTTGACATCGTAAACGGTTTTACCCGCAATCGATTTTCCCACGATCTGCGGATTTTTATCAAACAGCGCCACAAGATCAATGCCACGGCTTAAAAAGACGTTGCTTGCCGCCATGGCGCGACCGAGGTTACCCATGCCGATCAGCACGGCACGAAAATTATCATTCACTCCGAGAATTTCGGAAATCTGCGAAAACAGGAACTTGACGTTGTAGCCATAGCCTTGCTGACCGAAACCGCCAAAGCAGTTGAGATCCTGACGAATCTGCGAAGCGGTCAAGCCCATCATCTTGGCAAGCGCGCTCGAACTGATGCGAAAAATGCCCTTGTCAAGAAGTTCCTTCAAATAGCGGTAATACCTCGGCAGGCGTGATTTCACCTGACGTGATACCGCAAAGGTTTTTTCGTTTTGTTCTTGATTCATAGAAGTTGCCTTCCTTAATATAAGCGTTTCAAAGTCAGATCAACCCGAGTGAGTGACAGAAGTCTTACATCTTTGCTAATGTTTCGGAAACATAGTCGGCAAACTCACGGCAAGTAGCGCCGGTATTGCGTCCGGTAACGGTGAGTTTCTTTTCTTCAAACATACAGAAATCAAGTGCCTTTTCAAGACGGCTTGCTTCCTTGTTGTAGCCGATATGATTGAGAAGCATCACGCCTGCGCGGAGCATCGAGCAGGGGTCGGCGTAAATTGCTCTGCCCTCAGCAACCATACGGGGAGCAGAACCGTGGATGGCTTCGAACATGGCATAACGCTTACCGATGTTGGCAGAGCCTGCCGTACCCACGCCACCCTGGAATTCGGCAGCTTCATCGGTGATGATATCGCCGTAAAGGTTGGGAAGCACAAACACCTTGAAATCGCGGCGGCGCTTTTCGTCAACAAGCTTTGCGGTCATAATATCAATAAACCATTCATCGGTGGCAATTTCGGGATAGTCCTTGGCAACATCAAGGCAGAGATTCAGAAATTTACCGTCGGTTGTTTTGATTACGTTGGCTTTGGTAACGATCGAAACTCTTTCCTTGCCATTGGCTTTGGCAAATTCATACGCCAGCTTGGCAATACGGCGTGTGCCTTCGGTGGTGGTTACGCAGAAGTCAATCGCAAGATCGTCGGTTACGTTCTGACCCTGACTACCAACGGCATAGCTACCCTCGGTGTTTTCACGGAAGAAAGTCCAGTCAATGCCCTGGGCGGGAACACGAACCGGGCGCACGTTGGCAAACAGGTCAAGCTCCTTACGCATAGCCACGTTGGCGCTTTCGATATTGGGCATACCGTCGCCCTGCTTGGGTGTGGTAGTAGGACCCTTCAGAATCACGTCGCACGCCTTGAGCTCAGCAAGCACATCATCGGGAATTGCCTTCATGTGCGCAATACGGTTTTCAATGGTCAAGCCTTCAACGGTGCGGAATTCAATTCTGCCGGCTTTCACTTCGTCAGCAAGAAGATGCTCAAGCACTCTTGCGGTTTCAGCTGTGATTGTGGGACCAATGCCGTCGCCGCCGCATACACCAATGATAATCTTATCCATCTTGGTATAGTCAACAGCATCGCCTGCCGCATTGATGCGTTCCACTCTGGCAAGCTGACCTTCGAGCAAGGTGCGGTATTTTTCAACAGCTGCTTCAATTTCTGCATTGTAATTTTTCATAATCAAAATCTCCTTTACGTTACCGCAGGTTTCTCAAAAACCCGTCTTTATAAAATGGTGCAACGGCAATTTTGCCGTCACTATGTAAAACATTCCGTTTGAATTGATTTTTGCTGCAAAAACCCCTATTTGAGAAGTCGAAAAACAAAGGATTCCTCAGGTTTTTCGGTGCAAGCCATCAATATCAGATTGTTTTTATCCGTGTTTTTTTAATAAATTCATTGTTCGCCGCATCGGCATTGGATTCCCGTCTTGGCATTAAGCGCCGAACCGTGAAAAACTGTAATACCGTGTTCGAAATGCGGCATATTTTTTTCTTTTGTGCAAAATCCCAAATGCGTATTTCTGCATACACCAAAGAAACTATTGTGTGGATAAGTTTTCGATTTTCCACATTTTCCACAGGCTTTTCAACAATCGAGCTGTCGAAAAAACGCATTTTCTCGCGGATTTACGCGGATCGGTCTGAGTTTTCCACAAGCCTTTTGTGGATTGTGTGGATAAGTTCCCACATTCATGTTTATCAGGATTGTTATTTTTTTGTCATAGAAAAACGTATTTTCGGTTTTTCACGACCCAAAAACGAACAAAATTTCTGTCACTTTCAACGAAAGATTCTACGGCAATCAGCTCAAGTAACAAAATGATGCATTTTCGATAACCCGAGATAAACAAATAAATCGAATCGAAAATATCATGCCATGCAAGAGAGTAAATCAGAGTTCCCAGAAGCAAGAGTCAGTTCGCGCCTTTTACCGTAGGACGCGCATTCAAAGAGCTGTCGGCACGCTTTCCGGCAAGGAATTCATAATAGCCCTGCGCGGCAATCATAGCGCCGTTGTCTCCACAGTAGGAAAGACTCGGAAGACAAAGTCTGATCTTGTGCTTTTGGCAGAATTCCGCCACCGCACGGCGCAGATGAGAATTGGCAGCAACACCGCCCGCAAGCACCATAGTATCAAAGTCATACCGTGCCTTGGCTTTTTCCAAATTGGTAATCACAGCATGAAGCACCGCCTCGGTGAAGGAAGCTGCAATATCGCTAAGCACAAGCTCTTCTCCTTTTTGCCTTGCGGTGTTGATATAATTGATCACCGCCGTTTTCAAACCGCTGAAGGAAAAATCAAGGCTATCCTGCATCGCAGCCGTCGGAAAGCGAATGGCTTTGGGATTGCCCTGCCCTGCAAGACGGTCCATTTCCGCCCCGCCGGGGTACGGCATACCCAGCACCCTTGCCACCTTGTCAAAAGCCTCGCCGATCGCATCGTCGCGCGTTCTGCCAACGGTTATAAACTCGGTGGGAGACTTTACGTCGATCAAAGAGGTATGTCCGCCCGATGCCACCATGGCAAAAAAGGGCGCTTTCAAATCGGGATATTCATAGTACACCGCGGCAATATGCGCGCGGATATGGTTGACCGGAATCAAGGGCAAATCATGCGCCAGGGCAAACGACTTGGCATAGTTCACCGCCACCAAGAGAGCACCGATCAAGCCGGGCTCACTCGTCACCGCCACCGCATCAATATCCGAAACCGAAACACCCGCTTCGTCAAACGCGGCATAGGTCAAAGCAGAGATCGCTTCAATATGCGCACGTCCCGCAATTTCGGGCACAACGCCGCCATACAAAGCGTGAATGGCAATCTGTGTTGCCGTTTTGTTGGCAAGCACCTTTTTCTCTCCATTGTGAAAGGAAGCAATCGCCACCGAAGTTTCGTCACAAGACGACTCAAAGGATAAAATCAACATAGCTTTCATCTTTTCTTATGTTTCAATCATTCCCGCAGAAGGCGCATCACAAGCGCATCCTCCTTAGGATAACGGTAATAATTCTTGCGCCTGCCCACCGTCACAAAGCCCTGCTTTTCATACAGCGAAACAGCAGGCGTGTTGGAAGCACGCACTTCAAGAAAGAGCATTTCAATACCCGCCTCTTGGCAGTGTGCCAAACACGCATCAAACAACTGCTCGGCAAGACCCTGTCTTCGGTATTCAGGCATCACGGCAAGATTCAGAATCTCCCCATCGGGAAACACAGTCATGAGCATCATATACCCAATTAAAAGCGCCCCGTCGCGCAAGGTCAATAATAAAACAGAAGGATCGGCAAGAGCGCTTTGCATCATACCGCGGCTCCACGGATCGGAAAAACAGCGTTCTTCAAGCAGAAGAAGCGAAGCCAAAAGTTCTGCGTTTTCCTCTCGCTCCCCCGCACGGTACAAACAGATTTCCATATCAGTCTGTGGTTGCCGGCGTTTCGGAAGGTGTCGGCACAGCCGTTGTTCCGGGCGTTTGCGTGGTATCGGCAGCACCGCTCCAAAGATCCCCGAACCATTCGGAAGACACCTTGACCGACTGACTGCTTTCATCGGTGTAAACATAAAAATCATTGACACCTTCGTTGTCACAGCGCACAAGGTGCATGATCATCGAAAGCCAGGGGTATTTTACACTCGAAGTCAGCTTCAAGCGGCAAGTTTCCTGTGGATTTCCGCCACCAACATAGGGAATGTTAGCAAGATACTCGTCCACAAAATCGGTGGCATCCGGCGCATTGTTATTGGTCAGCGTTTTGAGATAGGTAACCGTTGTTCCGCGATCGGTGGTCACCACCGTACCCATGCTCACTTCATCTGCATCAAACGCCGAAAGATTGGGAAGCGAAACATCGGCACTGTGATATAAAGTTCCTTTGCCGTCTGTCAGATAATGCTCCTCATCCTGGGCTTTTACGATGTCGTATTGGGCATCTTTGTAGCCAACCTTATAGATCAGCATATCTCCCGCCTTACCGTAATGCGGCTCGCTTTTTTTGGTATATGCCTCAACTTCATATATACCCGACGCTTTTTGGTAAGTCCTGCCGTCGCTTTCACGGATCAACACTCCGTTTTCATAGGTAAACGGAACTGCGTTGTAAGTCGGAGTTGCCAAATAAGAAATCAAAAATACCACGCCCATCACCGCCGCAACGGCAAAAGCACCGATCAGCCAATATTTCAGCGTCAGCTTATCCTTGACTTCTTCTGTTTTTGGCATATGTTTTTTTGGTCTATGTTTGCTTTGTGCCATAGAAAACCTCGTTTATCAATAACCGAATTTGCCGCTCAGGCTGTCGTCGTTAATGATCCAATCCTTCACACGTACCTCAGAATACTCTCCGTCATTTCTACGGAACACAACAGTGGTAATGCCGGAATTGATGATCAGGCGCTTGCACATCATGCAGCTGTCAATATTGTTTTCAAGCTCTCCTGTTTCAGCATTCAAGCCTGCAATGTACATGGTCGCATCGATCATTTCCTCGCGCGAGGCAGAAATGATGGCGTTGGCTTCGGCGTGTACCGAGCGGCAAAGCTCATAGCGTTCCCCTCTCGGAATATTCATCGATTCGCGCATACATATGCCCATATTCGTGCAGTTTTTTCTGCCACGGGGCGCTCCGTTGTAACCTGTTGCCACGATGGAATCGTTCTTCACAATGATGGCACCGAATTTACGGCGCAGGCAGGTTGCACGCTTGGCAACCGTTTCGGCTATATCAAGATAATAGTTCGGTTTGCTGACTCTTTCCATTTTTTTATTCCTTTCATCCAGTCAAGACTCTGTACAAAGTCACATTCTGCACCAATGTACACTCTTTGCTAATTGTATATTATAATACAAAACAACCAACAAAATCAATAGGAAAAACAGATTGTTAATTATTTTGTTACACCTTTTCCGTCGAACGGCGGTGTAAATGATCGATTTTGCGAAGAAAATGCCTGAAAATAGCCGTCAAAGCCGTATTCTTCGGCACGTGCGGCAACCGATTGATATTCAAAGTGAGTCAAAGTTCTCATCGGCGCGCCCTCTTTGCCGTTGGGTGTATATTGGCTCATCAAGCTGAGAAGAAAATCCTCCGCCGAAAAGATCGACTTTATGCTGTCAAGCACCATAAGCGAATTTTTGCGCTCGCCCGGTAAAACAAGATGACGGATGATCATGCCCTTTTGCAGCATCCCGTCTTCTGAAAAACAAGGTCTTCCTACCTGCGAAAACATTTCAGGCAGCGCTTCTGTCACTGTTTTCACATAGTTATCAACACCTGAAAGACGCTTAGCCGGCGCATCGTCGGCATACTTGTAATCCACAAGATAGATATCGGCAACCCCATCAAGAAGCGAGAGCATCTCGCAGCTTTCATATCCCGAGCAATTGATCACAATCGGAAGCGCGAGTTCTTCTTTTACCCTTCTTAAAATCGGCGCAAGAAGCGAAAGATATTGATCGGGTGTAACAAGATTGATATTATGTACGCCCTGTGCCTTGAGCGAAAACAAAATCGAAACAAAATCCTCTTCACTCACATATTCGCCCTTGCCACCCGAGGAAATCTCGTAATTCTGGCAGTACACACAACGCAAGGTACAACCCGAGAAAAAGACAGCCCCCGATCCGTTTTGACCCGAAATGCAAGGCTCTTCCCAAAAATGCGGTGCCGCTCTTGCGATTTTGATGCGGTTATCCGCACCGCAAATACCGATATGTTGCTGTCTGTCTATTCCGCATCTGCGCGGACAAAGTCTGCATCCCGCCATATAAAACCTCACTTTAACACAAAACTCTTGACAAATGATTCAAAAAATGTTATACTGTCCTTGGTAAAAATACATATTTCAGAAAGGATATTCCATGAAAAAACTCTCACTCATCATAGTTCTCGTTGCACTGTTTTGTGTGATCCTCACCGCTGTTTCCTGCGGCGAAAGCACCACAACAACAGCCGAAACAACCGCAACTACCACACCTGCGGCAACCACACCTGTGGCAACCACACCTGCCAAAGTTACCACAACTGTTCCCGTTGAGACAACCACTACGCCTGTCACCACAACCACTCCTGTCACCACCACATCAGCCCCTGCCAAGAAGCCCGATCCCAATATGTCGTCGGTCTCCAAGATCCTCAATTACCAAACCGCATTCAAAAAGGAGACCTTTTCAGCTTCCAACGGCTTAACTCTCCCCTACCGCATCTACGTTCCCGAAGATTACAGTGAAGACTATGCATATCCCGTTATCATCTTCTTCCACGGTGCAGGCGAACGCGGTACCGACAATGACAAACAACTCAACAACGTAATCCCCTACTTCTTTAACAAAAAGACAAATCCCTTCTATCACGCCATCATCATCGCTCCGCAGTGCCCCGAAAATATGCAGTGGGTCGATACCCCTTGGGCAAACGGCAATTACAGCGTGGATAACGTTCCGATCTCCAAGCCCATGACCGCAGCTGTTGAACTGCTCGACCACGTGATCGCCAACTATAGCATCAACACCGACCGTCAGTATGTTACCGGTCTTTCAATGGGCGGCTTTGGCACATGGGATCTTATCATGCGCTATCCCGACCGTTTTGCCGCCGCCATTCCTTACTGCGGCGGTGCTGACCCCTCCAAGGCAGCATCCCTTGTTAACGTCCCGATTCGCACCTTCCACGATACCACCGACCCCTCCGTTCCCTGCGCCGGCACCCGGGCTATGGTAGAAGCCATCCAGGCAGCAGGCGGCACACTGATCACCTACAAAGAGACCTCAAGCTTCGGTCACAATGTATGGACTCCCGGCGTACAGACACCCGGTCTTGCCAAATGGCTCTTTGAGCAAAGAAAAGATAAATAAACGATCATAAATAAAAATCCGCTTTGCATGAAGCGGATTTTTGTTTTTCAGCCGTCACTTCTCGTCCATTATAACACAAGTTTTTAGGCTTGTAAAGGCATACGGAAAAGAAAAGATTTGGCATCTACCCCCATAATATCTCTTGACAAAACACCCCAAAAGCGTTATACTGTTTTTGCGAAAAAATCGTAAAAAACACATATTTCAGAAAGGGTATTGTATGAAAAAACTCTCACTCATCATAGTTTTCGTTGCACTGTTTTGTGTGATCCTCACCGCTGTTTCCTGCGGCGAAAGCACCACAACAACAGCCGAAACAACCGTAGCAACCACACCTGCGGCAACCACACCTGCCAAAGTTACCACAACTGTTCCCGTTGTGACAACAACCGCACCGGTCACCACAACCGCGCCGGTCACCACAACCGCGCCTGTCACCACAACCGTCATCCTTTCCACAGGCAAGCCTGACCCTGTTGCAAACCCCGATCAAAAAACGCTTGACCCCAAAACCGCTTTCGAAGCCAAAGTTTTCAACGCTTCTAACGGTCTTGATCTCCCCTACCGCATCTTTATTCCCGAAGATTACAGCGAAGACTATGCCTATCCCGTCGTTCTCGTTCTTCACGGCGCCGGCGAGCGTGGCACCGACAATACAAACCAGCTTAACAATCTCATTCCCAATCTTTTCAACAGAAAGAACAGCCCCTTCTATCAAGCAATCGTGATTTGCCCTCAGTGCCCCGCCAATTCTCAGTGGGTAAACACGCCTTGGGCAAACGGTAACTACAGCGTTGATAAAACACCGATCTCCAAGCCCCTTCAAGCTGCTGTTGAGCTTCTTGATTCCGTGATTGAAAACTACAGCATAAACACAAACCGTCAATATGTTACCGGTCTTTCGATGGGCGGCTTTGGCACGTGGGATCTTCTCATGCGTTACCCCGACCGTTTTGCCGCCGCCATTCCTTACTGCGGCGGTGCTGATACCACCAAAGCCGAATCCCTTGTCAACGTCCCGATCCACACCTTCCACGATACCACAGACCCCACCGTTCCCTGTGCAGGTACCCGGGCCATGGTAGAAGCCATCAAGGCAGCAGGCGGTACGTTGATCGAGTACACCGAGACCAAGACCTACGGTCACAATGTATGGTCACCCGGTTCAAGATCACTCGCACTTTTCAATTGGCTCTACGAGCAAAGAAAAGGCTAAAAACGAAATAGTACAAAAAATCCGCTCACCGAGCGGATTTTTTGTTTACGGCTGTATCGCTCCGAAAAAGTTTTCATTGGGAAAATAAGTTTCTCTCCATGTGGAATCATATTTGGGTGTCTTCACATAGCGCGTAAAGAGATTCTGAACCCTTGTTTTGCCGCCTGTTCACTATATTCAATTGTCTGCTATGCAAAACACTATGTTTTGCCGCAGGCAAATCAGGGGTTCAGAATCGTGCAGCGCACGATAAAAACAAACACACACCCGTTGGGTGTCTTCACAT
>JAFXJX010000075.1 GCA_017532025.1 Clostridia bacterium | reverse complement strand
TCATAGCGGCATCCTTGCCAAGACCGTTGAGGATAACGCGGAGGGGTTTTACACGTACCTTGTTCGCGTTGAGGGCGATCTTGATAGCGCCTTCAGCTGCTGCGAAGGATTCGTGACCTGCGAGGAAGCAGAAGCAGTCTGTTTCTTCGGAAAGGAGCATCGAGCCGAGGTTACCGTGGCCAAGACCAACCTTGCGGTTTTCAGCAACAGAGCCGGGGATGCAGAATGCCTGCAGACCGATACCGATAGCGGCAGCGGCGTCAGCAGCCTTGGTGCAGCCCTTCTTGATGGCGATAGCAGCGCCTACGGTGTATGCCCACTTTGCATTTTCAAAGCAGATGGGTTGGGTTTCTTCTGCGATCTTATAGGGATCGATGCCCTTGGCGTCGCAGATTTCCTTACATTCATCGATCGAGGAAATGCCATATTCTTTCAGAACGCCGAGGATCTTTGCCTCGCGTCTTTCGTAACCTTCAAAATGTGCCATTACGTTCTTCCTCCTTCAATTATTCCTTGCGAGGGTCGATGTACTTAACCGCGTCAGCAAATATGCCGTAGGTGCCAATCGCCTTAGCGTATGCTACGATGGGTTCCATGCCCTTCTTGATGAAGTCAGTCATCTTGCCGAGAGAGACAAATTCGTAACCGATCACCTGATCGTCGGCATCGAGCGCCATTCTGGTGCAGTAGCCTTCGGTCATTTCGAGGTAACGAACGCCCTTAGCCTTGGTGCCGTACATGGTACCAACCATGGAACGGGCGCCCTTACCGAGGTCTTCCATACCTGCGCCGATAACAAGGCCGCCTTCGGAGAATGCGGACTGGGTTCTACCGTACACGATCTGCAGGAAAAGCTCACGCATAGCGGTGTTGATCGCATCGCACACAAGGTCTGTGTTGAGCGCTTCGAGAAGGGTTTTGCCGGGGAGAATTTCAGCTGCCATAGCGGCGGAGTGTGTCATACCCGAGCAGCCGATGGTTTCAACAAGTGCTTCCTCGATGATGCCGTTCTTGACGTTGAGGGAGAGCTTGCAAGCGCCCTGCTGAGGTGCGCACCAGCCGATACCGTGGGTATAGCCGGAAATGTCGGTGATTTGCTTGGACTGAACCCATTTGCCTTCTTCGGGAATGGGTGCGGGGCCGTGGTCGGGACCCTTTGCGACTTTGCACATGGCCTGAACTTCATGGCTCATTGCGTATTCGCAGATGCATTCATTGCTCATAATCTTTATCTCCTTACAATTTATTTGCTGTTTTGGTGTGAAAATAGCCATATCTTCACATTTTACGCTTTCATTATACAAGAAGCGCTCGAAAAAATCAACTGTTTTTTGAAATTTTTTGGAAAGATTGACAAAAATATATCATGGAATTTCTTCGCAAGGCTTGCTATAATGAAGAAAAAAAGAGAAGGAGAGATTCTTTGTGCGCGCTATTACGTTTGAAAAGATGTCGTTTGGGGCAATTTTTCTTTCGATTGCCATGATTCTTGTTTATCTTGCACTTGCTTTGGAGTTGGCAAACGGGGGTGATATTTTCTTTGAGCATTCCCACCGCGCGGCAGCGCTTGTTGCTGCGTGCGCCATGAGGGGACTGTTTCTGACGGCTCTTTTGGGGCTGGGCTTGGATTGGTACATGAAAAAAACGCGTCGGACACAATGAGTTAATATTTAGTTCACAAAGAATTAACAAAATAAAATATTGAATGTTGTATAAATGTGTTGTATAATATAGTAAACCGCAGAGTGCGGAAATCGTGACATTCAGCTGGAAGCATCGGTTTTGTTTTTCCCTCGTTCCCGCTGAAGCAAAAATGCCCTACGTCGGTGTTTGACGGGGGTCTTTGTTGAAAGAAAGGCAGGATACAAACAAATGAGTGATTCCAGAAACAAAAAGTCAGTCGGTATGCTGATCATGATCCTTGCGCTTGTTCTTGTGGCGGTGATTCTTGTCGTCGTTATCATAGCAAGCTCGGGCAGCAGCGAAACCACCACCCAGAACCCCGCAGCTTCTTCTACTCCCGCGACCGGCACAGGCGATCCCACCGGTACCGACACACCCGACAGCACAGGCACACCCGGTATCTCCGGTCCGGCTGTTACCGTTAAGCCCGCAGAGCCGGTTGGCCCCACCACATCGACCGCAGATGATTCCGGTAAGATCAAGGTAACTGCCGCTGATGTGAAGAAGGGTCTTCTTCTTGATATCAGCGATGTTAACAAGTACGATACCGGTGTCAACGGTCTCTTTACCGGTGACCACAACACCTCTCTTCTTGATGCCAAGAATGCAGGCTTCACCCGCATTTCTTCCAAGTTCAGAACCATCGACAACAAGCATTTCCTCCGCACCGAAGCGATTGAAGCTCTTGAAGCTATGATTCAGTCCTTTGATGCTGCTGCAGGTACTGACAAGCCCTTCCGTGTTGAAGGCTACACTGCCGACGCCGGCAATGATCTCGGTAATGCTTTTGTAACAGGTTACGCTTTCTTGATTCGTACCTATGTTAACGGCAGCACCTACGGTTTGAACTATTCTTCGTTCAAGGTAACGGTTGACGACATTTCGGTAACCTACGACCAGTGGATCTCCGCAAACGCTGCGAAGTACGGCTTTGTTTACGAAGGCCTCGTTGGCGGTGAAAACAGCAAGGCCGGTCAGCTCCGCTACGTTGGCACTGTTCACGCAGAAGGCATCAAGACCGCAGGTTCTCTCAAGAACTACGTAGCTGCTATCAAGGCAGGCACACTCACTTCTGTTACGGTTGGTGGCGAAGCTTGGACTCTTACGTACAAGGATGTAACTGCAGACCTCGAAATCGAAGTTGGCAAGGGTGCAACCTACACCGTTTCGGGCGACAACATTGGCGGTGTGATCGTGGCTTACAAGGCTGCAAAATAATTTGAATTCCCAAAGAGCTGTTTCAAGCGCTTGAAACAGCGCTTTTTGTATCTCGAAATCCACGCGACTCTCGAGTGGTTTTCGAGATACAATGAAACAGCGGACTGCTTTGGCAGTCCGCTGTTTTTCAAAACTTGGTGAGATGTCCCTCGGCGGTGAGGGTCTCAAAGCTGCGCTGACGGAAGACCTCGTACACGGCAATTGCCGCGGCGTTGGAAAGATTCAGACAGCGAAGCCCGGGGAGCATGGGGATACGGACAGAATCGTTATAATGGTCCTTCAAAAGCTCTTCGGGAAGACCTGCTGTCTCTTTGCCGAAAACGAGATAAACGGTTTGGGGATATTCCACCTCGGTGTGATTTTTTGCCGCTTTGGAGGAGAAAAAATAAAGGGCATCGTTTTTGTGCTGTTCCATAAAATCGGCGAGGTTTTCATAATAGGTAATATCGAGCTTATCCCAATAATCAAGTCCTGCGCGCTTGAGCTTCGATTCGGTGGGGGTGAAGCCCATCGGCTTCACAAGATGAAGTGCCGCGCCTGTGGCGGCGCAGGTGCGCGCGATGTTGCCTGTGTTTTGGGGGATCTCAGGCTCAACGAGTACAATGTTAACGTTTTTCAAAATAGAATCTCTCTTTCGTGTGATGATGCTATTGTAGCACAGAAGAAAGTATTTGTCAAATAGGGAGGGAAAAGTGGGTTTTTAAAAATTGGGCATTGCAATTGTTTTTAATTTGGTGTATAATATAATGAAAAACTGTTTTTTAGGACGGCAAATGCCGCAACAACATAAAAGGTTACGAAAGAGGAAACATCTATGGGACTTATCACTAAGATTTTCGGCACTTACAGCGAAAAGCAGATCAAAAAGATCGTACCGATCGTCAATCAGATCGAATCGCTTGCCGATACTTACAAAGAGTACAGCGATAGCGAGCTTCGCGGTATGACGGCAAAGCTCAAAGCCCGTCTTGCCGCGGGGGAAACACTTGACGATATTTTGCCCGATGCCTTTGCGACAGTGCGCGAAGCAGCTGACCGTGTGCTGGGTAAACGCCCCTTCCGCGTGCAGCTGATGGGCGGTATCGTGCTCCATCAGGGACGCATTGCCGAAATGAAGACCGGTGAAGGTAAAACCCTTGTGGCAACGCTCCCCGCCTACCTTAACGCACTCACCGGAAACGGCGTGCATATTGTCACCGTGAACGAATATCTTGCCCGCCTCGGTGCGGAGGAAATGGGCAGAGTGTACGGCTTTTTGGGTCTTACCACAGGTCTTGTGGTACACGGACAGAGCAAGGCGGAAAAGCAAGAAGCGTACAATGCCGACATTACCTACGGCACGAACAACGAGTTTGGCTTTGACTATCTGCGTGACAATATGGTGGTTCATAAGGAATCGCTCTCTCAGAGAGGTCATATCTTTGCGATCGTTGACGAAGTGGACTCGATCCTCATTGACGAAGCAAGAACCCCTCTGATCATTTCGGGCGAGGGCGAAAAATCGACCGATATGTATCAAAGAGCCGACCGTTTGGTGTCGCGTATGCGTCAATTCCGCATCAAAGAGGTGGATGCCAAGCAGACCACGGACAAACTCGAATCCGATCCCGATGCCGATTACATTGTGGAAGAAAAGGCACATTCGGTGGTGCTGACCGCCAAGGGTATTGCCCGCGTGGAAGAATTTTTCGGCATTGAAAACTATTCCGACCCCGAAAACGCCACCATTGCCCATCATGTGAATCAGGCAATGCGCGCTTACGGCACGATGAAGCGTGACGTGGACTATGTGGTGAAGGATGACGAGGTGTTGATCGTTGACTCGTTCACAGGCCGTATCATGCCCGGACGCCGTTTCTCTGACGGCTTGCACCAGGCAATTGAAGCCAAAGAAAAGGTGGAAGTGAAAAAGGAAAACCGCACGCTTGCCACCATCACCTTCCAGAACTATTTCCGTATGTACAAAAAGCTCTCGGGTATGACCGGTACGGCTTTGACTGAGGATGAAGAATTCCGTGAGATCTACCGTCTTGACGTGGTGGAGATCCCCACCAATATGCCGATGATCCGTAAAGATCACGAGGACCAGGTGTATAAATCGATTGAAGGCAAGTACAATGCCATCATCAACCGCGTGATCGAGTGCCACGAAAAGGGACAGCCTGTGCTTGTGGGTACGGTTTCGATTGAAAAATCGGAAGAGCTTTCCAAACGCCTCAAACAGCGCGGCATCAAGCATACTGTTCTGAACGCCAAGCACCACGAAAGAGAAGCTGAGATTGTGGCGATGGCGGGCAAAAAGGGAAGAGTGACGATTTCCACCAACATGGCAGGACGCGGTACCGATATTATGCTGGGCGGTAACGCCGAATTTATGGCAAAACAGCAAATGCGCAAGCTTTGCTATGAAGAAGACGTGATCGGTCTTGCGGTTGGCTCGTCGCTTTCGGTCTCTGACGAAGTGCTTGCCGCACGCGAAGTGTATAAGCAGCTCTTTGAACAGTATAAAGAAGAAATAGCCCCCGAAGCCGAAGAGGTTCGCGCGGCAGGCGGTCTTTTCATCATTGGTACAGAACGCCATGAGAGCCGCCGTATCGATAACCAGCTTCGCGGCCGTTCAGGCCGTCAGGGCGACCCCGGCGAGAGCTGCTTCTATCTCTCGCTGGAGGATGATCTCATGCGTCTGTTCGGTGCACAGCGCGTTGCCGGCATGGTGGATCGCGTGGGACTTGGCGAAGATCAGCCGATTGCCGCAAGTCTTTTGTCCGGCTCGATTGAGCGCGCGCAGAAGAATCTTGAGGAAATGAACTTCCGACGCAGAAAGAACGTTTTGTCTTACGACGACGTGATGAATCAGCAGAGAAGCATCATTTACGCACAGCGTAACGAGGTGCTTGACGGCAAGGATTTGCACGAAAAAATTCAGACCATGATCCGTCAGACCGTGGAGGGTGCGGTTTACACCTTCTGTTCTTCCGATAACCCTGCTGAATGGAATCTTGCCGCACTCAAAACGCATTTCTACGGCTATCTTCTAAAGGATGAAGATGTGGAATTTGACGAAAATGTGCTGATGTCCCTGACCAAGGAGTCTTTCAGCGAGGCGATTGTGGAAAAGGCGTTTGCCATTTACAAAGAGAAGGAAGCTATGTTTGGCGAAGAAAATATGCGCGAGATCGAACGCATTTTCTTACTGCGCCACGTTGATACGCTTTGGATGGATCACATCGACGCGATGGAAGACTTGAAGAGTGGCATTACTCTGAACGCTTATGCGCAGAGAAACCCTGTTGACGAATACCGCCTTCAGGGTGCGGATATGTTTGACGAAATGGTAGAAACGATTCGCGAGCGCACGGTGAGAACACTCCTTTCGCTTGTGAAGCGCGAAGAACCGATTCGCCGCACCGAGGTGGCAAAGCCCACAACGGCAGGTTTTGCGGGAGACGGTAACAAAGCGCCTGTAAAAAAAGCGCCCACGGTTCGCAAAGAACCCAAAGTTGGCGCCAATGATCCCTGCCCCTGCGGCAGCGGAAAGAAGTACAAAAAATGCTGCGGCGCAAGAGACTGATAGAAAGTAAAGGATAAAAAAATGGGATTTGGCTTTTTGTTTTACGGCTTTCTCATGATGATTGAGCTTAGCATTGCCACCTCGGCGGACTACGCTCTCAGCGTGGACGTTTTCCCTGATCTTGCAGGATACCTTTTCATGCTGACCGCCGCCTGGCGTCTTGAGGATTACGCCAAGGGCTTTGCACGATTCAAAAAGTGTCTTTTGCCGCTTGTGGCGGTAGGTGCTATGATCTACGGTGCGAGTATGCTTTCGCTGTTTGATATTTATCCCGCTGTGCTTGAAAAGGTTTTGCACGGGTTACAGTATGCCACCATCATCCTGCAGCCGATTGCCTTTTTCTGCCTGTTTGGCGGTATTAAGCGCTGGCGACGGAAGTGGAGCTTCCTGCCATTGCCTCGCGCGCCAAGCTTCTTGCCGTGATCGGAACGGCGTATTATGCGGCACAGTTTTTGTTTATGCTGGCAGACGATCTTTCGCTCCCTGTATTCGGCAGCTTTGTTGGCTTTTTGCGTTACGGTTTGATGATCGTATGGCTTATATTCGTGATTATGGCAGAGTGGATGCTCTTTCAGTGCTATATGTATATCTGTTACGAGGGGGAGGAGCGAATTACCCCCGAGGATGCGGCAAATCCGTTTGCCAAATTCTTTAATAAAAACAAGAAAGGAAAGGGCGGCCGATAATTAGGACGCTTGGTGAGTGACAATGAAACTCAGTGCTATCATCGCAGGTTTGTTCTTTTTGTTCAACCCGAACGTCAATTTGATCGATATTTTGCCGGATGCTGTCGGCGTGGGATTGATTCTTTACGGCATCACGCCTTTTTCACATATTCAATCGCGCATGGCGGATGCGGCAAGAGCGCTTCGGATGCTGACGATCATAGAGCTGATTAAGCTCGGCTCGCTGTATTTTTACAGCTTTTTCACCGGTACCGAACAGCTGATGCTCCTTCTCATTGCCATGGTGTTTGCGGCGTTTGAAATCTTTTTCTCGTGGCAGGCTTTTTCAAACCTTTTCATAGGCCTGGAAGATTTCGGCAGTGCGGAAGAACAGCCCAAAATGTTTGAAAAGATCAAAATGATCCGCGTTTTCACGCTGATTTTCCTTGCCGCCAAGTCGGTGTTTGCCTTCCTGCCCGACCTCACTTTGCTTGACGATGCACGCTATGGCGAGGTAACAGGCACGGGTATTGCCTCTTGGCAAAACTACCGCGGTGTGTTCACGGTGTTTGCTTTTGTACTGATTCTGGTGGTGGGCATTGTATGGCTTGCCATGACGGTTTCCTTCTTCCGTGTTGTGAAGAGGGAAAAGGCAATGCTGGATGTCATCAATACCCGCGCGGCGGCGTATTACAGCGAAACCGAATCCTTCATCTATCGTCACAGCATTTTGTCGCTCAGCTTTTTGCTCTACGCGTTTTTGCTGTGTTTGGAACTCAAGATCGAAGGCTACAGCATTCTGCCTCCCATGATTTCGGCGGTTTTGTTCCTTATATTCTTTGTTCTGATGCGCCGCTTTTTCAAAAAGGAAGCGCTTGTTGGTGTGATTTCATCGGCTTTGTATTTTGTTACATCGGGTATTTCGTATGTGTTGCTCTACCTTTTTGCCGACAAATATTACCTCGAAGACGCAGGCTTCGGCTTTTCCGAAACGATTATTGTGGATATTGAAGGCGTGTTTGAGATCTTTGACGAATATTTGGGCATCAACCTGATCGTAGCGCTTTCACAAATCGTCTTTTTTGTGATGATGCTCACCATTCTTCGTATCATGAAGAAGCTGATTGACGAGCAGGCGGGAGTTCCGGAGAGCATGGTGGACGACAAAGACAAAACCGATGCCCTGCGCCATCACGAGGAAAAAGCCGACCGCGATGCCAAAAATGCGCTTCGCAAGCCGCTTGTTGCTTTGTTTGTCGTTTCGATTCTCACCTCGCTTTCCTGCGCGGTGTTCCCCTTGCTTCAGGTCTATTTTCCCACATTCTTTACCATTGACCTTGTGATCCGCGTTGTGTTTGTGGCAGTTGCCGCATCGGCAGTTGCCAAGCTTCGCCAAGGCATTAAGGTTAAGGGCGGACTTGATTTTGAATGATATTGGAAGTTTAGGTTGTCCGCAACACAAGAACGTAAAGAACATGATTTCGGAGTGACCATGAAACTCAATATTTTATATGAAGACCGCGCCATCGTCGTATGTGAAAAGCCTGTTGGGGTGTTGTCGCAAGCCGATGCCGAGGGCAAGGGAAGCGATATGCTGACGTTGCTTTCGGAGCACTTTGCCCAAACAGGCGAAAAAGCAACGCCGTACGTACTCCACCGACTTGACGCCGCAGTGGGCGGCGTGATGGTATTTGTCAAAAACAAAAAGAGCGCGGCGGCACTTTCTGAGGAAATTGCGCGCGGTGGGATGCAAAAAGAATATTTTGCCGTTTGCGAGGGCAATGTTGAAGCTGACCTTGGCAAAGCGGGGGAGATGTTTGACTACCTCTTTCGCGATGCGAAGAAAAACAAAAGCTACGTCACCGACCGCAAGAGAGCGGGGGTAAAGGACGCGCGGCTGACGTTTTGCGTGCTTTCGGCACTTGAAACCGAAAAGGGTGCGCTTTCACTTTGTCGCGTGAAGCTTGGCACGGGGCGCACGCATCAGATTCGCGTGCAGTTTGCTTCGCGCCGCCATCCGCTTGTGGGGGATAAACGCTATGGATCGACGATTGGCGGGCAAAACGTAGCACTTTTTTCGGCTTGCATCGGCTTTCACCATCCGACAAGCGGTGAATATATGACCTTTTCTTTGCCGCTACCCGAAGGCGGTGTGTGGGATTCTTTTGGAGGATGCGCGAGGTGCTGTATATTTGGCGCGGGAGACTATCACGGAGAATTGCGTGATCTTGCGCGCGATGCCTTTGTGATTGCCGCCGACGGCGGGTTGCTGCATACCGAAGCCTACGGCATCAAGCCCAACCTTGCCGTGGGTGATTTTGATTCGCTTGGAACTGTTCCCGAGGGGGTGGAAACGCTTCGTTTCCCTGTGATGAAGGATGATACCGATATGGCGCTTGCCGTAAAAGAAGGGCTTGCCCGCGGATGCGACAGCTTTTTCCTGTTTGGCGGTACGGGCGGTCGGCTTGACCACACGCTTGCCAATATGGCGCTTGTTTTGTCGCTTGCCAAACGTGGTATTTCTGCCTATCTTGTGGGCAAAGAGGGTGTTGTGACGGTACTTTGCGGTGGTGAGTGCTTTGAATTTTCTCAGACCTGCGAGGGTATTTTGTCAGTTTTTGCGGCAAGTGAAGTTTGCGAGGGCGTTTCGATCGAAGGGCTTTTGTACCCTTTGTGCAACGGTACGCTACTTCAGGACAAGGCACTTGGCGTGAGCAATCATTTTGTGGGTCAAGAAGCTACGGTTTCGGCAGAAGAGGGATATTTGTTCCTTTTTTGGGATAACCTGAAAAACCCCTTTCCGCATAAGAGTTTGTTGAAACGATAAGGACGTTTGGATATGAAGAAAACAATCAAAGGCATTATTTTTGATCTTGACGGCACGCTTCTGCTTTCGATGCACGTTTGGGACACCATCGGCTCTACATACCTGCGCTCGCTTGGCATTGAGCCTGACCCCGATACCGATGACATCATCAAGGTCAGTACGGTAGAGGAATCGGCGGCGCATTTTCACAGCCGTTACGGGCTTTCGGTCACGCCCGAGGAAATTACGCGCGCCATTAACGATGAACTCGTCTATCAGTACCATGAAGTGCTGTTTCCCAAAGAGGGTGTGATGGAAATGCTCGAGCGCTTCAAAGCTGCTGGCGTGAAAATGTTTGCCGCCACGGCAACTGACCGCCATTTGATTGAGCCTTGTCTCAAGCGCTGCGGAATTTATGATTATCTGGAAGGGATGCTGACCTGCACCGAGGTAGGAGAAGGGAAGAGCAAACCCACCATTTACCGTCTTGCCACCGAGGCGCTTGGCATTCCCAAAGAGAATATTGCGGTATTTGAAGACGCGTTGTACGCCATCCGCACCGCCAAGCGCGACGGTTATTTTGTGGTTGCCATTTATGATGATTCGATGAAGAATTATCAAGATAAAATCAAAAACCTTGCCGACCTTTACGTGCCGGACTATCTCTCTGTGGATGTTGCGGCAAAGCTGCTTTGAAACGCAGAATGCAGAATTGCTTTTTGTGCGAAGTGTACGAAAAAAAGCATTCGGATATGACGAAAATATAAAATTTCAAAAAGGACTTGCTTTTTTTACTTTTGTATGCTATAATAGCTTCGAACGAAATTTCCTCATTAGGAAAGAAAGGATTTTTTACTTATGAAAAAGCTGATTATTGTTATGGTAGTTGCTCTTCTTGCGCTTGCACTCGTTGCTTGCGGCGGCGATGCTCCTACCACCACCAAGGGCGTTGACACCACCGCTGCAAAGCCCGGCGTTGACACCACCGCTGCAAAGCCCGGTGACGACACCACCGCTGCAAAGCCCGGCGTTATCACCACCGCAAAACCCGGCGACAACACCACTGCAAAGCCCGGTGACGACACCACTGCAAAGCCCGGTGACGACACCACCCCCGTCCTTCCCGGTGTTGAAGGTATCGACATTCTGAACGGTACTGAAGAAGACCGCGCCATCAATCCCGCGGGATTGACCGGAGACATGAATGTAGGTGCTTTTGAAAACCACCACGCTTCTCTTGACATGAACTGGGCATACGTTATCCTCTTCCAGGAATGCGAAAACGCATGGTACACTGAACTTGTTATGACGGTTCCCTCCGATGAGGAAGGCGGCGAAGACACTTGGGTGATGAACGAAGACTATAAGTGGATTCTTACCCTTGAAGGCGAAGATCACGTTATCGAAAGATTCTCGGTTTACCACGTTACCACCTACGGTTATGTTCGTCTCGACCTTGGTCCCGACTTCGAGCTCAAGGCAAAGGATGAAGATGGCAAGGTTAGATACGCCGAAATCAAACTTCGCATCGTTGACGTTACCAAAGATAATGAACCCGTTGTTTTCTATGCTTACATGACCGACCCCGAATGGAACGGCGTTCATGAGTTTGTGCCTCCGAAGCCCACCGAACTTGATCCTGACCCCAACCGTGACCCTGCAGAAGTTGAAATTACCGGCGCTACTGCTATTTCCGGTCCTGAAGGCTACACCGGCGAGCACTACACCAACCTCTTCGACCGCACCGACGACGATCAGATCAACGTTCAGACCAAGCTTTGCGATTCCGGCGAAGTTCCTACTCCCATCGTTTGGAAGTATGATGAAGCTAAGTACGTTACCTCCTACTCTCTCGTAGGCGCAGGCGATGACCAGACCTATCCCAGCCGTATTCCTACCGTATTCAAGTTCTACGGCTCCAACGACGGTAATAACTGGACTCTCATCGATGAAAAGAACGGTGAAGCTGCTACCGAAGGTTCCAACTACGCCGAAAGAAACTTCAAGCTCGCTAAGGGTGTTGAATACAGCTACTTCAAGCTCGAGCTCGACGTTACCAGCACATACCAGATGTCCGGCATCATGCTTTGGACCAAGGAATAATCGATTATCTGGTTATCCTTTGATATTTTGAACCTGAACGTCCGCACTTCAAAAGTGCGGGCGTTTTTTTGTTGATAGGGAGAGTATGGCGGAAATTTTTTCAAAAAAAGGAAATAGTACAAGCTTGGTCAAGAATTCTTCAAAAAAATCAGTTGCATTCCCTGATTTTTTGTGCTATAATAACAGTACGGTAAGGAAAATATTACCGGATTAACCAGATCCATTTATGGAAAGGAAGGAATTTACTATGAAAAAGCTTCTTATTGTTGCGGTAGTTGCTCTTCTTGCGCTGGCACTTGTTGCTTGCGGCGGCGATGCTCCTACCACGACCAAGGGCGGCGTTGATACCACTGCTGCAAAGCCCGGCGTAGACACCACCGCAGCAAAGCCCGGCGTAGACACCACCACTCCCGGTGACGACACCACTGCTGCAAAGCCCGGTGACGACACCACCACTCCCGATACCACCACCACTCCCGACACCGATCCTGTAACACCTCCCGCACAGGAAGGCATCGACCTTCTGTGGGAAGAAGGCTACATGGCAATCAGTAACATGGACTCCGCATTCTTTGCGTTTGAAGACTTCCATGCATCGCTCGACAACAACGTGGCGCTCGTTATCAGCATGAACGATCAGGGCGGCGTTTATAACGACCTCTTTATCGTTGATACCGAAAACGAAAACACCAACACCAACTGGGAACCCAGCTCGGATTATACTTGGGTTGTTACCATTGAAGGCAAAGAATGGGAAATTGAGAGATTCTCGCTCTTTAACAACAACACCTCCGGTTGGGTGCGTATCGACCTTGGCCCTGACTTTAAGTGGAGCCTCTTTGAATACGATGAAAACAACCAGTACACCTACGAGCAGGTAAGAATCGATATCTACGATTCCAAAAAGAACGTGGTTTATTTTGCAGACCTCACCAGCGATGATCTTTGGGGCCCCTATACTCACACCAAGCCCGAAGAAAAGGTTATGATCGCTGACAAAAACCGTCCTACCAACCTTATTGTTGTTGACCAGGCAACGGCAACACCTCTTGCAGGTCCCGACTCGGGCAACGGCGAAGACTACAAAAAGTTCTTTGACGGCAAGGTTGAAACCAAGATCTGCACCGGTGACAACGGCGAAGACAAGGCTACTACGGTTAAGTATTCTGAAGTTCTGAATGTTGTTGGCTTCTCGATCGTTAACGCGAACGATAACGCAAACTCCAACGGCAGAACCATCGTTGCCTTTAAGCTTTACGGCTCTGCAACCGGCGAAGAAGGCACATGGACCGAGATCTATGCAGCTGACGGTCTTGATGCCGAAGGCAATGCCATCGACAAGGCTCCTATCAGCGCAAACTACTTGGAAAGATACTACGCTCTTGACAACGTAGCAACCTATCAGTACTTCAAGTTCGTTGCTGAAAACGGCGAACTCTGGCAGGCTTCCGAGCTTCTCTTCTACCAGGAACCCTAAGTTTACATATGTCAAAACAAAGCCACCGAAAGGTGGCTTTGTTTAACTTTTTTGGGAAAATGATTTTCTTTGTTGAAATAATTGGAAACATGTGATACAATGTAACCGTAACGAAAATATTTTTGGGGGGTTCTTATGAAACAGTTTGGCAGAATCATGGCGGTTTTTATGGCAATTGTGATATTGCTTGGTGCTTTGCCGATCATGCCGCTTTCGTTTCCATCGAGCGCGGCGGATACCGTGGATCCTGTAAAGAATGAGGTCTTGTTTTCTTCCTCGTTTGAAACGAGTGACGATGCAATCCACGAATCGAAGTCAGACGAAGGCTACTATAAGGGGCTTGAACGGTATGAAATTGTCTCTGTCATTCCGGGCGATTTTACCGAGCTTGTGGATCTTGCTACGGTGCAGGGTTCAAAAGACTTTAAGAGCGAGGAGAGCAAGGTCAAGCTGTTTGACTCTTCAAAAGGCAGCAAATTCTTAACCGAAACCAAGCCGTCGGCAACCTCTCCCGTGTGGGTGAGTTTTGCTCTCACCGAAGCGCAGACGGTTGGTGTTTATGCCATCACCTCGGGCAATGACGAGCCGGGGCGCGACCCCAAAAGCTGGAAGCTGTACGGCTCGAACAACGGTCTTGATTTTACACTGCTTGACACGCGCACGAATGAAGCGTTTTCGGCGCGACACATGACAAAGCACTACTCGCTTGACAATACCGCGGCATATCAGTATTACAAGCTTGAAATTACCCAAAACAACGGCTCTTCCAATATGACGCAGTTTGCCGATTTGTATCTCGGCACAGGTGTGGCGGGAAGCGACGAAGAAAAGGGAGATTCCCCTCTGCAAACAATCACTTCCAAGGGTCCTGCTTCATCCTGGGTGGCAAGCGGCGCTTTTGAGGGCAGACGCGCTTTGTCGGTATTTGCCAAGCAAACCGATAAGGGTGAGAGCTATGCGAGAAACCTCCTCTATTCGGGGCTGAACATCAAAGTCACCGATACCACAAAGCTTCATTATGTGCATTATCTTTCGACTGCTGATGGGTATGACTACGAATATTCGGCGGCTTACATGATGATTGATCTGAAGTTTACCGACGGCACGTATCTTTCTTCTCTTGGCGCATACGACCAAAATGGCTATGGCATGACGCCGATTGCCAAGGGCGAGGGTGACAGCTTATATTCCGATCAGTGGAACTATGTGGAAACGGCACTTGCCGATGTGGCAAAGGGCAAAACGATCGACAGCGTGTATGTCTATTACCACAAGAATGAAAACAAGACGGCGAAAAAGTTCCAAGCTTTCTTCGACTCGCTTGTGATTGAAAACAAGAGTGCCCCGAGTTTTGAGCATCCTTCCGACTATATCAACACGTTGCGCGGCACGAACAATACCACAAGCTTTTCGCGCGGCTTGACAACGCCCTTTATCAATATGCCGAACGGTTTTAACATGGTGACGCCTGTGACCAATCCGGGCTCAAACACGCATTACAGCTACTTTGAAAAGGAGATCAAGCATTTTAGTATCACGCATATTGCCTCTACCTGGACAGGTGACTACGGTACTTGGCAGTTTATGGCAAACACGTCGATTGATTCATCCAATCTTTCCAAGGTGACTGCGGATAGCATGAAGACGGAAAATCTCGGTGCAACCTTCTCACACAGAAACGAAATTGCCAGAGCGCATTATTACGGCGTGACCTTTGACGAGGGTAGCCGCGCCGACGGCGTAAAGGTGGAAATGACACCCACCGTACACGGTGTTTACGTACTGTTCACGTTCCCGGAGGATTCGGATAACGTGAATATTGTGTTTGACTGTGTGCGCGCAAACGGTGCGCTCTCCTTTGCCAAAGACGGCACATTTACCGCAAAAAGCGAGCATACCGAGCGCGGCTCGGGTAACTTGTACGTTGCGGGTTCTTTCAGCACAAAACCCAGCACCTACAAGGTAAGCGGCAAGCAGGGTATTGCCGTATTCCCCAAAGGCACAACACAGGTTTTCATGAAGCTTGCTACCTCTTTTATCAGTACCGAGCAGGCTTTGCACAACATGGAGCTTGAGCTTTCGGAGACAAACATTTTGAACAAGGCACAAAAGGCGTGGGATGATGTTTGCTCACTTGTTGAAGTGGAAGGCGCGAGCTACACACAGCTTGTGACGCTTTATTCCAATCTTTACCGTATGTATTCCTACCCCACGCTGTACAGCGAAAACCGCGGCACGAACGAGAATCCCGAGTGGGTCTATGCGAGCCCTTACAAATCGGGCAGAGTGACCGATGGCAAACTGTACGTCAACAACGGCTTTTGGGATACTTACCGCACCGCATGGGCGGCGTATGCGCTCTTAACGCCTGAATTTGACGGCGAGCTTCTTGACGGTATTCTGCAACACTACCGCGATAACAGCTGGATTCCGCGTTGGGTGGCGCCCGGCGGTACCGATTCGATGCTTGGCACAAGCTCGGATATCATTTTTGCCGACGCGTATATCAAGGGTATTGACTTTGACTATGAAACTGCCTTTGAATCGATGCTGAAAAACGCGGCGACTGTTTCACCCAACGTAACAAACGGCGGCAGAGCAGAGAACAACACCGCAATCTTTACAGGCTACGTGCCGAATGACAAAAACGTGCAGTATGCGTTCTCTTGGACGATGGAGGATTATATTTCGGATTACTGCATTGCGGCAATGGCGGCAAAGCTCGGCTATGACGAAATGGCAAGCTATTTCTACAATCGCGCAGCTTATTATGTGAATCTGTACAATCCGCAGCTGAAATTCTTCATGGGCAAGAATTCCTCGGGCGGCTGGTCATCCGGCTCGGGCTACAACCCTTACGGTTGGTGGGGTGATTATTCCGAAACCAACGGTTGGACCATGCTGTTTGCGCCCGTGTATGACGGCAACGGACTTGCCAATCTCTTTGGCGGCAAGGCGGCGCTGCTTCAGAGACTCAATACCTATTTTGATGACAGCTATGAAGCATCGGTCAAGGTAGAGGGTGGTTCGATTCACGAAATGGCAGAGGCAAGGGAAGTGCGCATGGGTATTTATTCGCACTCGAATCAGCCTGCGCACGCAATTCCGTATCTCTTTGCATATGCGGGTGCGCCTTATCGCACGCAGGAAATTGTGCGCGAGGTGATGCAACGCCTGTATGTTGGCTCAGAGATCGGTCAAGGTTACCTTGGGGACGAGGACAACGGCGAAATGTCGGCATGGTACGTGCTGTCCGCAATGGGTCTGTATCCGCAGACCATGGCAAGCGGTGAATACGTGATCGGCTCGCCTTTGTTCAAGAAAATGACCGTCCACATGGATAACGGCAAGGATCTTGTCATCATTGCCAACAACAATTCCGACAAGAACGTGTATGTACAATCGCTGACGGTAAACGGCAAGGCGCATAACGACGCGTTCATTGACCATGACGTGATCGCAAACGGCGCAACGCTTGTGTTTGAGATGGGTGACACCCCCTCCGATTGGGGCAAGGGTACATCTCCTACCTCGCTGACAAGCGGCACGAAAAAGGCTGACCCTGCTGAGGACATTGTGACTTCGCGCTACAAAA
Source organism: Clostridia bacterium (assembly GCA_017532025.1). Classification (GTDB taxonomy): domain Bacteria; phylum Bacillota; class Clostridia; order Oscillospirales; family CAG-272; genus RGIG1993. The sequence goes on along the minus strand of JAFXJX010000075.1, from coordinate 22,907 downwards.
TGAGCGAAGACGCCTTTGGCGAAGGCTTTACGACCAATACGGTATATCTTAACGGCATTGCGGACGGCAAAAAGCTGTTCGATAACAACAGCAATACTTATACCACTGTGAAAAACGGCACAAGCATTGTGGTGACTTCAAGCAATCCTTCCCGTCTTTGGATGTACACTGTGACATCGAATAACAAAAACCAAGCGCCAAAAGGTCTGAAGCTTGAAGCTTCCGCCGACGGCGAAGCTTGGGTGACGCTTGACGAAAGAGAAAATCTCCAATTCGAGTGGACAAAATACACCTATGCGTTTGAAGTTCCCGATGAAACATTCGGTAACTACAAGTACTACCGCCTGACTTTCTTTGGCAACGACACCATGCAGGTGGCTGAGGTGGAACTCTTGACCCTCGCCAAGGATGGAGAAGCCGGCGCGCTTTCGGCAAAGCCGAAGACGCCTGCCGATGACGGAACAAACACACCGGTCAAACCTCCGATGACACCTGATACAACCGAAAAAAATGAGCAACCCCTCACACCCGAAACTACCGATAAAACCGAAACGCCCGAAACACCTGTTACCACAGGCGGTGACGGCGGTGATTCTTCGCTTGCTTTGATCATTGGCACTGGCGTGATGGCACTTGTTGCTCTTGGTGGCGGCGTGATGTTCAGTGTCTTTTCCAAAAAGAAAAAGTAAATAATAAAACAAAGCCACCTTCTCGGTGGCTTTGTTTGCGTTTATTGGGTGACTGTTGGTTCTGTTTCGGGCGCTTCTTCGGGGGGATTTTTTTCGGCAAGGATACCTTCTCGTTTATTAGGAACAAAGGGGACAAGAAGCGCAAAGAGAAAGGTGAAAATCGTGCCGATGCCGACGGTAAAGCTATACCGCGTGAAGGTGTGCTGATCGATCGTGCCTTGGATCAACACTGCCGTGACGATTGCCATGATCAGAATGCCAAGGGCGAAGAGGGCGCAAAGGATTTTGGCGATCAAAACCGTCTTTTTGGGGAAAAGACCGATGGAAAGCCAAATGAGATTGAAGCTGCAGACAGCGCCTGCTGTTAAGAAAAGCAAGAAGTAAAAGACAACGGCGAAGGATAGGGAAGTTTTGCCGTCGCTCGAAAGGAGTGTGGCGGCAAACTCGTAGTTGTCATCGTCCAAAGCGCCTTGTTTGATGTCTTTGATGCGGTAATTGAAGAAGCTATTGAGCATATTGTTCAGCTTGTCATGACGCTCAATTTTGTCCGCTTGGGCAAGTGCTTTCATGTCGTCCATGAATTCGGACTGCATGGCTTGCTCGTAAAGGGTGGCATCCAGCGAAAGCGAGACGGTTTGCTCTTGGCTTTCTTGGGAGAAATAGCCCTCATAAGTTGATGAGAAGACCGGCAGGAAGAGCATCACGATCACAATGGCGGAAGAGATCACGCCGACAGAGGCAAAAACGGTGCTTTTCAGATGGAAGGCTTTCACCGCACGCAGAACCGTAAATCCCGCAATTGCCACAAGTGAAAGAACCAAGGAAAGAATTACGGTAGGCGACATGGTGTAATTCGTCAGCGTGCCGTGATAGCGGAATCTGGCAAAATAATAAAGCATCAAAAGCACCGCGGGAAGACAGCAAAGCAAAATGAGTGCAGTGCGGAAAAAGCGAGGTTTCTTTTGGATGAGGATAAAAACAAGATGCAGGGAAGAGAACACCAATAGAGCCAAGGTCAACAGCAGATACAATATACCGCTAATGCCTGCAAAAACATCTGAAAAGGTGGTAGCGTATTCTTTGCTTTGGTACTTCATGCGCTGTGTAAGCTTGTAAAGCTCTACGGTTAGATCGCTGTATTCATCGGCGAAATCTTCAGGATCTTCGTCGCCTTTGTTTTCATACAACTCATAAAGTTCTTCAAGGCAGTCGTTCATCTCTTGCTTGAGGGCAGGATCGATATCTTCGCGGCTCTTGAAGGAGTCGAACATCAAAATGATATGTTCAAGTGCAGAATCACCGATATCAAGCGTTTGTTTTTCATCCTCGATCATAATGTATTGGGTGACGATCGGGCAGAAGGACAGAATCAACAGAGCAAGACTCAAAAACACAAGAAGAATACCGACAATGATCGGTCGGAGCGGTTTTTTGATTTCATGCGATACAGGTGCAGGATTGGCGTCTTGACAGTTTTGACCGTAAATCATATTGTCTTCCATGGTAAAAACCTCTCTTTTTCGAAAATATTTGTCTGTAACCATTATAGAACACAAAAGGGGAATTGTCAAGGCGGATTTGGGGTGAACAAAATTCCAAAATCCACTTGAAAAGGGGAGAAAACTGTGTTATACTGTGATATATTCAGCGTTTTTATAGTAGAAAGGTTATTTTTATGATACAGAAACCGAGAGGCACCATGGACATTCTCCCCGAGGATGTGGCAACATGGCAATATATTGAAAATACCGCAAGACGTGTGGCAAAGACATTCGGCTTTCACGAAATCCGTTTTCCCACCTTTGAATCGACCGAGCTGTTTCAGCGCGGTGTGGGCGGCACGACTGACGTGGTACAGAAGGAAATGTACACCTTCACCGACCGCGAAAATCGCTCCTTTACCCTCCGCCCCGAGGGCATGGCTTGCGTGGTGAGATCCTTGATCGAAAACGGCAAATGCTCCGACACCATGCCGATCAAGCTGTATTATCTCATCAACTGCTTCCGTTACGAAAAACCCCAGGCAGGCAGATCGCGCGAATTCTTTCAGTTTGGCACAGAAGTGTTCGGCTCGGCATCTCCCTTGACCGATGCTACCTTGATCTCACTTGGTCACACATTGCTTTCAGAGCTTGGTATCAAGAATACCTCGCTTCACATCAACAGCATCGGTTGCCCCAATTGCCGTCCTGCTTATCGCGACGCCTTGAAGAGTTATTTTGCAGGTTGCAAGGACGAGCTCTGCGATACTTGCAAGTCGCGTCTTGACACCAACCCCATGCGTATTCTCGACTGCAAGAGCCCGATCTGCTCGGGAATTGCTAAGGATGCGCCCAAAACAGTAGAGCATCTTTGCCCAGACTGTCAGAACCATTTTGATGCTTTGAAGCGTTATCTTGACGCTGAGGGCATTCCTTACACCGTGAATCCTTCGATCGTGCGCGGTCTTGACTATTACACCCGCACTGTGTTTGAATTCATTGCCGATGGCATTGGCGCACAGTCCACCGTTTGCGGCGGCGGCAGATACGACGGTCTTGTCTCCGAGCTTGGCGGACCGAAGCTTCCCGCTTGCGGCTTTGCCATGGGTATCACCCGTCTGATTCTTGCGATGGAAGCATCGGGAGTTGTGGTTCCCAAGAGCGAAGGCCCGCTCCTTTACATCGCACCCCTTGGCGATGCAGCAAGAGCCAAAGCGCTTTCGATCGTGACCGCTCTTCGCAAAAAAGGCATTGCCGCCGAGTGCGACATTGTGGAAAGAAGCCTGAAAGCACAGATGAAGTATGCCGATAAGATTTCGGCAAAGTTTACCCTGATGCTTGGAGACAACGAAATTGAAAGAGGCATGGCGAATATCAAGAACATGGCTGACAGCTCCCAGACCGAGATTGCCCTTGATGCGCTGGATGAATATCTTGCCGAATATATTGGATAACAATCAAACCCTCGCTCGGTAAAGAGCGAGGGTTTTTGTGCGGTATTGGGTTGGTGAAAGAATAGATGCTGTGTAGGGGCGCACACGCAGGTGCGCCCCTACACAATCAAATGGAAAAAGGTGCGTTTGTTTGCGGCAAAAAAGTGGGAGGCGAAACGCCTCCCTTAAAAATAGTTTATAAAATTTTGATCTGACAAACCTGCATGGCGGCAAGGGCGCGATCGTGGCTTTCGGGGGTGACGCCGGCACAGCAGGAAGCATCCACCGAAACGGTAATTTCGGGCAGGGCGGCTTTTGCCAGCATGGCGTTTGAAATGACGCAGATGTCGGTACAAAGACCGATGAGGGTGACTTCGTCAATTGCTTCGTTTTGGTCTTCCTTTTGAAGAAGCTCGGCAAGGGCAATTGAGCCGAAGGTGGGTTTGTCGATGATGATTGCGTCTTTGGTGTAGGGCAAAAGGGCATCGGCAATCTGCCAGCCGTGCGTGTCTTTGATGCAGTGCGGCACGGGGAGATTTTTGCCCTCGGCGGTGTTCATATAATCGTCTGTGTGTGTGTCGCGCGTGAAGATGACTTTGCCGTCAAAGGTTTCGATTTTGTTTTTGACCTTCGGCAAAATCGCAACCGCCTCGGGTGTGCCGAGCGCGCCGTCTATAAAATCGTTTTGCATATCCACAACAATGAGTATCTTTTGCATCATGTTAACCTAAGCTTTCGCCTTGCGAAGCTTCCTTTCTTGCTGAATTGGGGTTGGTTTTGCGAAGCAAAATCGCCGCCGGTTCGGTGGTGAGAGCCACAAAACGCGTTTGAAAGATTTATTTTTCAAACATGCCTCCTTTTGATGCTTGATAGCTATATTGTACACCAATTAGGGGAAAATTGCAAGAAAAACAAAAGTGAAAATATTGCCCGCTGCTCTTGAAAAAAAGCGCAAAATATGATACAATACTATGATACTATGGAGGTTGTATGCCTATGCGTCGGATTCGTCTTGGAGATACTGTGGTCATCCTTGCCGTTTTGCTCACGGCAGGGCTGCTGTTTGCCTTTTCTTTTTTGCCAAAAGAAGCAGGCGCGTATCTTTCGGTTTCGTCCGATGCGGGCAAGACGAGTTACTCGCTTGCCGAGAATCGCACAGTTACGCTGACGTCGGGCGGATACACTCTCTGTATTGTCATCGAAAACCAACAAGCCTACGTATCGTCATCCGATTGCCCTGACAAGACTTGCCTGCACCAAGGGAAAATTTCTTCGGCGGGCGAGACGGTGATTTGCGTGCCGTCGGGCGTGGTGCTGAGAATTCTGGGGGAGGATAGCCATGAAAACGACATCGTGGCGGGTTAGGCGCTTAGCTTCTCTCGGTCTTTTGACGGCGCTTGCGCTCATTCTTTCCTACCTTGAAAGTCTTGTACCGCTTCCGCTGATGCTCCCCGGCTTTAAGCTTGGACTTTGCAACATTGTGGTGCTCTTTTGCGCCTATCGCCTTTCGCTTTGGGATGCGGCACTTCTTTCGCTTGTGCGTGTGCTGACGACTGCGCTTTTGTTTGGCAACCTGACCGGCTTTCTTTTTTCGCTGTTTGGCGCTTTCTTTGCCTTTTTGGCGATTGTGTGTGCCAAAACGCTTTTGTCTCAAAAGCTTTCCTTTGTGGGTGTTTCGGTGCTGTCTGCCGCCGCGTTTAACTTCGGGCAGATTCTTGCCGCCTCGCTTTTGTACGCGAGTCTTTCGGTGTTTTCTTATCTTTCGCTGCTTCTTGTGGCCTCGGCAGTTTTTGGCGGTGTGGTTGGCTTGTTGCTGAATTTGATGTTTGATCGCCTGGAAAAAGGCGTAAAGGGGGGAACCTTGTGAAACGTTTGTTTTCGCTTTTGCTTGTTTTTCTCCTTGTGTTCTCGCTTGCTGCTTGCCAAAAAAACGATACACAGCAAAAGTCGCAAACCTTTTTTGTGATGGATACCTTTTTGACAGTCACGCTGTATGATGCAAGACAGGATGAAAACGAAATCTTTCAAACAGTAAACGAAATCGCGCGTGCGATCGAAGCAAAAGCGTCAAGAACGCTTGAAACAAGCGAGGTTTCCGCCTTTAACCGTGCAAAAGAGTCATATACCTTTTCGCCCGATATGGCAAATATGCTGAAACAGGCGCTTGCCATGTGTGAGGCAACTGAGGGTGCTTACGATATTACCGTAGCGCCGCTTGTGGATCTTTGGAACATCAAAGAGGGTGGACCTGTGCCGAGTGAGGATGCGCTTTCGGCGGCTCTGTCTTTGGTATCTTACCAAAATCTTACCTTAACAGACTGTACCTTAACAAAGACAAATTCCAAAGTTGCCATTGACCTTGGCTCGGTGGCAAAGGGCTTTGCGATCGACAAGATTGTTGACTATCTTACCGAAAAAAACTGCATAGCGATTGTGAATTTTGGCGGTAACGTTGCCGTTGTGGGAAACCGCGCAGAGCAGGACAAGTGGCGCGTTTCGGTGCGCTCGCCCTTTGATGCTGAAAAGACGATTGGTAAATTTACCGTAGCTTCGGGTGTTGTGGCGGTTTCGGGCGATTACGAGCGCTATTTTGAAGAGGACGGTGTGCGATATCACCACATTCTCTCACCCTTTGACGGCTACCCGAGCCGTAATATGTGTAGCGTTGCGGTGTATGCCGCCTCGGCTACCGAAGCGGATATGCTTTCCACCGCGCTTTTTGTGATGGGCAAAGACAAAGCAAAAGAGTTTAAGAGCCAATCGGGCTATGAATTTGCCTATGTCATGACGATGGCGGATGGTAAAAGCCTTGTTGACGATAGTGAAAATATTTTTACCCCCGGTAGGGGATGATACGGAGTGACACAATGAAACTTGACAGAACGCTGCCGAAAGAGGCAATTGATCGGCAGTATGACTATATGCGGCGTGTGAAGGAATGGAATCCTGAAGGACTCAAAGCGCACATTCTCACCTTTGGCTGCCAGCAAAACGAAGCAGACAGCGAACGAATTGCCGGCATGGCAAAAGAGATGGGCTACACGCTCACCGAAACGGTGGCGGAAGCTGACCTCATTGTCATCAACACCTGCGCGGTGCGAGAGCACGCCGAGCTGAAGGCGCTTTCGATCACGGGGCAGTTTAAGCATTTGAAAGAAAAAAAGCGTTCGCTTGTGATTGCGATGTGCGGTTGCATGGTATCGCAAGAGCATCGCCGCGATAACATCAAAAACAGCTATCCTTACGTGGATTTTGTGTTTGGCACAACAAGACTTTACACCTTTCCCGAGATTTTGTTCAACTGTCTTTTAACACGCAAGCGGTCCTTCTATCTTGACGCAGGCGATGAAGGCAATATCCCCGAGGGTCTTCCGGTTTACCGTGAATCCTCATTCAAGGCGTGGGTCTCGATCATGTACGGCTGCAACAATTTTTGCACCTACTGCGTGGTGCCGTTTGTACGCGGCAGAGAAAGAAGCCGTCACAAAGAGGAAATTCTCAAAGAAGTGAGAGAACTTGCCGCCGAAGGCTACCGCGAGATCACGCTGCTTGGTCAGAACGTGAACTCCTACGGCAAGGACCTTTACGATGATTACGATTTTGCCGATCTTTTGTCTGATCTTTGCAAGATCGAGGGCGAATTTTTGATCCGCTTTATGACAAGCCACCCGAAGGATGCGTCCTTTAAGCTGATCGATGTGATGGCGGCGAATGACAAGATTGCCAAAGCCTTTCATCTCCCCCTGCAATCGGGCAGTGATCGCGTGCTTTCGGTGATGAACCGTCACTATACGCGTGAGCGATATCTGACGCTTGTGCGCTATATGCGCGAAAAGATGCCGGATATTGCGCTTTCCACCGATATTATCGTGGGCTTTCCCGGGGAGACGGAAGCGGATTTTGAAGATACACTTTCGATGCTCTCTGAGGTGCGATACGATAACATTTATTCGTTCATTTACTCCAAGCGCAAGGGCACAAAAGCCGCTGTGATGGAAGATCAGATCGACGATGCTGTGAAAGGCGCACGCTTTGAACGGCTTCTTGCTTTGCAGAATGCCATCAATCTTGACAAAAACCAAAGATACGAGGGCAGAGTGGAAACTGTGCTTGTGGAAGGCTACAGCAAGACTGACAAAAGCCGCCTGACAGGCAGAAGCGAGCGCAACCGCCTTGTGCATTTTGAGGGTGACGAGAATTTGATCGGCTCGCTTGTGAAGGTAAAAATTCTGCGCGGCGACTTGCACGCCCTCTACGGCGAGCTTGTGAAAAACTGATTTTGATATAAAACGATTAACAGAAAAGAGGATATAATCATGGAAATTATGGAAATGGCAATTATGCTTGGTCAGAGAATGAAACAGGAAGGTGCGGCTGAGCGTTTTCTCAAGGCACGCGAGGAATTCAACAAAAACGTGGATCTTCGCACCGCTTTTTCGGAATACAACGTACAGAGAATGCTTCTTGAGCAGGAAGCCAACAAGGAAGAAATTGACAACGAGCTTGTAAAGAGAATTGACACCCGCGTGGACGAGCTGTTTGATTTTATCACCCATCACCCCGTTTATGAGGAAATCGAAGCGGCACAGAAAGCGCTTAACGATGAACTCAAAAAGGTGATGGATAAGATCACCGAGCAGATTACGGGCGATGGCCCTCAGGGCGGTTGCACACACGACTGCTCGACCTGCGGCGGCTGCCACTAAAGGGGAATGAAGGGTTTAGAAACAGGCTCCCTTGTGTAAAGGGAGCTGTCAGCGAAGCTGACTGAGGGATTGTTTGAAACGGCGTTTTTGAATACAATCCCTCCGCTTCGCATACGCTCAGAACCTCCCTTTGCACAAGGGAGGCTTATACGAGCAATCAACAGGATATAAAAAAGGAGGGTGATGCATGGCTCTGTCCCCGATGATGAAGCAATATCTTGAAGTGAAAAGCCGCCATGAAGACGCGATCTTGTTTTTCCGTCTTGGCGACTTTTACGAGATGTTTTATGATGACGCGAAAATTGTCTCGCGCGAGCTGGAACTCGTTTTGACCGGCAAGCAATGCGGTGAAGAGGAAAAAGCGCCGATGTGCGGCGTGCCCTACCATTCTGCCGACGTCTATATCGGAAAACTTGTGGAAAAAGGCTACAAGGTGGTCATTTGCGAGCAGACTGAAGACCCTGCCACGGCAAAAGGTCTTGTGGCAAGAGACGTTGTGCGTATTGTCACCCCCGGTACGATTACCGATAACAAACAGCTTCCCGAGGGCAAGAACAACTATATTGCCTCAATCGTATTTTCCAAAGACGGCGCGGGACTCTCGCTTGCCGATGTTTCAACGGGCGAGATGCGCGCGACCTTCTTAAAAGACAGCGAGGGAACGCTCGTCAACGAGCTTTCGATCTACACCCCGCGTGAAATTCTTTTAAATGCACCTGCTGAGGGTGCGCTTTCCGAATTTTTGAAAACCCGTCTTCGCGCGGTGACAAGCGTGATGTCCTCAGAGCTATACGAGGAAGCGGCAGTTTCGAAATGTCTTGCCAAATACCTGACACAGGCGGCGGAAATGTATGAAAGCCCCGTGACTGCGGCGGCGGTTTCGGTGCTTGTTTCCTATATTGCTGACACGCAGAAGACTGACATTTCCTACCTCAAAAAGCCGATCATTTACGAGATTGGCGAGTTTATGGAGATTGATTACAGCTCGCGAAGAAATCTTGAAATCACGGAGACGATGCGTCAGCGCGAAAAGCGCGGTACGCTTCTTTGGGTGCTGGATAAGACCAAGACCGCGCTTGGTGCAAGACTTTTGCGCAAGTGGCTCGAAATGCCCCTGAAGAATCCCAACCGTATTATACGCCGTCAGGATGCCGTGGCAGAATTTGTGGATGACTTTATGCTTCGCGAGGAAATTTCGGAATTGTTCCGCAGTGTTCTTGACATTGAGCGTATTATGACCCGTATTTTGTACGGCTCGGCGGGCGGCAAAGAGCTGCGCGCGTTTTCGAACACCATTTCGGTGCTTCCCAAGTTAAAATCCCTGCTTGCAGGGTCCAAGGCAAAAGAGCTTGCTGTTTTGGCAAGCGAGCTTGATACACTTGAAGATATTAACGACGTAATTATGAAGACTATCGTGGACGATCCACCCTTTTCGGTGAGAGAGGGCGGCTTTATCCGTGATGGCGTGAATGCTGAGCTTGACCGCTTGCGCGCGATCATGAAAGACTCGAAAGGGTATCTTGACGAGATCGAGCGCCGCGAAAAGGAAGCCACCGGCATCAAAAACATGAAGATCGGTTACAACCGCGTCTTCGGTTATTACATTGAAGTTTCGAAATCGAATCTCGGCGACGTGCCGAATACGTACATCAGAAAACAGACCTTGACAGGCGGCGAGCGTTATATCACGCCTGAGCTCAAGGAATTGGAATCCACCATTCTCGGCGCATCGGATAAGTCCTATGCGATCGAATACGAGATCTTCAAGCGCGTGACCACATTGATTTCCGAAAACGTGCGCCGTGTTCAGGCGGCGGCAGATGCCATTGCCACGGTGGATGTTTACCGCTCTCTTGCCGAGGTGGCGGCGAAAAACGGCTACACACGCCCCGAGGTGGATATTGGCGATGTGATTACCATCAAAGAGGGTCGTCACCCCGTGGTGGAAGAATTTTGCGCTGAGAGCGGCTTTGTGCCGAACGATGCGTATCTCGATACCGACCAGAACCGTCTTGTGATCTTGACAGGACCGAATATGGCGGGTAAATCGACTTATATGCGCCAGATTGCACTGATTGCCATTATGGCACAGGCAGGCTCGTTTGTGCCTGCCACAGAGGCAAGAATCGGCATTGTGGACAAGCTGTTCACCCGTGTGGGCGCGTCTGATGACCTTGCCAGCGGTCAATCGACCTTTATGCTCGAAATGACCGAGGTGGCTTACATCCTTAAAAACGCAACGCCGCGCAGCTTGATCATTTACGACGAGATCGGTCGCGGTACGTCGACCTTTGACGGCATGAGCATTGCCAAAGCGGTGGCTGAATACACCGCAAGCAAAAAGATTGGCGCAAGATGCCTGTTTGCCACACATTACCATGAACTCTGCGAGCTTGGTGATCGCGGCACGGGTATTGTGAACTATTCGGTGATTGCCAAGAAAAAAGACAAGGGCGTTGTGTTCCTTCGCAAAATTGTGAGGGGTGCTGCCGACGACAGCTACGGCATTGAGGTGGCACAGCTTGCCGGTGTGCCGAGTGCTGTGGTGAAGCGGGCAAGGGAAGTGCTCTCTGAGCTTGAAAAGGGAGAGAATCCTCGCAAAGCACCCCAAAAACAGACAACTGAACCCGATAATATGACAATTGACGATTACATCCACAGTGATGTGATCAACAAGCTGAAAATGGCGGATGTGGAATCCTTAACGCCGCTTGAAGCTTTGATATTTCTCTCTGAGCTGAAAAAAATGCTCGGATAACACAAAACGAAGGGTGGTGTGACAAATGGCAAAGATCGAAGTGCTCGACTTTCATGTGGCGAACTTGATTGCCGCAGGGGAAGTGGTGGAGCGCCCTGCTTCTTGCGTAAAAGAGCTTTTAGAAAACGCACTTGACGCGGAGGCAACCGAGATTACAGTGGAGATCAAGCGCGGCGGGGTTTCGTTTCTTCGTGTTTCAGACAACGGATGCGGTATTGCTCGTGAGGATTTGCCTGTTGCCATCAAGCGTCACGCCACGAGTAAGATCCGCGTTGCCGCCGACCTTGACGGCATTATGACACTTGGCTTTCGCGGTGAGGCGCTTGCCGCCATCGCTTCGGTTTCGCTGCTCCGCATTATGACCAAGCGCGAGGGCGACCGATACGGCTCGCTTCTTGTTTCGGAGTACGGCAAGCTTTCTGAGGTTGCCGAGGTTGGATGCAAAAACGGCACAACGGTGATTGTGGAAAATTTGTTTGCCAATCAGCCTGCCAGAAGAAAATTCTTAAAACGCGACGCATCCGAGGCGCTTGCCGTTTCCTCCATTGTGGAAAAGCTTGCCATCTCGCGCCCCGATATTGCCTTTAAGCTGATTGTGGACGGTACGGTGAAGATTGCCACACCGGGTGACAAGCGGCTGATTTCGGCGGTGTATGCCGCCCTTGGCAAGGAATTTGCCGAGCGGCTTGTGAAGGTGAGAAACATCACCGACGGCATTGAGGTGGTGGGCTATATCTCGCGCCCCGAATCGGTGCGCTCGAATCGCGGCGGGCAGAATTTCTTCATCAATGGGCGCTATGTGCGCTCCAAAACCGCAACAGCGGCGCTTGAACAGGCATTTGATTCTTACTGTGAAATTGGAAAATTTCCGTTTTGTGTTCTGTTCATCAGCGTGCATCCCACCTTTGTGGATGTCAATGTGCATCCCACCAAGCTTGAAGTGAAATTTTCCAACGAGCGCGCGGTGTTTGATGCTGTGTACTGCGCGGTGCGAAACACTTTGTCAGACAGCAGGGAGACCGGCGAGCCGATTTTGGAGCCTCGCCGTGTGACGCCCTCCGAGCGCGGTCTTTACAACGCGTTTGTGCCGATTGAAGACCGACTTGCCGACACACCGACCAAGGAGATTCCGCCTCAAAAGGTGTTTGACGAGCCGTCAATTGCCGATCTTTTGCCACCGGAGCCTCCCAAAGCACCGATCACTTCAGAAAGAAAAGAAGAACCGAAAGTCATTGAAAAAGCGCCTGAGAAAAAGGACTTTTTCTCAACGCTTTCTGACATTACGGCAGATGCGGTAAGCTTTGATCTTCCCCAAAAGAAAGAGGAAGTTAAAGAACCAATACAGGAAGAAATCAAAGAAGAAAAGAAAGAATTGCCTCTCTACCGCATCATTGGCGAAGCGTTCCACGCCTACATCATGGTAGAGGTGGGAGACACCACGCTGATTCTCGATAAGCACGCGGCGCATGAGCGAATCCTCTTTGAAAAAATGAAAAAGAACCGCGAAAAAAGCCGCGAATCGCTTGCCACACAAATGCTTCTCGTGCCGCTTACGCTGTCCTTGACACCGGAAGAGCGTGCCGCACTTATCGAATTTGAAGAGGATATTCTGAAAACAGGCTTTGTGTTTGAAGCAAGTGCCGAAGGGGCGCTTGTTTCAGGCATCCCTGCGGGGCTTTCGGAATCCGAAGCGCTCGATATGCTTACCAAGCTTTGTGAACAGCTTGCCGAAGGCACCGGCAATGTGGCTGTCACAACAGGTGTGGTTTATGAAAAAGCGCTCTATCAAGCCTCCTGTAAGGCGGCAATGAAGGCGGGGCTGATCGACACCCCCGAAAACATCAAATGGTTGGTGGAAACGGTGCTTGAAAATCCCGATATCCGCTATTGCCCGCACGGCAGACCGATTGCCTTTGAGCTTTCGCGCCGTGATATGGAAAAATTCTTCAAGAGAACCTGAGGAAAGGTTGGAAATATACAGTGTTTAAGGTATTGAAAACAGACGGAAAAGCAAGAAGAGGCCATTTTGAAAGCGTTCACGGCAGCGCGGAAACGCCTGTGTTTATGGATGTTGGCACTTGCGCCGCCATCAAGGGCGGTGTTTCGACCGATGATCTTCGTGAGATCGGCTGTCAAATCGAGCTTTCCAACACCTATCATCTCCATGTGCGCCCGGGAGATAAGCTGATCCGCAAGCTGGGCGGTATTCACAAGTTCATGAATTGGGATAAGCCTGTACTCACCGACAGTGGCGGATTCCAGGTCTTTTCACTCGCCAAGCTGCGCAAGATCAAGGAAGAGGGCGTGACCTTTGCTTCGCATATTGACGGCAAAAAGATCTTCATGGGTCCTGAGGAAAGTATGCAGATTCAGTCGAACCTCGGCTCTACCATTGCCATGGCGTTTGACGAGTGCATTGAAAACCCCGCCGAATACGAATACACTAAGAAGTCTTGCGAGCGCACCTACCGCTGGCTTGTGCGTTGCAAGGATGAAATGGCACGTCTGAACGCGCTGCCCGATACGGTTAACCCCCATCAGATGCTGTTCGGCATCAACCAGGGCTCGACCTATGAGGACCTTCGCATTGAGCACATGAAGCAGATTGCTACCCTTGACCTTGACGGCTACGCCATCGGCGGTCTTGCCGTGGGTGAGGCGGCGGAGGATATGTACCGCATCATTGACGCGGTTGAGCCGCATATGCCTGCCGACAAGCCTCGTTATCTCATGGGCGTTGGCACACCGCAGAACATTCTCGAAGCCGTATCGCGCGGTATCGACTTCTTTGACTGCGTGATGCCCTCGCGTAACGCGCGCCACGGCAACCTCTTTACATGGGAAGGCAAGATCAACATCATTAACGAAAAGTATTCGGATGATGACCGCCCCGTGGCTCCCGAATGCTCCTGCCCTTGCTGCAAGAGCTATTCGCGCGCCTATCTGCGCCATCTCTTTAAGGCGCACGAAGAGCTTGGTATGCGCCTTGCCGTGCTGCATAACCTTTATTTTTACAATGAATTCATGCAAGGCATCCGCGACGCGATTGACGAAGGCAAGTTCCAAGAATTTTACAACAAGTACGTTGACGTCGTTGACGCAAGACGCGAAGACTAAAACAACGCCCTGTGCTTTTTGGCACAGGGTGTTTTGGTTGTATGTGGGGTTATGCGCCCGAGATCCTGCCGCGGCAGCCCTACGGGTTTCGATTCCGCCGCACTCGCACAGCGAGTGCACGCTCCACTCAAGATGACACGGGCAGATTTGTGTGTCATCCTTGAGCGCTGGAGCTGAAGCTCCCATCGAACCCGACCAAAGGAGGGCGCGCGGAGCGAGGGATCTACAAAAGATAGTGTAGAATTCTACGTGCGGTTAAAAATGAAACGGCACCCGATGGGTGCCGTTGAGAACTTTAAAATTCAACACCGTATGCGCCGCATATGCCGAGTACAATAGACATAAGCAATTCGAGAACCCACATAAACACGAGCATTTTCACCCGTTTGTACCGTAACTTGGCAGTTTTGCAACGCCTTATTACGAGAAAAGTCATCAGCAGAGACGGATGCTCTATGGAGATCAAAAGCTCCTTTCCTGCGTAACAGTCAAGACAGCAGGGTTCGTTAACGCCACCGCGTCCTATCAATCCGGTGTCAAGTTCGATTCGGGTGACATCGCGGTATTTGACCTCGGTATTTCCGCGGGAAAAATGATGATCATAAAGAAATACGGTGTGCTTTGTGAAAGGAAGCGTAACGAGATTTAGTATACAGCAGAATACAACAACAAAAACAAGTACAGCCAACCATATCGGAATGAGGTTTAAAATCTCGCTTGCGGTATCCTTTCCCATTAAAAGCAGCATAATAGGGACTCCAATTGAGAATGGGGCAAGAATTTGAAGCAGCATAAACATAAACGTGGTCAGCATATTCGGTTTGAATTTTTTTACCATATCGTCACCACCCTTCTTGGGTTTATTGTAGCACAGATTTATGAAGAATGCAAGAGGCGGTTGGATTTGCGGTAGGGGTCGACTCCTACCGGGTTTGGGAGGTTAAATATTGATGGATTGGATTTGATTTTGTAGGGACTTTCCGTCCTCGACTGTCCGCAAGCAATCAAATCTTATTGAATAGAAATTGATTGTTCACGGACAGTCGAGGACGGAAAGTCCCTACGGTATATGATTAAATTTTCTCTCCGCCGACGTAAACTTCTTTGATCGTGAAGTCGGGGGCAAGGCGAACAAAGTTAGCAAGGTTGCCTTCTTTGAGTGCGCCCACACCTTCGAGTGAGAGCATGGTGGCGGGGTTGATGGTTGCCGCGGGGAGTGCTTCTTCAAAGGAAATGGCAGAGAAGTTTGCATAATTCTTCACGCCGTCAAGAAGCTCTAAGGTGCTGCCGGCAATTGCACCTTCGATCGTGTAGGCTTTGCCGCCTTTGAGATAGACGGGATTGCCTGCGATGCTGTATTCGCCGTCGGGGCAACCTGTGCCTTCCATTGAGTCGGTAATCAGCACCACGCGCGAGGGGTCTTTGGCGGTTTTCACAAGTCTTACCGTTTCGGGAGCGAGATGGAAGCCGTCGCAGATGATTTCGGTGTAAGCATCCGAGATCAGACCTGCCATCACAGCACCCTGCGCGGTGGTGGACAGGGGGCATGGCGTTGAAGAGGTGCGTAAAGGAGATCACACCGTTCTGAACAGCGGTCATAGCTTGATCGTAAGTGGCATCGGTGTGCGCAAGACCGGCGGTGGCGCCGTTTTCTTTTGCTGCCTTGAGGAATTCTCCGCTCTGATCAAGCTCATACGATGCGGAAATATGCAGGTGCATATCGCCTGCCGCTTCTCTTAAAAGCGCAACCTCGGAAGCTGTGAGAGGTGCAATGAGATGCGCGGCGTGTGCGCCACGGCGCTTTTCGTTTAAGTATCTGCCTTCCATGTGAACGGCTGTATAGCCTGCTTCGCGGATTTTTTCAATCGAGGAGATGAGATTGTCAAGCGTATCGGATGCCAAGGTGGGCACAACGGTGGTCACGCCTTGTTCGGCATACAGACGCTTCATGGTCTTCATTTGCTCCAGAGTGGCGGTGTTGTAGTCAAAGCCGCCTCTGCCGTGGGTGTGTACGTCCACAAGACCGGGGATGATGAGGTCGCCGTCTGCTACGTCGTTTTGATAGGTGATCTCTTGGATTTTTCCGTTTTCAACCGAAAGCGTGCCTTGCACGAACTTTTTCAGAGTACTGTCATACAGGTTTACGTTTTGAAGTTTCACAGTACAATTACCTCCTCGGGGTGATTTTCAAGAAGGAGTGCGCCTGCTTCCTTGTCGGCAAAGATGTAAACCTTATCCGAAACGAGTCTGAGAAGCGAAGCAGGGACCTGCGAAGTAACAGGACCGAAGAAGGATTTTTCCAGAATTTCAGCCTTACCCTTGCCGTTGGCAACGAGCAGGATCTTTTTGGCGTTCAGAATCGAGCCGCAACCCATCGAGTAAGCGTAGCGCGGTACATCGTCGATCGAAGCAAAGAAACGGGCGTTGGCTTCAAAGGTGCTTTGGGTGAGGGCAACGTGGTTGGTGCCGAGCGAGATGGTGTCGGAAGGCTCGTTAAAGCCGATGTGACCGTTCAGACCAATGCCGAGAAGCTGAATGTCAATGCCGCCGAGCGATTCAATCAGCGCATCGTAACGGGCGCATTCTGCCGCTGCATCGGGATTTGTGCCATCGGGCAGATTGGTGTTGGCTTTATCAATATCCACGTGGTTGAACAGATTTTGGTTCATGAAGTAAGCGTAGCTTTGGTCATTGTCGGCGGTGAGACCGCAGTATTCGTCGAGATTGACGGTTTTGATGTTCTTAAAGGAAATTTCGCCTTTTTGGTTGCGAGCTACAAGCTCCTTGTAAAGTCCGATGGGGGAAGAGCCTGTGGCAAGACCAAGGACAGAATCAGGCTTTTCTTTGATTTGTCCCGCAATGAGGTCAGCGGCGTGTGCGCTCATTTCTTCGTAATTTTGGCAAATGTAAATTTTCATGGCTTAAAAATCCTTTCTATGATATCAAACAAAAGATGCTTTACTTTATTTTATCATGTTATGCTTGCTTTTCGCAATGGAAAATGGTATAATAATTGGGAAAATAGAACAAATTATTCGAATTTCCAAAAGGAGACGTGGCTATGTTTACTTTGCCTGCGATTGCGGAGCTTCTGCAAGATTTACATAAAACGTCGGGACTTCATATTTCAATCCACGATACTGATTTTCATCAGCTTGTTTCTTGCCCTGAAAATCTCTCCCGTTTTTGTGCGCTCGTGCAAAAAAATCCCAAAGCCAAAGCGCGCTGTCTTGCCGCCGACAGAGAAGCAATGGAAAAGGTATGTGATACAGGCAAGATGTATCTGTACAAATGTCGGTTTGGGCTTTGGGAAGCGGCCTGTCCGCTCTACCGTAACGGCATTCTTGTGGGGTATTTGATGATGGGGCAGGGCAAGGATTGTACCTGCGCGTCCGAACAGCAGATTTTGAGCGCGGCATTTCGCTACACCGATGAGCAAGAGGAGGTGAAAACCTGCCTTGCCGAGCTGCCGGCGCTATCTGAAGAAACAATAACGGCTTTTTCTCACATTATGACGATCTGTGCCGAGCACGTTGCCTATCTCAGCTCCATTCATGTACCCTCAGAGGACCTTGCCGATTCGATCAAAGAGTATATTGACAAGAACATTGAAAAAAAACTGACGATTTCGCATCTGTGTGCGGTGTTTCACTGTTCTAAATCCACCTTGATGAACCATTTCAGAAAGAATGCGGGTATGACACTCGGTGAGTATCTGACCGAGCGACGTGTGGAAATGGCAAAAGGGCTTTTGCGGCATCGCGATGAGCCGATCGGCGTGGTGGCGCGCCGATGCGGTTTTCCCGATCAGGGGTATTTTTCAAAAGTTTTTGTGGCAAAAACAGGATACTCGCCCACCGCTTACCGACAGATAAAGCAGGAAAGAAAATAAAAAAGCTGTGTTTTTTCAACACAGCTTTTGTTATTATTTTGCGCTTTCGGGATGGCGCTTTTTGGTGAGGACTTTCATCACAAAGAGTGTACCGACTGTGAGTGCCACGCCGATGGCAAGGCAGATCCAAGCGTTCTGCACAAAGCCCGCGATGACGAACATCACAAAGGAAATGATGGCAACTGTGATGGCGTAGGGGAACTGCGTGGAAACGTGGTTCAAGTGGTCGCATTCAGCACCTGCCGACGCCATGATGGTGGTATCGGAGATGGGCGAGCAGTGGTCACCGCAAACGGCGCCTGCAAGGCAAGCCGACATACCGATGATCATAAGCGCAGAGTCTGCGGAGAAGATCGCGGTAACGATCGGAATGAGGATGCCGAAGGTACCCCAAGACGTGCCTGTTGCAAAGGAAAGCACGCAAGCCACCACAAAGATGATAGCGGGAAGCATATTCGAAAGACCTGCGGTAGCACCGTCCATCAAAGCGGCAATGAAGTATTTGGCACCCAGCATGGAGGTGACTTCTTTGAGCGCTGTGGCAAGGGTGAGAATGAGGATTGCAGGTACCATGGCAATGAAGCCGGAGGGAACGCACTTCATGGCTTCTTTGAAGGTGGTCAGCTTGCGAAGGAGCACATAGGCAAGGATCAGAACAAGCGCGATGAATGCGCCCCACGGCAGACCGACTGTGGCATCGGTGTTGGCAAAGGCATCAATAAGGGATTCGCCTTGTCCGATTCCGCCGATATGAAGAAGACCGAATACGCAGGAAACAACAAGAATGATAATCGGAAGAACAAGGTCGATGACTCTGCCTCTCTCGTTGGCAACCACTTCTTCGGATTTTACGCGTTCGCCCGAAGTGAAGAGGTCGCCCTTGTGCTGTGCGTTGTATTCGTGGATTCTCATCGAGCCGTAGTCATAGCCCATGGCGATGATAGCGATGATGAATACGATGGTGAGCAGTGAATAGAAGTTATAAGGAATAGCGGAAATAAAGAGCTTTAAGCCCTTGCCATCTTCGGCATACTGCGAAACGGCGGCAGCCCAGCTGGAGATCGGTGCGATCATGCAGATGGGGGCGGCGGTGGCATCGATGAGGTATGCAAGCTTCGAGCGAGAAATGTTGTGTCTGTCGGTGACAGGACGCATCACAGAGCCAACGGTTAAGCAGTTGAAATAGTCGTCGATGAAGATCAGAACGCCGAGAACAAAGGTGGCAAGTGCTGCGCCCACTTTGGATTTGATGTGGGTGGAAGCCCATCTACCAAAGGCATACGAGCCGCCTGTTTTGTTGATGAGTGCTACGATCACACCGAGCAGTACTAAGAAGACGAAGATGCCTGCCGTGCCTGCAACGGCGGTGATGATGCCGCTGCCATTGAGCGTGTCAAGCACGCCTGTGGTGGTGTCGTACGCGCCGCTGATGGCGGTGCCTGCGTAAATGATGGCACCCGAGAGGATACCGATAAAGAGGGAGGAATAAACCTCTTTGGTGATGAGCGCAAGGCCGATGGCGATGAGCGGAGGCAGAAGCGCCCAGAAGCTGCCTGTGACTTCGCCTGCGTTGCCGCAGTTGTCACAGTAGTGTCCGCTGCCCTCGCAGGTGGTGCAGTCCACAAAGACGGTTTCTCCGTCAACAGTGGCTTCCACTTTACCGGTTGCGTTGCCGTCTTTGTCGGTAAGACAGTCACCGCAAGCGGCAGCTTTTTCAAGCTCGCCGTGGCAGAATGTGCATTCCTGCTGTTTGTCGGCGGCATTTGTCACCAACAAAAACGCAAGGAGAGCCACGATAACAACAGCCACAACGGCAAGAAGAATTTTTGTTGTTTTTGTCATGATTCTTTTTCCCTTCATTTTTTTAATGGTAGAATGGTTACCATAGATTATAACATTTTTTGACAAAAAGTCAATCGAATTTGTTGTATTTTTTCGATTTTTATAAAAAAATAAAAGTTTTTTTGTTGTTTTTTTATCCTAAATCAGTTTTGAAACCGGGATTGACAGAAACGGGAGGATATGATACAATAAATCCCAAGAGTGAAAAAGGAGTTGCGGTATGGAGTTTGTGATCAAGAGCCTGCTTCTCGGCGTGGGACTTGCTATGGATGCTTTTTCGGTGTCGCTTGTCAGCGGTCTTTCCGAGCCGAAGATGAAAGTGGGCAGAATGTGCGGTATTGCGGCTGTGTTCGCGGCATTTCAGGCCATGATGCCGATGATTGGCTGGATATGCGTGCATTCATTGGTTTCGTGTTTTCATGCGGTTGCTCCCTTTATTCCTTGGATTGCGTTTGGTTTGCTCGCTTTTATCGGCGGCAAAATGCTGATTGAGGGCTTGAAGCCTTGTGATGGAGAAGCACAGCTTTGCAAGATCAGCATCGGTATGCTGCTTCTGCAAGGCGTTGCCACATCGATTGACGCGCTGTCTGTCGGTTTTACCATTTCGGATTACAATTTTATGGAAGCGCTTTGGGCGGTCATGCTGATTGCCGTGGTGACCTTTATCATTTGTCTTGTGGGTGTTTTCCTTGGCAAAACGTTCGGCACCTGCCTTGCCGGTCGAGCCAATATCCTCGGCGGCGTGATTCTGATTGGCATCGGCTGTTGGATGCTGATCAAACATTTTTTTGGATAATAGGCAGAATGCGCGGAAAAAATGATGACTTTTGTCTTGTTTTGATGATGAAAAATCAAAAAAGATGAAAAAATATTGCAAAAGGGTATTGACAAATCATTTTTCCTGTGTTATACTGTTTAGGCGTTCAAGGAAAACCGCCTTGGAAATGCCGAAATGCCGGTGTGGCGGAATAGGCAGACGCCCGGGACTTAAAATCCCGTGGGAGAATATCCCGTACCGGTTCGACCCCGGTCACCGGCACCAATTTCATATCGCGGAGTGGAGCAACCCGGTAGCTCGTCGGGCTCATAACCCGAAGGTTGTAGGTTCAAATCCTGCCTCCGCAACCATAACAAGGCTATAAAAAAGATATAGCCACAAGAAACCCTTGATTTTTCAAGGGTTTTTTGATTTTTATAGCCCGAATATTTAATGTCAAAAATCAAGGATATAAAATAGGTATTTCCCTACTTTCGGGGGATTTGAACCCTCGTACACGCAATTTAATAAAAATGGTAGCACGCAGAAAATCCCTTGCGTGCTTTTTTTACACCCGAAATTAAGCCAATCGTTTAAGAGATGATTCTCAAAAACGGTTGGCTTTTTTTATTTCCTAAAAACCAACTGAAAAGGAGAAACAAAATGAAATTCAAGAACAAAAACCATCAGGCAATCTTCAGCTGCGAGTCGCAGAAGCTCAATCGAAACGACAATGTAAAAATGTCGGTGCTTTACCTTCTCACGGCAGATGTCCGTTTGTGGAATGCAGCCAAGCCTCACATCAGGAAGGGCTACATTGACCTTGACAACATCAGCGTGAAGAAAGGCAACCTCAAGTCCTATACCTTGTTGTGTGTAGCAAAGGATCTCTGCGACGGAACGCACTATCTCTCACTCCACGATCTCGCTGACACCGAACTCATCTCTCCGCAGATGCTCGGAACGATCACCACGGCGATCACAATCCGCAGATACGGTCTCAACGGCAATAAAAATAATGAGGAAAAGGAGAACGCAGATGCTTAAATTATCCATCAAGAACCCGACCACACAGGAAACCGAAACCTACGATGTGGTAACAGAATTCAATCAGTTTTTCGACAGAGCCAAGGAGTACGGACTCATCAATTCCATCTTTTCTCTGAAGGTCAAGGAAATGAAAGCCGAGGATGCTCCCATCCGCCTTCACGCAGATAGTGATGTAGGCAACGGTCTGCTCCGAATACTTCCCGATTCGGATAGTCTTTACGACGTGCGAGTTACCGACGAATCGGTATCGGGTGTTCGTGAGGAACTGCGCGATGACCTCGAAGCAAACCTTGTGAATGAGCAGTATGATACCACAGAGGAACTGTACGCAGACATCAAGGAGATGATGAAATCGCTTGCAGGCACGAAGATGTCCTTCTTCTGCCCGTTGACCGGTAACCTCTCCGACCACGACGGCGACTACTATGAAACCGATGCCTATATGATCAACAACAATGCAGATGCCATCGAGGAAGCCATTGCCAAGGAGCAAGCGACCGAAATCAATATGGCTGAGTATGTCGGAGATCACGCAGGCATCAAGGATAAGCTCGTGTTCGCAGAATGGGGTGTTGAGGAACAACGTGGCACTCTTTATGGCAAGATCGATTGCTACCTCACAGAATCCCTCACTCCCGATGAAACCGAACGCCTCCGTGATGCAATCAGCGGTCAAAACAGCGACGGTCTCGGCGAAGGCTTTGAGCAGCGTGAAATCCCTATCGACGAGGGCGACCTCTATGTTTCATTTTGGCATAGCGGCGACGATTACTTCCTTCACACCGAGGATGAGTTCGACGAATACCTGTCAGAACTCCCTGGGATGAGATTCGGGGGTTAAGCATGACGAACTTTTATGAAAGACAGCTCAAGAGAATGTTCGGAGAATCCGAGGTTCTCTCGGCAGATACAGTATTTGCAGGCAAAGCGATGGTCAGCAAGATCAGCGATGACCTTCGCGCCAAGGTAGAATTTGTGACGGCAAGAGTTTCAGGACAATACGAAGGTCTGAAGCTCTCCATCATAAATAAAAATGAAGGGCTTATCGACTCGCAGACCTTTATGTTCCACGAGATCATCGGACTCAAGGGTGCGGCAAGAGATCGAAAGCCCCATATATGGGATGACAACGGTAAGGCAAGTTGGTTTGGCTACGAACCGACGGCTACCGAATATGAGAAT
>JAFXJX010000074.1 GCA_017532025.1 Clostridia bacterium | reverse complement strand
CCGTGATTTCTTGGAGTACGAGGTACATATTGCCGAGGATGAAAATGCACCTGTTGTTCCTTCCTTTGAAAAGCTTGAACTCAAGAACATGACCTTTCGGTATGAAGGGCAAGAGAAGCCGGCACTTGCCAATGTCAATCTTACTGTGAACGTTGGTGAGAAAATAGCGATTGTCGGTCACAACGGCGCGGGCAAGACAACCCTTGTTAAACTCTTGCAAAGACTATATGACCCGAGCGAGGGAGAGATCCTTCTGAATGGAGAAAATATCAAAAACTGGCGACTTTCCTCTTATCGTAACTTGTTTGGAACGGTATTCCAAGATTACCGTCTGTTTGCGACGACCGTTGCCGAAAACGTAATGCTTCGCGGTGATATTACCGATGAGGACAGAGCCACCGTGAAAGATGCCCTTGAAAGAGCAGGCATTTATGATAAAATTGAATCTCTTTCAAACGGCATTGACACGAGCGTAACAAGAGAATTTGATAAAGAAGGTGCGATGTTTTCGGGCGGTGAAGCGCAGAAGATCTCCATAGCACGAATATTTGCAGGAAAGCAAGAGATCGTTATTATGGACGAGCCTACTTCTGCTCTTGATCCGATTGCCGAGCAAGAAATGTACCGTAATATGTTTGAAGCCTGCGAGGGCAAAACGGTTATTTTCATTTCGCACAGACTTTCCAGTGTAACGATGGCAGACCGTGTATATCTGTTTGAAAACGGTGAGATCATCGAACAAGGAACGCACAGTGAGCTTCTTGCTATGAACGGAAAGTTCGCAGATATGTGGCATAAGCAGGCCGATACCTACGCAGATGCAGAGGAGGTGACGGCATGAGCAAGGAAAAAAAGAAAGAAAAAGAGAAAAAGCACGGTTTCATACGAGTTTCCAAGAACTTGTGGTTTATGCTCAAGTATTCCTTCAAGTATACGCCGTCGTACACCTTTGTAACGCTTGGCGAAGCACTCGGACGTGGCGCGTGGAACATTATTTTTGTTCTGTTTACAAAATATCTGTTTGATGCCATAGAAGACGGAACAGAATTCAAAACCGTGTTGTTTTGGGTATTGCTTTTTGCCGGGTACAGCGCTGTACTTGAGTTGTTCAACAAATGGCGACTTCAAGTGTACGTTCCCAGAGTCAAGCTGATTCTGCATGAAGCTGTGCAAAACGAGCTGTATCAAAAGGCGCGTGAGCTTGACCAAAGCTGTTACGATGATCCTGAATTTTATAACGACTTTATTTGGGCAATCCGCGAGTCATCCGAGCGTGTGGCGCATATCATGGAAAACTTCAGCATCTTTATTAACCGAGTTGTTTCCAGTGTTGCGATTCTCGGTTTACTGGTATCAATGGACTGGATTGTTGCCGTTATGCTCCTTGTTGCTGTGAGTCTTGGGTTTATTATCAAAAACAAGCTCAATAAGATTCGCTACGATAAGAATCTTGAAATGAATCCGATCAATCGAAAGCTCAGTTATATCGGACGTGTATTTTATCTTCAAGATTATGCTAAAGAACTTCGTCA
This sequence comes from Clostridia bacterium, assembly GCA_017532025.1. GTDB lineage: Bacteria > Bacillota > Clostridia > Oscillospirales > CAG-272 > RGIG1993. The sequence continues at coordinate 5,607 of JAFXJX010000074.1, read as the reverse complement.
AGGCGGGATTGCGGAGCATTTGAGAAACGATTATAAGACAACGACCGATACAAAAATCACCTGCATCAAAAAGTACATGGGTAAGATCTTCGGATGGTCTTTGATCTCAACTATGCTTACTGATGTGCTCCCGTCGGCAGGTGTAACAAGCTATCTGATTGTGCGTTATATCGTTGATCCTACGCTCTCACTTGGTAGCTTTTCTGCAAGTATCAATGCAAGCTTCAAGCTCTATTGGACGATTGATGATATTGGAAATCATTTCAATAAATTCCACGACCATAGCCTTTACATAGAAAAAGTCAAGAAGTTCCTCCGGTATGAGCCGCAGATCAAAGGTGAGGTAACAGAGGTTCCTGCGTTTGAGTCGCTGACGGTAAAAAATCTTGACTTCGCATATCCCTTTACCAAGGATGAGAAAAAGACGCTCAAGGGTCTTAATTTGGAAATTAAGAGGGGCGATCGGGTTGCATTTGTTGGATACAACGGCGCAGGCAAAACCACGCTGATCAAGCTTCTTATGCGGTTATACGATACCACAAGCGGCGAAATACTGTATAATGGACAGAATATTAAAGAGTATGCTCCCGAAAAATACCGTGAGCATATCGGGGCAGTATTTCAAGACTATAAGGTGTTTGCGGCAACCATTGCAGAGAACGTAATGGGCGGCGAATATACCGATGCGGATGAAGAAGCGGTACTGTCTGCACTTCGCGCCGCGTCTTTTGAAGAGAAGCTCCAGCAGCTGCCAAACGGAATTCACTCGCAGCTTACGACGGAATTCAGCAAAGAAGGCGTTGGTCTTTCGGGCGGTGAGTCGCAGAAGATAGCAATCGCGAGAGTGTTTGCAAGACCTTATGAGCTTATCATTATGGATGAGCCGTCAAGTGCGCTTGACCCGATTGCGGAGTATGAGCTTAACCAATCTATCCTCGAAAACCTGGAGGGCAGAACGGTCATCTTCATATCCCATAGACTCTCGACCACGCGAATGGCAGATAAGATCTATATGTTCGACGGTGGAGAGATTGTCGAAAGAGGTTCTCACGATGAGCTGATGCTTATGAATGGCAAGTACGCTGAAATGTATCGCGTGCAAGCAAAGAAGTACAGAACGGCATCATAATAAACAAATCATGTAAGCGAAAGGCGCTATCGCGGTACAGAAATGTACCGCGATAGCGGCTTTTCTTTTTTGAATTAAACCTTTTCTTCTTGCAAAATCCTTTCATCTATGCTATAATAAATATTTAGTGAATTACATTCCCGAAAGGAAGTTTATGATATGATGTTCAAAGAATCAACACTTTCTCTTGTGAAAGAAGCGGAAGAAGCGCTGAAGGAGCGTTTTGTCGAAATTGATGCCGTGGCGTTTCGCGGCACGCAAAAGGTGATGGCGGCTTTTGCCAAGCACCGCGTTTCGGATGCGATGTTTGCAGGTACGACCGGATACGGCTATAACGATAAAGGCAGAGATACGCTTGATCTCATTTTTGCCGACGTGTTTGATGCCGAAGCTGCCATTGTACGCCATTCGATTGTGAACGGCACACAGGCGCTTGCCATCGGTCTTTACGGACTTCTGCGTCCGGGCGACGTGATGCTCTCGGTCACGGGCAAGCCTTACGATACCCTTGAAGAAGTGATCGGCATTCAGGGTACACCCGGCAACGGCTCTCTTGCCGATTTTGGCGTGGTTTACAAAGAAATCGCCTTTGACGGCAGCTTCGATTACCCCGCCATTGAGGACGCTTTGAAAGATAAAAACGTGAAAATGGTGTTTGTGCAGCGCTCCAAGGGCTATCTTGACAGACCGACCCTTTCGGTCAAGGAGATCGGAGAACTTGTCAAGTTCTGCAAGGCGAGAAGCGATGCCTATATTTTTGTTGACAACTGCTACGGCGAATTCTGCGACGAGTGCGAGCCTACCTCGGTGGGTGTTGACTTGATGGCAGGCTCGCTGATCAAAAACGCAGGCGGCGGCATGGCGCAGTCGGGCGGCTACCTTGCGGGAACTGCCAAGGCTGTGGAGCTTGCTTCCTATCGCCTGACTACGGTGGGCGTGGGTAACGAGGTCGGCGCGACTTTTGGTCAGAACCGCGATCTTTTCAAAGGCTTTTTCTATGCGCCCCACACCACGGCACAGGCGCTCAAAACCGCCGCTCTTGCCGCGTTTATGTTTGAAAAAGCAGGCTTTGCGGTAGAGCCGCGCTATGACGAGCCGCGTTATGACATCATTCAGCAGGTGAAATGCGGCACACCCGAAAACCTCTGTGCGTTCTGCCGCGGCATTCAAAAAGGCTCGCCTGTGGATGCCTTTGCTACTCCCGAGCCATGGGAAATGCCGGGCTATACCGACAAAGTCATTATGGCGGCAGGTGCATTCGTGCAGGGGGCATCAATTGAGCTTTCGGCAGACGGGCCCTTGCGTCCGCCTTACACCGCCTATTTCCAGGGCGGCTTGACCTATGAAAGCGGCAAGATCGGCATTATGTCGGCTTACGAAGAGGTCATGCGCGCATCCGAGAACTAATCGAGATCGAAATATTCTAAAATGCCGTTGTAAATCCCCTCGGCAAACAATCCCGGGTTTTGTGACATGAGGGTAGCGTCCACGGCGTTGGTGATAAAACCCATTTCAATGAGGGTTGACGGCATTTGTGTGCGCCGCAAAACATACAGGGAAGGGCGCACGAACACGCCGCGGTCAGCAAGGCCCGTGGCTTCGCTGATGCCCTCCACGATGTCCTCGGAAAGCCCTTCAGCAGGGGAGTTGGCGCGGTAGATATAGCCTTCCGCACCGCTTGCCGAGGTGATGGTAGATGCATTGGCGTGCAGGCTGATGAAATAATCCGCGCCCCATGTGTTGGCATCGTTGACGCGCGCGGCAAGGCTTTCGGCATTGGTCGTGCCGAGCGAGGTTTCGGGTGTCGGGCGTGAAAGCCGCACTTCAAAATTGGGGTTTGCCGCCAAAAGCTCTGCGGTGAGTCTGCCGATCTCGTAGGTGAGATCCTGCTCGCGTAAACCGTTTCCTTCTGCGCCGGCGTTGGGGTTTTGCGGATTGTGACCTTGGTCAATGTATATTCTGATTGCCATATTTGCGTTCCTTTCTTGCTTTATACTGACAGTATATGAAAGTGCTTGCAAAATGGCATCTTACCAAAGGATTTTGATGTATGATGGAATTTAAGATTCGCCGTCTTCTCAGTAAAGCGCGGCGCGCGATTGACGATTATAACATGATCGAAGCGGATGACCGCATTGCGGTTGGCGTTTCGGGCGGCAAGGATTCGCTTGCGCTTTTGTGCGCGCTGTGTGAGATGCGCCGCTTTTACCCCAAGCCCTTTGAGGTGGTTGCCATTACGGTGGATATGGGCTTTGATGGTGGCGATTTTTCGCCGCTGGAAGAGTTTTACAAAGCACTTGGCATTGAATACCGCATCCAAAAGACCAACCTTGCCGAGATCATTTTTGATATCCGAAAAGAATCAAACCCTTGCTCGCTCTGCGCCCGTATGCGCCGCGGTATGCTGCACGATATTTCAAAAGAAATGGGTTGCAATAAGATTGCGCTCGGACATCATTACGATGATGTTTTGGAGACTTTTATGATGAATCTTTGTAACGAGGGAAGACTCGGTACGTTTTCGCCCGTGACATACCTTGACCGCAAGGATATCACCATGATCCGCCCCTTTGTTCTGACTAAGGAAAGCGAGATCTTGGCATTTGTTGAGAACCACGATCTGCCCGTGATCAAAAGCCTTTGCCCCGAGGACAAGCAGACCGACAGGGAACTGTACAAGCAGCTTCTTGACTCCCTTGAAAAGGAAAAGGACGGACTGCGCCACCGTATGTTCGGCGCAATCGTGAAAGCCGATCTTTCTGGCTACGGCGTGAAAAATCCGCATAGACCGAGAACCAAAGATAACAAAAACAGAGAAGGATGACCTTCTCTGTTTTTTATTTTTCTCTTGACAAATCGAAATGGGAGTGCTATAATGATAATACAGATAATACAGATGGTACAGGTGATACAGAAAGGAGAGGCTGCATGGCAAAAATGATTTTTGCAAAGCGGGACGTGTATCTTGACATTGCCGAGCGATATGAAAGATACATCACCCTCGGTGTTTTGAAGCCGGGCGAGAAGCTCCCATCGGTGAGAACGGCTGCCGCCGAGCTTCGGGTCAACCCCAACACGGTGCAACGCGCCTATGCTTTGCTGGAAGAAAAAGGCTTGATCCGTTCCATGCCCAAAAAGGGCGCGTTCGTCTTGTATGGCAGTGACAGAGCGGAAGAACAAAAGGCAATGGAAACACTTCTCTCCGAGGTACTACGCTTAAAGGAACAGGGTGTTTCGAAAGACAAGATCATTTCACTTGTAGAGGAGGTATATCAAAATGATTGCGATTCGTAATCTGTCGCATTCGCTTGGCAACAAGACTGTGCTTCGCGACATTAACCTTGAAATATCCGACAACACCATCCTCGGTATCGTGGGTATCAACGGCGCAGGCAAGTCCACGCTCCTTCGTCTGCTTGCCGGCGTGTATCTTCCTGACGAAGGCGCTATCGAATACGATGGCAGAAGTCCCGAAAAAGCAGAGACAAGGCAGGATATTTTTTTCCTGCCCGACGATCCCTATTACACCGCGTTTACGACGCCCAAAGGGTTGTTTGATTTTTACAAAACTTTTCATCGGAATATAGACGAAGAAACCTACGACCGCTTACTTAGTGCGTACAAGATCGATCAAAAGGGAAAGGTCCGCAATTTTTCAAAGGGTATGCGTCGGCAGGTATTCATCGCTCTTGCTCTGGCTGTGAAGCCAAGATATCTTTTGCTTGACGAAGCGTTTGACGGACTTGACCCGCTTTCCCGACAGATTTTCAAGGATGCGATCATCAAACTCGTGGAAGAGGGACATACCACCGTTTTGATTGCCAGCCATTCGCTCAGAGAGCTTGAGGATTTTTGCGATCAGTTTATTCTGATCGATTCGAACGTGATCAAGCAGCAAGGCGATATTGCCGAGCACGTGGGAAGACTCTGTAAGTTTGAGCTTGCTTTTACCGAAAACGTCGGCGAAGAGCTGTTTTCGCATCTTCCCGTGGTGTCGCTGACCGTGAAGAACCGATTCGTGCAGATCGTTCTTGCGGGCGATGGCGACGAGATGCGCGAAAAGCTCGAAGCGCTCTCTCCTGCGGTGATGGACGAAATGCCGCTTGACTTTGAAGAAACCTTTATCCACGACGTGAGAAAGGGGATGACGGTATGACAAATATGAAAGCCTATTTTCGCTCGCATATGAGGGAAAATCTGAGAACCTTGGTGTTTATTCTTGCTATCGTGCTTGCCGTCACGGCTTTGACCGGATTTAACGAACAATCAAGACAGTACAGCTTTTACGATAACGAACACATGCTCCGCAGAGGGTATGATGCCGGATTGAATTTTTCGGTTGGTATTTTGATTCTTTTGGCGTTCGTTCTTCCGGTAAGTGAATTTGCGTTTTTTAAGAGACGGATCAATCTTGACTGCGCGTATTCGCTCCCCATTTCCAGAAGAGCCATGGGTACGGTACATTATCTGACAGGGCT
>JAFXJX010000073.1 GCA_017532025.1 Clostridia bacterium | reverse complement strand
GTGTTGGAAAAGAACCACCACCTATACGGTGCTGAAAAAGCTTTGTGAAAAGGGAATTTTTTTGACCGAAAACAGCCGTGTGACGGCTCTGATCTCACGGCAGGATTTTTATGCCATGCAGAGCGAAAAATTTGTGGAGGATACCTTTGACGGCTCGCTTCCTGCATTCATTGCCGCTTTTGCTTCGCGCAAAAAGCCAAGTGCCGAAGAACTTGAAGCGATTCGGCGTATGATCGATGCTTTTAAGGCGGACTAAGTTTGAGAATAAATGTTCAAACTTACGGTTTTGCCGAGCAAAACCAGCCCCAATTCCCGAAGAGAGGTTATCAATATGGAAGCTGTTTTTTTGCATATTCTCAATATTGCCATCACGGCAAGCTGGCTTGTGCTTGCTGTCGTGCTGTTGCGCTTTGTTTTGAAAAAAGCGCCCAAGTGGGCAACCTGCCTGCTTTGGGCTGTTGTGGCGCTTCGCCTCATTTTGCCCTTTTCGCTTGAAAGTACGCTCAGCTTGATTCCCGATGCCGAGCCGATTTCTCAAGAGAGTATCATCACCGGCACGCCCACTGTCAACAGTGACATGGCGGGTGTGGGGCAAGTGCCAAATCAAGTGCCAAATCAGCCGAATCAAGTGCCGAACCAAACACCCAATCAAGTACCGGGTCAAGTGGGGGATTCTGTGATTCCCGACTCGCTTGCGCCTGCACCGGGGGATAGTGTGAATTCCATGCAGGTGTTTGTGTTTGCGGCAAGCATTGTGTGGCTTGTCGGCATTTTTGTGATGCTTTCCTATGGCGCATTTTCCTACTTCCGCTTGAAGCATAAGGTGCGCGCCTCGCTTTGCAAGGAGGGTCGCGTGTATCTCTGCGATAACATCGACACACCTTTTATTCTCGGTATCTTCCGTCCGCGCATTTATCTTCCCTCAGGCATGGCGGAAAGCGAGATTCCTTATGTAATCGCCCACGAGGAGGCGCATCTGAAGCGCAAAGACCACTTGTGGAAGCCGCTTGGTTTTCTTCTTTTGTCGGTCTATTGGTTCAATCCGCTTTTGTGGGTTGCTTATATCTTACTCTGCCGCGACATTGAAAACGCCTGCGATGAAAAGGCAATCAAAGATAGCGACAAAGCATACAAGGTCAGCTATTCCGAGGCGCTCCTTGCCTGCAGCATTCACAGAAGAACGGTCATGGCGTGTCCGCTTGCCTTTGGCGAGGTGGGCGTGAAAAGCCGTATTCGCGCGGTGCTGCATTACAAAAAGCCTGCCTTTTGGGTGATTGTGGTTGCGATTTTGGCAATTATCGTCACAAGTGTATGCTTCCTCACCAACCCTGTGACGGATGAGGATGAAACCACCACGGCGCCTTCCACCACGGAAACGCCTGTGACGACGGGAAAAACACCCGCGATCAATCTGCCGTCGGATCCGTTTGCGTTTCAAGAGCCAGGCCCAACGATATACAGCGGTGTGTATGAAAATGGAAATCACAGCGGTGTATATGAAAATGGAAATCGATGGTTTCTTGCTACAGTTACAGGGGTTACGTCAGACTCTGTTCTGGTAAAGCCGCATGACGAATGCGATGAAAGCGAACTGTATACAAGCGAAAATCCGCTGATTCTTCCCAAGAGTCTCTACAAAAACGCCTTCCAAGACGAATCTCAGGTTGCCTATTTGCAGATCGGTGACGAAATCAGGGTAAGTTACCAAGGCGAGATCGGAACGGCAAAGTTTGTCAGCTTCGGTTGGATGTACTTCAGCACGATTCGTTCTATCACAACGGCAGATCTGAACCAAGACGGTGTCAAAGAAGAGTATATTAACGCTTGGGGTTTCGCATCCGGTCTGTACGATGGTCGGCTTGTGATTCGTGATCCCGCCGGTCAAAAGACTTTGCTTTATTGCATTATTTACCACGAAAGCCCTCTTGTCGGTGTGATTGACATCGTTACCGATTCCGACGGCAGGGTGATTCTTTACGGTTCTGTAAATAGTGAAAAGGTTGCGCTTGGCGAGATTCTTTATCATAAAGAGGACGGTTATTTCTATATTGACATATACAGTTCCACCACGCCCGAGAATCCCGATGCGTGGAAAGAAAAAGTGGACTTTACCAATCAGAACATCAGCTACGACGAAGAAACAGGCAAGTATTCCATCCGTATTTTCGTTGCGGATATTCACGGTGTGGGGAAAAGAATGCGTACGCCGCATTTGCTGAACAGCACGGACTTGCATTCAATCCCGACAGCATCGTTTGGCAATTCATCGGAATCTCTGATATGGCATCGATGGCGGAGATTGAAGCCTACGCCAAGCTTTCCGAGGTAGAAAAGATTGCATTTCCGTCTACGCCGCCCACCGTTGATCCTAACCCGGAGCCCGAGTCATTCTGGTGGCAGCAGGTGGAATCCGTGCAGGGTATTACCCGCGTTACGAAAGCGGACGGCAGCGTAAGATACCGCTTTGAGCTTACCATTAAGAAAGAGAGCGGTCTGTTTCCTATTCTTTCCGATGGCACTTCTGCCCTTAAGCGTGTTGACTTCGCCAATGCGCGTGTTCTCATCAAAGACTTAAACCGTGACAAGGATTACACCGAGTACAAGGTTGCGAGTTGGTACTTTTACAACAACTACGAGTTCTTCTTTGAGGTTGATGGCTTTTTGGCCGATGATAAGAGCGAATACGATATGTACCTCTTTTTCACCTTGCCCGAGGGCACGCCGTATCCGGGTGATGCCGCTTATATCTGGGCGCTTGAAGAGCCTTGGACGGTTCGGTACGTACCGGGACCGTCCGATCCGGTAGATAGATTTATGGAACACGCATGGTGGCAGGAGGTACAAAGAATACACGGCATTACTCGCTCTGAGAATGCCGATGGCAGCACAAGCTATACCTTTGGTCTTACCGTCAACAAAAATGCGAACGATTTCTTCCCCGCCAATACGTTTGAACTGATTTTGGCGGATGATGCATACGTATACATCAAAAAGCTGCACCAAGACAAAGAGCATACCAGGTATGGGGTAAGAAACTTGACAATCACCGCCGAGGGAGATGTTTCCTTTGAAGCAATCGGATTTGTTCCCGAAAAGGATGCAGAATACAATATGGTCTTCTTTTTCACCATGCCGGAAGGCTCGCTGTATCCCGGTGAGCGTGGGTATGTCTGGGAGCTTGAAGAGCCTTGGACACTCAACTGACCTCTGATGGCAAGCCGAGCCCTCTGCTCACACATACGATTAACTCAAAATTGAAATTTACTAAGCATAACCAAATCTTACGACCAAGCCTGCCGCATGGCAGGCTTGGATTTTCTTTTTTGCGTAGAATAGTGCAAATTAGGTGTCTTGCAATTGTGAGAGAAATATGGTATAATAAATTGATTTAGTATCGTTGTTGATGACATTTACGGTACAAATATTAAGAAAGAAGGGTAAATACATGAAAAAAGCACTGTTAGTTCTTATGCTTCTTCTGGCAGTTGTGCTTGCACTTGCTTCTTGTGGCGGCAGTGAAACCACCACAACGGCAAATACCGATGTGACCACCACGCCTTCGGCAACCACAACGCCCGGAAAGCCTGCAGCTTCCACGCCCACAGAAACCACACCGGCAAAGCCGGTTGTTACCACACCTTGGTATGATCCCAACGTAGAGCCGATTGTAACCGAGGATTACACTGCAATCCCCAATGAATTTGAATGGGTTGTTGACAGTGAGATTGATTTTTCCAAATTCACCTACTCGGGTACAGGTGTTGAACTTACCCAGCAGATTGACAGAACCTACAACGGCTACAAAAAGACCTATATGCTCGTAGGCGCTGACGGTCAAAGCACAGAGCTCAGCAAAACCGAAGTGAGAAAGCTCGCCACCGCAGGCGCTGTTGTTACGGCGGACAAGACGGCAAAAACGGTTTCTGTTGTTCTTCAGGAAATTGAAGCCAAGCTTGAGTCCTCTTGGGCAGCGGTCACTGCCAAAGCGGGCGGATATCTGATGTTTGAATTCACCACCAACCTGACATCCGAGTTCTGCGTAACCGTAACTGAAAAAGAGGGCGGTTCGGCTTCTTCGGCAACCTACAAGCAGCCTGATATCACCGTCAAGGGCGAAAACGGCACATACAAGGGCATTGCCAAGTGCACCGTTCCGCAGGCGGTCGGCAAAACCTATTACATCAACATTTGTCTTGATAACGGTACAACCTATCCCGTGATGAAGAGCATCCCCGTTACCGTAACACCTCCCAAATATGAAAGCGAATTCTCGCTTCTCTTTACCGGTGACTGGGAACTTGTTAAGAGAGAAGACTACCTCTCTGACCTCATCGACCTTTTCTACAACGCATATCCCAGACTGTATGCCCGTTGGGGCGTTGACGACCCGAACGTTCCTAAGACCATCACCTTTGTGGCGGACAAGAACTACGACGGCGTTGCTTACTGCGCAGGTACAATCGTTTGCGTTTCGACCAACTATGCTAACCAAGCACCCTATGACATCGGCTTCTTCTCGCATGAAATTACCCACTCGGTACAGCAGTACGGCGGTAAGCTGAACTACGGTGAAAAGAGCACCTACAACGGTGTAACCTACGATGCATGGTGGACTGAAAATATGGCTTCCTACGGTGGCTTCCGTTACTTCCACTGGGGCTATTCTACCAAGTACGTTCAATTCTACAATGAAAAAGAATTCATTAACTGGGGCGAAAGCTACGAAGGCTATGGGGACGGCTGCCAGGTGTTCCTCTCTTACCTCGACTGGAAGTTCCCGACCATCGATAAGAACGGCAACGGCAAGGCTGATCCCGACGAGCTTGGCGTTATTGACAGAATCAACTACGTGATTAAGAATAGTGATCACCTGATCTATGACAATCCTTGTGATCCCAACACCGAATTCAGCAAAGCGGTTTACGATGCCACGGACGGTAAGTACAACTGTCTTGACGCGATTCGCGAGGTTTACAAGGCTGACATTGAAAGCGGCGCATTCCGTTGCAACGGCTTCCGTGATTACAAAGACAACTTTATTACCGAAAACATCAAGGGTGTTCCCAACCCCACCTATCCCATGTGGGAAGAAGTGGAAAAGGGAACCAAGACGAATCCTGCTCTTGAAGCACTTGTTCTGGAAGGCGAAAACCTTGCCAAGGGTGCGTCTGTGATTGAATTTTCGGCTGAAGCTACGAGAAACCCGATCGGAAACTTGGTTGACGGCGATACCACGACCTTCTGGCATGGCTCGAAGAGCGCGATTGGCGACTACAAGTATCAACTTCAGGGTATTTCGCACAGTGCTGTGATCGATCTTGGTGAAGTGAAGAACTTTAATACCTACACGCTGCTCAACCGCGGCTACGATTCCTCCAACAAGCTGTTCAATACCAAGGAATGGGAAATTCTCATCTCGGAAGACGGCAAGACCTGGACATCTGTTGACTATCAGAAAGACAACACTGCCGATGCTGTTTCGGTCAATGTTGGCGCACAGTCGGCAAGATATATTGAAATTCGTATCTTTGTTGCCGACAAGAGCAATACAGGTAACGTAAGAATCCAGGAATTCATGCTGTTTAACAAGTAAAAAACAAAAAGGCAGAGAAGCGATTCTCTGTCTTTTTTTGTTTGAAAAATACCGATTCTTTTCATTATATTCTATTTTTTTATACCGATAAGGAAAAATTGCATGAAAAGATAGTTGCAACCTTGATTTTTTTGTGCTATAATAACAGAAGACGGAGTACCGTTAAAATTGAAAAAAGAGGTGTTTATATGAAGAGAATATTACCGCTTGCTCTTTTGGTGATTTGTCTTGCACTGGCACTTGTTGCGTGTGGCGAAAGTGTAACTACCACCGCTGAGCCGGATTCGACCACCCCCTCTGCAGGTGTTACGACCAAGGTGCCTACCGCCACCACGCCTGTTGAGACCACAACCGCGAAGCCTGATGTGACCACCGAGCCGACTAATCCCGGTATCGACCCCGATGTTGAACCGATCGTAACAGATGACTACACCGCCATTCCCAACAAGTTTGAATGGGTCTCCGACGGGGATGTTGATTATTCTAAGTTCGACTATTCCGGCACAGGCGCCAAAGTTGTCAGCACGCTTGACGGCAAGTACAACGGTTGGACTAAGACATGGAATCTGGTCGGAGCCGACGGCAGCAAGAGTGAAGTTGCAAAGATAGATGTCAGAAAGCTGCAGACCGTAGGCGTAAATGTAACCGAAGACAAAACTGCCAAGACGGCTGTGTTTGATTTTGTTGAAATCGTTTCCAAAGTTGAGCCCTCATGGAAATCGGTAACCGCCAGAGCAGGCAGCTACTTGATGTTTGAGTTTACCACCAACATGTCCGGCAGTTTCTACATGACTGTAACCGCCAAGGAAGGCGGCTCGAAAGCATCTGCCGCTTATACGCAGGACGGCGTTACCGTTACCGGTGCCAACGGCAAATATACCGGTATTGCTAAGTGCACCGTTCCGTATCAGCCCGGCAAGACCTTCTACATCAACATTTGTCTTGATGACGGCGCTACGTATCCCATTGCCGCCACCGTACCGGTCACCATCACCACCGCAAAATACGACAGTGATTACAGACTGCAGTTTATCGGTGAGTGGGAACAGGTAAGAGACCCTGAATATCTCCCCAATCTCGTTGATCTTTTCTATAACGTATATCCCAGACTGTACGCACGCTTTGCGTTCGGTACTGAGCCCAAGGAAATTACCTTTGAAGCCGACAAGCAATACGATGGCGTAGCTTACTGCGCAGGCACACGTGTTTGCGTTTCGGTTGACTATGCAAATTCCAACCCTCGCGACCTTGGCTTCTTCTCTCACGAAATCACCCACTCGGTTCAGCAGTATAACAAGCTGACAAACTACGGCGGCAAGAATACCTATAGAGATCCTGCCACCGGCAAGGATATTGTCTGCAACTCCTGGTGGACCGAAAACATGGCAAACTTCGGTGGTTTCCGCTACTTCCACTGGGGTTACTCCACCAAATTTGTTCAGATCTACAACGTTCAGACACAGTCTTCTCTCTGGAACTGGGGCTGGGAGCCTTACGGCGACGGCAGTAAGCTTTTCCTTTCCTACATCGACTGGAAGTTCCCGTCTGTTGACGCGAATGGTGACAAGAAGCTTGATGTTTCGGAATACGGTGTGATCGACCTTGTTAACTATACCATCAAGACGGCAACCAAGAGTTTCAGCGACCATCCTTTTGATCCCAACACGCCCTTCAATCAGGCTGTTAAGACTGCGACTAAGGGTGTTTGCAACACCATGGAAGAAGTTCGTCAGCTGTATGAAGCAGACTGCAAGAACAAGGTATTTGTCTTTACAGGCTTTAAGGATTATGTAGATAACTGGCGCACCGAAGATCTTCCCGGCATTCCCAACCCGACCTATCCCTCGCTTGAAAAGGTAGCAAAGGGCGATAAGACCAACCCGACCCTTGATGCTGCTGTTACCGAAGGCGAAAACCTTGCCAAGGGTGCAGCTGTGATTGAATTTTCGGCAGAAGCTTCGAGAAACCCCGTTAAGAATCTCTTGGACGGCGATCTTGAAACCTTCTGGCACGGCGCGGAAAGCGGAATTGGCGACCACAAGTATGAGCTCATGGGCATTTCGCACAGCGTGATCATTGACCTTGGCGAAGTGAAGAGCTTTAATACTTACACGCTCGTGAATCGCGGTAGCGCTTCCTCCAACAAGCTGTTCAACACCAAGGAATGGGAAATTCTCATCTCGGAAGATGGCAAGACCTGGACCTCGGTTGATTATCAGACCGACAACACCGCCGATATTGTTTCGGTAAATGTTGGTGCACAGTCTGCAAGATATGTTGAACTCCGCATTCACACTGCCGATAAGAGCAACACCGGCAATGCCAGAATTCAGGAATTCATGCTTTTTAACAAGTAATCGCTTTCACAAAAAAGGCAGAGAGGAAATTCTCTGCCTTTTTTTGTTTGGATAAATGAAAAAAACCATTGAAAAATGGATGATCTTGTGATATACTAAAAAAGTAAACAAAAAATCATGGTAAGAAAGGATTTTTTTATGAAAAAAGTATTATTGACTCTGTCGATTCTTCTGGTGCTTGTACTCGCCCTTGCATCCTGCGGCGGCGAAACTCCCAAAGCTACGACAAGCAGTGGTGACACCACAGGCGGTGTTACCGAGGGTACTGTGGCTACCACAGCGCCCATCACCACCACAGCGCCTACTAACGATGTAACCTCTCCCACCGTTACCACTGCGGCGGAACCTGAGGGCGAGAAGATCGTCACCGAAGATTACACCGCTGTCCTCAACGAGTTTGAATGGAACACCTCCGGGGATGTGGATTATTCCAAATTTACCTACTCGGGCACAGGTGTTAAGGTGGTTACCAAAATTACCACTGAGTTCGGTGGCTACAAAAAGACCTACAATCTGGTAAATGCCGATGGCACCAAGACAGAAGTGACCACCACGGCTGTCAGAAAGCTCAAGACGGTTGGCGTCATCGTTACCGAAGACAAAACCGCAAAGACGATTTCTGTTGATGTATATGAGATTGTTTCTGTGGTAGAGCCTGCATGGAAGTCGGTTACTGCAAGAGCCGGCAGCTATCTGATGTTTGATTTCACAACCAATATGGCAGGCAGCTACTACATGACTGTAACCGCGAAGGAAGGCGGCTCCGAGTCATCTGCTGCTTATACACAGGACGGTATTGAAGTAAAAGGCGAAAACGGCAAATACACCGGTATTGCCAAGTGCACCGTTCCGTATCAGCCCGGCAAGACATTCTACATCAACATTTGTCTTGATGACGGTGCGGTGTATCCGATCGTTGCTACCGTACCGGTTACCATCACACCCATGAAGTATGAAAGCGAATTCCAGCTTCAGTTTGTGGGTGACTGGGAACTTGTTAAGAGAGAAGATTACCTCTCTGACCTTGTGGACCTGTTCTACAACGTATATCCCAGACTCTACAAGCGTTTCGGTGAAGGCGACTCCAAAGTGCCCAGAGTGATTACCTTTAAGGCTGACAAAGGCTATGACGGCGTTGCCTACTGCGCAGGCACACTTGTTTGCGTATCCACTACTTATGCGAACAGCAATCCGATGGACATCGGCTTCTTTGCTCACGAAATCACCCACTCGGTACAGCAGTACGGCGGCAAGCTGACCTACAATCAGACCAATACCTATACTGATCCCGAAACAGGAAAAAAGATTTCTGTGGATTGTTGGTGGACAGAAAACATGGCAAACCTCGGCCGTTTCCGTTACTTTGAATGGGGCTATTCCACCAAGTTCATTGTAATGCTCGACGTGCAGAACAAGTCCTCTCTTTGGGACTGGGGTTACTCTTCTTATGCCGACGGCGGTAAGGCATTCCTGACTTACCTTGACTGGAAGTATCCGACGATCGACAAGAACGGTGACGGCAAGGCTGATCCTTCGGAATATGGCGTAATTGACTTGATCAACTATACCATTAAGAACACCAAAACGTTGATCAGCGACCATCCTTTCGATCCCAATACTCCCTTTAACAAGGCAGTTAAGACAGTAACCGGTCTTGATTGTATGGAAGACGTTCGTCTTCAGTACGTAGAAGAATGCAAGGCCGGTACCTTCAAGATCGAAGGCTTTAAGTACTTTAGGGACAACTGGATCACCGAAGGTCTTCCCAATATTCCTGACCCCGTATATCCTCAGATCGAACCCGTTACCAAGGGTGATAAGACCGCTCCTGTCCTTGAAACACCGGTAACCGAAGGCGCGAATATTGCCAAGGGTGCAACCATTGTTTCTGCCTCCGCTATGGGCGGTACGAGATATCCCGTTGCCAACCTGGTTGACGGTGATTTGGAAACCCGTTGGCAGGGCGCTCAGGCAACCAACGACTATAAATATGAGCTTGGCGGTTACAAGCACGAAGTTGTGCTTGATCTTGGCGAAACCAAGACCTTTGACACCTACACGCTTGTGAATGCCGGTGATCAGGGTAGCAACCAACGCAATAATACCTTTGAATGGGAACTTTTTGTGTCGGACGATGGCAAGACTTGGACTTCTGTTGACTATCAGAACGAAAACGAGGAATACATTGTATCGGTAAATGTTGGCGATACCTCGGCACGCTACGTGATGCTGCGCATCTTTACCACCGACTCGACTGCCAATGTTGGTACAGTCAGAATGCGCGAATTCATGCTGTTTGACCAGCAGTAAAAGCAAAAAAAGACAGAGACGCTTGTCTCTGTCTTTTTTGTTACAGGGTGTCCCAGATGCCATCGCTTTTGAGCAAGGGCGTATTGATGGCAAGAATCTTAGCAAAGTTGCCGCCACGGAAATAACGTTTGGTTTGATAGACGTATTCTTTTTCTATCAAAACATCCATGGCTTTCTGGATGGCATCTTTGTCAATGCCGTTTTCTTCGGCGACCGCTTGAATGGTTTTGAGATAGGTTGGGCGGGGGTTGTTTTGCTGCTCATACATCTTTTTCAAGGTACGAAGCAGAAGCCTTTGACGCGATATTTCAATGGCTTCTTTGGAGGGGAGTGCAGTGGTTTTGGTGGCTGTGTTTTTGAGTGTTCCGCTGATAGCGCCCAAAATTCCGAAAACTTCCACCGTTTTGCGTCTTTTGTTGGCAAGATAACTGACCACTGAGCTGAAATGACCGTCGCCTGTGAAAAGAATAAACGCATCGAGATCGTCCTGAAAGGAGCGCTGATAAATGTGATCGAGCATGATAAAATCGGTAAAATCTTTTTTGTGGTGAGCAGATGTGTTTTGCGTATCGATGATACCTGTGGTAATTTCACGGATTTTTGTTATTTCGGCGCGCATATAAGGATTGGAAAAATCACCGAAAAAATAAACGTCCACAAGGTCGTAATTTTGTGTTAATTCTTTGTACCAAGTGCGGATATCCGGCTTCATAGCGTAATTTTTGTGAAGCGAGATTGCCCAATGCTCGAAATCAACAAAAGCGGCGGCTTTTGGTTTTTTGCCCTTTTTTTCTGTTTTTCTGATTCCGAAAAGACCCATAGAAACCTCCTTTCTTTGTTACTTCTTATTTTTATTATAGCGGAGAAACTGCAGAAAATCAAGAGAAAAGAAAACAAACCTTGCTAAAAAAGAAAAGCTATCCGCCAAGGATAGCTTTTCGAAACAGAGCAACGGGAGTGATCATTCCTCATCGGGCAGGGGTTCAGCGTTGGCAAAGCCTGCCGCATAAGAGATCGGAAGTGAGAATGCCAAGGCGCCGGCTGATGTGTTGGCGCCTGCTTTTTGCATGATTGCACGCATGATGCTGTTACGGTGATCACCTTTTGCCACAACGAGAATGACTTCCTTTTCTTCAGCCAACGAAACACCGAAGAAGGTGGTGTTGCCTTTTGCCGCCGTGCCTTTGGCGTGAAGAACCGTGCCGCCTCGGGCACCGCCTTCGCGGGCTGCATCCATGACGAGGTCGGTATTGTTACGGTTTGCAATGATAACAATGAGTTCGCGCTCGGTGTTCATATCGTTTTCGTCCTTTTCATTTATCGTTCCCGAAGTGAGTGCCGAAAGGGTGGCGGCGCCGCCTACCGAAACAAGCGGGCAGGCAACGGCGATACCGCGGTCGGGTAGATCAATATACAGTTCCCGGGATAGCCCTTTCATCAGCTTTTTGGCAAGCAGACCGCTGACCACCGACAGAAAGACGGTTTTTTCGGTGCGTTCAATGCCGAAAAGGGAAAGTGTTTTGGAATTGGTCGTGCCGTCGGCATCCAGCGAATAGACGGTTTTGACCTCGTAGTTTCTGAAAAAGGAGGAGAACTCCTTTTTATCAGCCCGTTTGGCTATGGTGAGCATGAGATTGAGATCTTTCATATCATACCTCAAACAGTGTTTTGGTTTGGTGGATCAAAAGGGAATCAAAGTTCGATAATTTCTTCTTCCACTGCAGGCTCGGATACAGAAGTCTTTTTCTTCTTGGAAAGGCGGAGCTTATACACAAGACCGAGAATCTGCAAAGTAACAAGCGGTGTAACGGCAACCATTGCCACAACGCCGAAGGCGTCCGTCATGATTGTGCCTCCCACACCGTCGCATACGCCTGCGGCAAGAGGTAACAGGAATGTGGCAGTGAGAGGACCGGAGGCAACGCCGCCTGAGTCAAAGGCAACTGAAGTAAAAATAGGCGGAGTAACAAAAGTAAGTAAGAGTGCAATGGCGTAGCAGGGGATCAGGAAGTAAAGAAGCGAGACGCCTGTGAGCGCGCGAAGCATGGCAACGCCGATCGAAATGCACACACCGCAGGAAAGGGCTCTGCCAAGAACAGCGCGGGGAATGGCGCCTGAGGTGATTTCCTCGACCTGTTTTTGCAAAAGAATGACAGCCGGCTCGGCACGCACGGTGTAGTAACCGACAAGGCAACCGACCGGAATGATCAAGAAGGAAACTGAGCTTTCGGCAACAGATTTTCCGATTTCGTAGCCGGTTTGCATGAATCCGCAGGTGGCACCGGTTAAGAAGATGACAAGACCGAAATAAGTATAAAGAGCGCCCATGCCAATACGGACGAGATCGCGCCGCGGCAGTTTGCCCGCGATATGCTGATAAACAAAGAAAAAGACGAGAACAGGGAGAAGCGCAATGGCAACTTCAAGCATTTTGTGCGGGATTTCCGCAAGGAAGTTGATCGAGAGCTCCTGCGTGGTTTGCGAAACCACGGCGTCCATTGCCCAGGTAGCATCTTCCGGCTTAAAAATGATACCAAGGATCATAACCGCAATGATCGGACCGACCGAAGAAAGCGCTACAAGACCGAAGGCGTCTGCCTGCGCGTTTTTGTCTGAACGGATCGAGGATGCACCAACGCCGAGTGCCATGATGAAGGGTACTGTCATAGGACCTGTGGTAACGCCGCCTGAGTCAAAGGCGAGCGGAACGAAATTCTTCGGCACGAAATTGAGCATGACGAAAACTATGGCGTAAGAGAAAAGAAGCAAATAAGAAAGCTTGATGCCGAACACGATACGGAGCATGGCAAGGGTCAAGAAGTAACCCACGCCGATGCCTACTGCGATGATGAGAATATACGGGCTGATCGATTTGGAAACCTGATTGGCAAGTACCGTAAGGTCCGGCTCGGAGACAGTGATCATCACACCGACGACAAACGAGAGCGCAATGACAAGCGAGATCTTTTGGGATTTGGTCATTTGCGCACCGACGTATTCGCCCATGCGTTCCATGGAGATTTCGGCGCCGAGCGAGAACAGCCCCATGCCGATAACAAGGAAGGCTGCACCGAAGACAAAGGCAAGAAACGTGCCTGTGGTAATCGGTGCGATGACAAAGGCAAGGACTGCCACGATGACGGTGACCGGCAATACGGAACTGACCGACTCTTTGATTTTTGATAGAATTATGGTAGAGTTGCGGGCCATGGCGCCTCCTTTTCAATCAGAACTGTGCAATGCGAATGTATCAATATAAAACAAAAATGTACAATCGTGCGGTTTTGTTGTTTTACGGTAAAGCATTACAAAGGTATTCTATCACATAAGGCAAACAGAGTCAAGTGGCAGAATGACGAAAGTTCGTGCCTTTCGAGAGGACATTTTTTAAGATTTGGGGCGGAAAGTGGGTTATTTTTGATCTTTGTCTGTGTTTTCCTGTTTGAGAGCCTTGACCTCGCGGTAGGTGGTGATGAGTTCATTGGTTCCTTTTTCAGCGTAGGGAAGGATCAGGCGGGAAAGAAGCGAGGCGGCAAGTCCAACCGCGATGCCGCCGAGAATATCGGTGGGGTGGTGCAGATAGAAATAAAGGCGGGAAAAAGCAATGAGCGAGGCAAGGGCAAGTGCAGGCGCACCTGCTTTTTTGTTTTGCCAGAAAAGAGCGAATGCGCCCGAAAACGAAACGGTGGTGTGCCCCGACGGGAAGGAAGCATCGCCGGGAAGAAGCGAGGGATCGAGTCCTTCGATCGTGCGAAGCTCATAGGGGCGCGGACGGTCGATCAAAGGCTTTAGCGTTAAATTCGTGATGACGGTGGAAATGATCAGCGAAATTGCCATGGCGGCACCGAAGCGACGGGTCTTCTTAAAGCAAAGGAAGATCAGTGCCAGAAGAATCCAAAAAATACCGC
Organism: Clostridia bacterium; assembly: GCA_017532025.1. Classification (GTDB taxonomy): domain Bacteria; phylum Bacillota; class Clostridia; order Oscillospirales; family CAG-272; genus RGIG1993. Next base: position 37,282 of record JAFXJX010000073.1, on the reverse strand, counting down.
CATCGCCAAGCGTGGTGATGAAGCGCATCACGGGGTCGAGCCAATCGGCGGTCAGGTGGCTTGCGATCCAATCGTTGATGGCAAAATCAAAATCGTAAATCGAGGCTATCATAATAGTCAAATCCTTTTATCGGGCAAGATCGGGAATGCTTGCGTTTTGGCCGAGCGGAAAGAGGGTGATATCGGAAGAAAGAGAGCTGAGGTTTTTATAGCGCTGATATTCGGTGCAGACCACAGCGTAAACCGGTGCGTGTGCCTGCTGTGCCACTTTGTTGAGAAAGTCGGCAAAGCCGCCGCTGCCTTTGTACACGCCAAAAGAAGCAGAGCCGTTTGATCTGACAGAGCAGAGAATGAGATATTTTCGTGTGGAGGCAGGCTTGGGAGCAAAAACCCAAACAAGCTCGGCTCTGAGTTCGAGGGCTGAGAGACGGATTTTGCGGTATTCGGTCTCGCTCCACTGCAGAGCTTCGGGGGTTTTGGTGATGGCAATATCCTCTTCGCGCGGCACAAGTCCAACACCTGCGAGGAATTCGGCAACGCTTTTGCGGGAGGGTCGGATCTTGGTGGCATTGCGGATCAGTTCGGCAACGCTCTCGGCATTCCAAAGCAGATATTCACCGCAACCAAGGCTTTTGGGTGTGGCATTTGCCATGAGCTGCAGGAAAAACTCGCCCTGCTCGTGCGAAACCGTATAGGCTTCGCCGCCGAGCTTGTTTTCATCCTTTTCGGCATGGAAACGGTCGAAGGCTTTTTCAATATGCTTGATTTCGGAAAGCGGACAATCGTACGTGTCGGCAATTTTTTCGTGCGGCGTTCCGGATTTTATCAGGATCACAACCTCGCGCAAAGCGGTATCCGAAAGCGTTGTGGCACAGCTGAAGCCTTCAAGCTCGGCGCTCAGACGGGTGGTGACGGCAACGGCGGGACGGCTTTCTTTTTTTTGCTTTTTGTATTCTTCAAACAAAAGCGCGTATCGCTTGGCGCGCACAACAAGATAAACCGAAACCGTGGCGGCAAGCGGCAGGTTCATGGCAAACAGCAAAAGGAGTGCAATCATACCGTATTGGATGGCAAGAAAAGTTGAAAAGGGGTAGATCACAAGCGCAAGGCAGGTGGGATAGATCAGACCGACAAAACGGCTGTCCTTTCTCATCAATCGGAGGGTTAACAGAACCGAAATCGGTACGAGAATGAGCGACACGGCAAGAACCGTGATCCAAAGCTGTGCAGGCATGAAAAACCTCCTTTCGTGAGAGTATCGTCAAAAAACAAGAAAAAGATTCAGGCATCAACCCATGCGGAGAATATCGCCTTCTTTGACCGGAAAAGGCGTGGGCATACGGAAGGTCATATAGGGATGCGGGGTGCTTTCGATGGGAGAAAAGTCTTCGGCAAAGATTTCCTCAGCCACAAAGCGTTGACCGACCTTGCCGGGGGTGAGAAGCTCCACGGTATCACCGCGCGAAAATTTATTACGCTGCATAAAGATGCCTTGACCGCTTGCCTCGTCATATGAGAGGGCGGTGGCAAGATAGGCGTTTTCGGCAAGATAACCGCCTTGCGAAACAAGCTGCGGTTTGTCCATGGGGCTATCGAAGAAATAGCCTGTGCAGTATTCGCGGTGGTTGACGCTTTCAAGCTCGGTGAGATATTGCGGATTGTACTTGTAGGCGGCAGGGTCTCTTTGGTAGGCATCGATAGCCATGCGGTAGGTGTTGGAGGTGACGGCAGCATAATAGGCGCTTTTCATTCTGCCTTCGATCTTGAAGGAGGCAATGCCTGATTCCATCAGCTCGGGGATATGCTCAATCATGCACATATCGCGGCTTGCCATGATGTAACTGCCAAGATCGTTTTCGGTCAGCTGCATACGCATACCGGGACGTTTGACCTCGGCAAGCTCGTAGATGTTGTATTCCCAACGGCAGGGCTGAGCGCATTCGCCGCGGTTGGCATCTCTGCCCACCATATACTGCGAGAGCAGGCATCTGCCGCTGAAGGAGACGCACATGGAACCGTGGATAAAGGTTTCAAGCTCAAGCTCGGGAGAAATACGGCTTTGGATCTTTTGGATTTCGGCAAACGAAAGCTCGCGCGCAAGCACCACACGGGTGGCACCGAATCTGTGCCAGAAATTGCAATCGGCATGGCTGACGCAACCTGCTTGGGTGGAAACGTGAAGCGGAATGTGGGGAAGCTTTTCTTTGGCAAGGGTAGCCACACCAACATCTGCCACGATCAAAGCATCCACGCCTGAATCGGAGATTTCATCAAAATAGCGCGAAAGCGCTTCGTATTCATCGGTGTGCGGGGTGATATTCACGGTCAAATAGACTTTTTTGCCTCTCTCGTGAGCGTAGCGCACGGCATCGTAAATACCTTCCACGGTGAAGTTGGTGGCAGCGCTTCGCATACCGAAGGTTTTGCCGGAAAGATATACGGCATCCGCGCCGTAGAGCAGGGCGGCTTTCATTTTTTCAAAATTGCCTGCAGGGGCAAGAAGTTCGGGCATAGATCCGCCCAAATGGTTTACTTTAATAGAATCATTTTACTATAAATCTTGTGAAATGTAAAGATTTTTTCGGGAAGATATCTTGACTTTTTTATTTTGGCGTATTATAATGATAAAAAATCAAAGACATTGACGGAGTCGGCAAAGTCAAGTATGTGGTAAACAGAGAGAACCGCCGCGGCTGAAAGCGGTTTTTCCACCTGATGGCGCCTTTCGCTTCCGAGTCGGCAGGGTGATACGTAGTCCTGCCCGTTTTTCCGCGTTAAGGAATCAAAGGGTCGCCGAGGCGGCCGAATTAGGTGGTACCGCGTGGAGTGTTCCTCGCCCTAAAGAAACGGGGCGGGGGCTTTTTTGTTGCCGCGAAAGGTATTGCCACTATGACGAATCAGATTTGAACCATGAATGGAGGTTCCCTATGAAAGAATTACTTCTGGCTATCCGCCAAAAGGCAGAGGCTGAGCTTGCCGCGACCTGCGACGAGGCAACGCTTGAAGAAGCGCGTGTGCGCTATCTCGGTAAAAAAGGTGAATTGACGGCGGTGCTTCGCGGTATGGGTAAACTCACCCCCGAAGAAAGACCCGCTGTTGGTCAGCTTGCCAACGAAGTGCGCGAAACGATTGAAGGATTGATTGCCGAAAGAAAGGCTGCTCTCCAAGCCGTCGCCCTTGAAAAGAAACTCAAGGAAGAAAAGATCGACGTAACAGCACCCGGCAAAAAGATTGCCGTGGGCGAGCGTCATCCGCTTGCTAAGGTGGAAGAGGAGCTTTGCACCATCTTCACCAGCATGGGCTTTGACATTGTGGAAGGCCCCGAAGTGGAATATGACCACTATAACTTTGAAAAACTGAACATCCCGAAGGATCACCCTGCAAGAGACACGCAGGATACCTTCTACATCACCGAAAACATCTTGCTCCGCTCGCAGACCTCCCCCGTGCAGGTGCGTACCATGGAAGTGCAAAAGCCTCCGATTCGCATCATCTCGCCCGGTAGAGTGTACCGCTCGGACGCGGTGGATGCCACCCACTCGCCTGTTTTCCATCAGCTTGAGGGACTTGTTGTGGACAAGGGTATCACGATGGGCGACCTCAAGGGTATGCTTGAGTATTTCGCCAAGCAGCTCTTCGGTGCTGACACCAAGCTTCGCTTGAGACCGCACCATTTCCCTTTCACCGAGCCGTCTGCCGAAGTTGACGTTTCTTGCTTTGTTTGCGGCGGCAAGGGCTGCCGTGTTTGTAAGGGCGAGGGATGGATCGAAATTCTCGGCGCAGGCATGGTACACCCCAACGTGTTAAGAGGCTGTGGCATTGACCCCGAGGTGTATTCCGGCTTTGCTTTCGGTCTTGGTATTGAGCGTATTGTTATGAGAAAATATAATATTGACGATATGAGATTGCTTTATGAAAACGATCTCCGTTTCCTGAAGCAGTTCTGATCAGAAAGACGGCTTAACATGGAAAAGAATACCGTTGTACGAAGCGGTGACCGTGCGCGCACGATTATGAAAGAATATGTCCTTCTTTCTTTCGGTACGCTTCTGACCACCGTGGGTTTGTATGTATTTGCAATGCCGCACCAATTCGTTATGGGTGGTGTGACAGGTATCTCCATTGTGCTTGCCCCTGTTTTTCCTTCTTTTGTTACACCGGGTGTGTTGGTAACCGTAATGAACATCCTGCTTCTTCTGATCGGCTTTGCCTTTCTGGGACGGGATTTCGGCTTCAAAACGGTTTATACGAGTTTGTTCCTTTCGGGTGTTGGTATGTTGATCGAATGGATCGGAGACCAATATCATCTTTTCCCCCTGACCGACAATTTGCTTTTGGAGCTTGTTCTTGCCGTGTTACTTCCTGCCATTGGTACTGCCATTGTCTTTTACTATAACGGCAGTGGCGGCGGCACCGATATTGTGGCTTTGATCATGAAAAAATATTTACGCATTGAAGGCGGCAAGGCGCTTCTTTGCGTGGATTTTCTGATCATGTTGGTTTCGTTTACTTACTCGGTTGAGATTGGCCTTTTGTCTATGCTCGGCTTGTTTGCCAAGAGTATGATTGTGGACAAGGTGACCAAGAGCATGCTTCGCTCCAAATACTGTATTATCGTTACCACTCACCCCGATGAGATCGGAGAATATATCAACAAAAAATTGCACCGCGGCGCCACGATGTGGAAGGGTATGGGTGTTTACACCCATGAAGAAAAGCATATTCTTCTCGTTGTGATGAACGCCAAGCAAATCCGTCAGGTGCGCCGTGACATTCTGATGATTGACAGCCGCGCCTTCACGATCGTGGAGGACACAAGCGACGTCATCGGCAACGGCTTCCGCGCACTTGTATAATTACTTATTTGCATTGAAAGAGGTTTGTTAGTATGAAATTATCTATGAATTGGGCGAAGGATTTCGTCGATGTATCCGATATCCCGATCAAGGATTACTGTGATAAGCTGACCGACACCGGCTCTAAGGTCGAGGGCTATGAGGTGCTTGGCAGCGATATTGAAAACGTTGTTGTGGGTAAGATCGTAAAAATTACCAAGCACCCCGACTCCGACCATTTGCAGATTTGTCAGATCGATTGCGGCGAAGGCTCGCTCCGCCAGATCGTAACAGGCGCGCAGAACGTGTTTGAAGGTGCTGTCGTTCCTGTTGCCAAAGCGCCTGCCAAGCTGCCCGGCGGCGTTGTGATCAAGGCAGGCAAGCTCCGTGGCGAAGAATCGAACGGTATGCTCTGCTCAATTGCCGAGCTTGGTCTGACTCTGCACGAAGTTCCCTATGCGATTGAAGACGGTATCTTCATTATGAACGAAGATTGTAAGGTTGGCGATGACATTCACGACGTGATGCTTCTGAACGACAACGTGGTGGAATTTGAAATCACCTCCAACCGCCCCGACTGCCTTTCGGTGATCGGTCTTGCCAGAGAAAGCGCCGCATCTTACGGAAGAGACTTTTCTGTTAAAACCCCTGTTGTTACCGAAACCGACGGCAATATTGCCGACTATCTTTCGGTTGACGTAGAAGACGGCAACCTTTGCCGCCGTTATGCCGCAAGAGTTGTGAAAAACGTGAAGATTGAGCCCTCACCGCTTTGGATGCGTATGCGTCTTCGCGCGGCCGGTGTGCGCCCGATCAACAACATTGTGGATATTACCAACTACGTCATGCTTGAATACGGTCAGCCGATGCACGCCTTTGACTATGCGATGCTGGACGGCAAAAGAATCGTTGTCAGAAACGCTCAAGACGGCGAGATTTTCAAGTCGCTTGACGATATTGACCACACCCTCACTGCGAAAAACCTTGTGATCGCCGACGAAAAGAAGGCAGTGGCGCTTGCCGGTGTGATGGGTGGCGCAAACTCCGAAATCAAGGATTCGACCGTAACGGTTGTCTTTGAATCGGCAAACTTCGATGGTGCAACTGTTCGTGTGAGCGGTAAAAGCCAAGGTATGCGTACCGAATCCTCGGCACGTTTTGAAAAGGGTCTTGACCCCGAAAACGTCATGCCTGCGCTTGATCGCGCCTGCGAGCTTGTGACCATGCTTGGCGCCGGTGAGATCGTTTGCGGCACTATCGACGTTTATAAGGGCAAGAGCGAGCCTGTAACCCTTCCGCTTGACGTGGATACCATCAATCACTTCCTTGGCGTGAATCTTTCGCGCGAGTACATGGAAAAGGTTCTTGTCAGCCTTGACTTCAAGGTGGAGGGCGACACGGTGACTGCCCCCTCCTTCCGCGCAGACATTACCTGCATGAACGATATTGCCGAAGAGATCATCCGTATGTACGGCTATAACAACATTGAATCCACGCCGTTCCGTTGTAACGTAAAGGCAGGAATGCTCACACCCAAGCAGAGCTTTGAAAAGAGTCTTCACAAGCTGCTTTGCGGCATGGGTGTCAATGAGTGCATGACGTTCTCGTTCGTGTCTCCCAAGAATGTGGATAAGATCGCGCTCCCCGCTGATGCGCCTGAGCGCCGCTGCGTTGTGATTTCCAATCCTCTCGGTGAAGACACCGGCGTGATGCGTACCACGCTGATTCCCGGTCTTCTTGAAGTTTTGGCAAGAAACAACAATTTCCATTCGGATGCTGCTTCTCTTTATGAGCTTGCCCGTATTTATATTCCGGATGAAAACCCCGAAAATCTGCCCGAAGAGCGCAAGATGCTGGCATTTGGCTTCTACGGCGAGGGCGATTACTACGCACTCAAGGGCATGACTGACAACATCATTGCGTTTGCCGGTCTGAAAAATGTTCGTTACGTTGCCGACTGTGAACAGCCTACCTTCCATCCCGGCAGATGCGCTACGATCACTGCGCGCGGCGGCAGAGAAGTGGTTGGCACACTCGGTCAGATTCATCCCACAGTCGGTGCAAACTACGGCTTTTCCGCACCGGTTTATGTGGCATATCTGAACGTGGACAAGCTGTTTGAGCTTTCTGATATGAAGAAGCAGTACAAGCCGCTTCCCAAGTATCCTGCCACCACAAGAGACTTCTCCTTTGTCTGTGATAAGTCCTTGGAGGCGGCATCGGTAGATGACGTGATGAAAAAAGCCGGCGGCAAGCTTGTGGAAAAGGTTGAGCTCTTTGACGTTTACACCGGAGAAAAGATCGGTCTTGACAACAAGAGCGTTGCCTTCCGTGTGACCATGCGCGCAGCTGACCACACCTTGACTGATGAAGAAGCTGACATGATTTCGCAGAAGATTTTGGCATCTCTTGAAAAGAACCTCGGCATTACTTTGAGACGATAAGCGAAAGGATACGTGCTATGAGCGACAACAAAAATCCGCTTGAGATGATTCTTGATGAAGAATGCGACGATAACATCGTGCTCTTTGACGAGGATGGCGAATCCACCGAATTTGAACAGATTGCGGTGATTCCGCTTGACGATCAGCTTTACTGCATTTTGCGCCCTGTTGATATGCCCGAGCTTGACGAAGACGAAGCGTTCGTTTTCTCAATTTCGGAAGATGAGGAAGAAGGCGCGATTGATCTTGTAGAAGACGATGATATTGTGGAAGAGGTATTTCAGCTTTACTATACGCTTCTTGACGACGAAGAATAAATAAAAAAATACGAAAATCGGGGTTTGACCCCGGTTTTCGTGCTTTATAAAGAAACTGTTAAAAAAATAACGAGAGGAAATGAAAATCATGGAAGTGAAAGAAACCAAAACATTCACCAAGGTAGCCAAACAATGGCTTCACCGCATTTTTATCGACGGACTTTCAGGCATGGCGCTCGGGCTGTTTGCCACTTTGATCGTGGGTACGATCTTAGGTCAGATCGCAACCTTTGATTTTGTGGCAGGTACTTTCGTCGGTAATCTTTTGACCTTTGTTGCCAACCTCACCAAGACTCTGATGGGTGTTGGCATTGGCGTGGGCATTGCCTATAAGTTCAAGGAATCGCCGCTTGTGACCGTCTCGGCGGGCGTTTGCGGCTTTGTCGGTGCATATGCCGCTTCACTTGTGGATATGGCAAACGGAACGCTTGAAGCGCTCGCACCGATTTCCAAGGGTACGCCGGGTGACCCGCTTTGCGCCTTTGTTGCCGCTATGGTGGGCATTGAAATCGGCAGACTTGTGGCAGGCAAAACCCGTGTGGATATTCTCGTCACACCGATTGTGACTGTGGTCAGCGGTGCTGCTGCCGCGCTGCTCTGCGGCAAGGGCATTGCTTATGTGACAACAGCGATTGGCAACTTTGTGGGTTGGAGTACTGAACAGCAACCATTTCTCATGGGAATTGTGGTGGCTGTGGTCATGGGTCTTGCGCTCACGCTTCCGATTTCGTCTGCCGCCATTGGCGTGGTGGTGTTTGCGGGGGCGGATGCCAGCTACGGTCTTGCGCTTGCCGCAGGTGCTGCCGCCGCAGGCTGCTCGGCACAGATGGTTGGCTTTGCGGTGGCATCCTTCCGCGAGAATCGCTTTGGCGGTCTTATCTCGCAGGGCATTGGTACATCGATGCTGCAAATGCCGAACATTGTGAAAAATCCGCGCATCTGGATTCCTGCTACAGTGGCATCGGCTGTGGTGGGTCCTGTGTCGTCGGTTGTCTTTAAGATGACAAACAACGCGGTTGGCTCGGGCATGGGTACGTCGGGTCTTGTAGGTCAGATCAATGCCTACGCGGTGATGGATGGTGCTTGGTATGTCGTGCTTGGCGAGATTTTGCTCGTTCACGTGGTGCTTCCCGCTGTGATCGCGCTCGGCGTTTCGGAGCTGCTTCGTAAGGCTGGCTGGATTAAAGAGAATGATATGAAACTGGATATGTAAAAAGTAGTACCTTGTTTCATCTAAAACTTGACACAGCTGCGTCCGCGTGTCATCTTGAGCGAAACACCGCCCGAGATCCCACTTCGGCTTTGCCTCGTGCTTTTGGGGCAAGCCCCAAAAGTTCGACTACGCTTCACTTCGCTCAGGATGACACGGGGCGGTGTGCAGTCGAAACCCAAGCGTAGCGCAGGGCGCCCCAACCGTATGGTTGGGGCGGATCTCGCGGTATGTGTATTGTATAGTTTTAGTTGAAACAACGTAGGGGCGACCCTGCGTGGTCGCCCGCCATGAGAAATTCTTAAAAATAGAATTTGATTGCAATTTTAGCAATCAAATCATGGAACGGTATGATTGAACGCGCGGGCGTACACATAGGTACGTCCCTACATCATCAAATCATATTTGGTTGGTAATTGTTTTATATTACATTCGAATATATGCCAAATAAGATAAGAGCGCATCCCAATCGCTTGGGATGCGCTCTTTTTTTTATTCAATACTTGGCATGGTGGAAAAGCCTTGTTCAAGTTCTTCGTCGGAGGGGACGTAGTCCTTCATTTCGCCGCGGTTGTGCGCCATGTAGGCGTACATATCGAAGTAGCCTGTGCCGGTAAGACCAAAGAGAATGACTCTTTCCTCGCCTGTTTCTTTGCACTTTTCCGCTTCGTCGATGGCAACGCGGATGGCGTGTGCGCTTTCGGGTGCGGGGAGAATGCCTTCCACACGCGCAAACTGCACGGCGGCATCAAACACCTCGGTCTGCTTGACCGATCTTGCCTCGTCGAGGAAACCGTCGTGGTAAAGCTGAGAGAGGATGGCGCTCATGCCGTGGTAGCGAAGACCGCCCGCGTGAGAGGAGGAGGGAATGTAGCCGTTGCCGAGTGAGTACATCTTGGCAAGGGGCGTGACGTGACCGGTGTCACAGAAATCGTAACCGAACTTACCGCGTGTGAGAGAGGGGCAAGAAGCCGGCTCTACCGCGATGAAATAGGGGTTATGTCTGCCGTTGATGCGGTCGGACATAAAAGGCGCCATCAAGCCGCCGAGATTCGAGCCGCCACCGGCACAGCCGATAACGATGTCGGGATATTCGTCGATCTTTTCAAAGGCTTTGATCGATTCAAGACCGATGATGGTCTGGTGGAGCATCACCTGGCTCATCACGCTGCCGAGCGCATAGCGGCAGTTTTCTGTCTTGGTGGCAACCTCAACCGCTTCGGAAATGGCAGTGCCAAGGCTGCCTGTGTTGCCGGGGTACATCTCGTTGATGCGTCTACCTGCTTCGGTTTCCATCGAAGGGGAGGGGGTAACCGATGCGCCGTAGGTTTCCATCACGCCGCGGCGGAAGGGCTTTTGCTCTGCCGAGCATTTGACCATGAAGACCTTGAGGTCAAGACCGAAATAGCCGCAGGCCATCGAGAGGGCAGTGCCCCACTGACCGGCACCTGTTTCGGTGGTGAGCGAGGAAAGACCCTGCTCCTTGGCGTAGTAAGCCTGCGCGATGGCGGAGTTTAATTTATGGCTGCCCGAGGTGTTGCCGCCCTCATACTTATAATAGATATGCGCGGGTGTGCCGAGTGCTTTTTCAAGGCAATATGCGCGCACGAGCGGAGAGGGGCGGTACATTTTATAGAAGTTGCGCACCTCTTCGGGAATCTCGATCCATTTATCGGTATTGTTCAGCTCTTGCTTTGCAAGCTCACGGCAGAAGATTGGCTCAAGATCGTCGAAGGTGATCGGCTTCAAGGTCTTGGGATGGAGCATGGGTGCAATGTCGTTTTTCATTTCGGCACGCACGTTATACCACGCGGTAGGAATTTCATTTTCTGTTAAATAAATTTTATAGGGAATGTTTTTCATAAAGCACCTCGTGAGGATGATGGTGAATCGGGAAATCGCCCAATGAGTGTATTATAGTGCTTTTGCTCCTGTTTGTCAAGAGAAAGAGAATATCTTAACAAAATACAAAATAAAAAGTTGACATTCTGCGATCAATTTGCTATAATAACAACGGTAAAAAAAGTGTTTTTTGAAAGGAATCGAAATGAAAAAGTTTCTTCTTTTGGTTTTAGCAGTGGCCCTTGTTTGCGCTGTTATTTTCGTCGTTTTTTCTTACAGCAAAAAGCCGGACGGCAAATACGGCCACGAGAATTTGAACCTTGAGTTCGACGGCGACAAGGTTTCAGTCAATCTTGACTTTGTTATCAAGGCAAGCGCTTCCGGTACTTACGAAATGGATGGCGACAAAATCGTGATCACCTATGAAGGTGACGACTTCAGTGGCTCTTTGCCCACCAACCTTGTGTATGACGCAGATAGTGACACCATCAAGTGCAAGCTTGGTATCCTCGGTGAGATCACGCTTGAAAAGGTAAAATAAGTCCATTGCGAGAAAAAGCCCCGTCGGGGCTTTTTTGTTTTGGTAAAGTTTTGATGCGGAATGAGAAAAATGCTTGCAATTCGACTTTTTTTGTGTTACAATCAAAATGTGAGAGTTTGGGAAAGAACCAAGCTTCAAAAAGAAAAAGGAGAACCTGTTATGTTTTTGGATTTCTTATACGAAAACTTTATCACCGTTTCATGGGATGTTTGGCTGAAATACGTCATCATGTGGCTGATCGGTGCGGTGCTGATCTTCCTTGCCATCCGTAAGGAAATGGAGCCGACCTTGCTCTTGCCGCTCGGTCTTGGCACGATTCTTGTTAATATGCCCTTTTCGGGTGCGATCGAACCGCTTGAAGAACTCTTTGATGCGGGCATTGCCAACGAGCTTTTCCCCTTGCTGCTTTTCATCGGCATCGGCGCCATGATTGACTTCGGACCGGTATTATCAAGTCCCAAGCTGATGCTATTCGGTGCGGCGGCGCAGTTTGGTATTTTCTTAACCCTTTGCCTTGCGGCTATGTTTTTTGATATGAAGGATGCGGCATCAATTGCCATCATCGGTGCGGCTGACGGTCCTACTGCCATTTCGGTGGCACAAAAGCTGAATTCCAACTATCTCGGCGCGATCATGGTGGCGGCGTATTCCTATATGGCGCTTGTGCCGATCATTCAGCCCCCTGTGATCAAGGCTCTCACCACCAAAAAAGAGCGCAGAATCCGCATGACCTACAAGCCTGCCAATGTTTCCAAAACCACACGCATTCTGTTCCCCATTGTGATTACCTTCATCGCGTCTTTGGTAGCACCCGCGTCTGCCGGTCTTGTTGGTTTCTTGATGTTCGGTAACCTCATCCGCGAATGCGGCGTTTTGGACAACCTTTCCGAAACTGCATCCAAGGTGCTTGCCAACCTCGTGACCATTTTCCTTGGCATTACCATTGCCACCAGAATGCACGCGTCTGAGTTCTTGAAGTGGGATACACTTCTCATTCTCGGCCTCGGTCTGTTCGCTTTCGTTTTCGATACCGCGGGCGGCGTGCTCTTTGCCAAGCTTTTGAACCTTTTCTCAAAAGAAAAGATCAATCCCATGATCGGTGCTGCCGGTATTTCCGCATTCCCGATGTCGGGTCGTGTGGTACATAAAATGGGTCTTGAAGAAGATCCGCAGAACTTCCTTCTCATGCATTCGATCGGTGTTAACGTTTCGGGTCAGATCGCGTCGGTTATCGCGGGCGGTTTGGTTCTCAATTTCTTCTTATCATAGGAGGGCATTATGAATCAGATTTTGATGGCGGCTATGAAATTCAAGCCGATGGAATTTGTCAAAAGTCTTCGCTATATGGGCGAAGGAATGCTTGGTATTTTGATCGTGATGCTCGTTCTGATCGGAACAACCATTGCGCTCAACCGCTTCTTCGGCGGTAAAAAGAATAAGTGAAAACAACAAGGAGTTTCGCGTGAGCGAAACTCCTTGTTTGGTTAATCGGCTAAATATTTCTTTTCGATCAATTCTTTATCAAAAAGTTCATCTACATTTACGTCAAAAACTCTTGCAAAGGCATATAGTTCCATATCGGTGACGCTTCTGGAAAGGTCTTCTACTCTTGAGACAGATCCTCGGCAAACATAAATTCCCAAAAGCTCCAGTTTGTCGGAGAGCATTTGTTGGCTGATGTGCTTTTCTTTACGTAGCTGTTTTATTCTAGTGCCGATCAGATTCATAATTTCTCCGTCTACCACTCTAGCCATAATACATTTTCCCCCATTTTTCGTCTTTTTTTTGATTTTCTGTCTTGACAATGGACAAAATGTATGATATGCTTTTATCAAAGAAAAGTTGTCCTGTGATAGGACAAAATTGGAATTTTGAGGAGGAGAAATGCTAAAGATCAGCATTAAGACGAAGTCTGTTCCCATTACGAAAGGTGATGCGTGGCTGGTTAAGATTGAAAAGGCTGCGTTTGGTTGGGAATATTTGGGAGAACACACCGAACATTTGGAATGGGATGAGGATTACGAGGAGCGCAGTACCACATACGAACACTATGACAATCTTCTTGTAGAAAGAACAACGATTGAAAAGGGCACCCGACGCAAATCCAAGATAACAAGCTATCACGACTTTGCGCGTGTGTCGCCTTACTCTTACAACGCCGTCTTTCACGTGTTTGAAATGCTCAGTGGCATTTTTTCCACAATCAGAAGATGGGCTGTGATGATTGTTGGTTTTATTGCTGTTTTGGGCGTTGTCGGTCTTGTGTTGTCAATGCTCACAAACAATCCGATGGATGATATACTCTATCCACTCGGGATTCTTTTGTTGGTTTATGTGTTCGGAATTGTGGTGCCTTCTTTTGTGATTGCAGAAGTTGGACGGCTGTTGCGTAATAAGTTGGAAATTGACAAAAAGGCTGAGAATATTCTGAGAGAAAACAACTACAATCCCAAGTGGAGAGAGATGTTCAAAAAATAAACTGCGTTTTGATAAACATAAAAAATCGGCAAAAATGATTTTGCCGATTTTTTTGTTATGGCTGAATCTATCATTGAAAACACGCCTTGCAGAGGGTGTTTTTTTATGCTTGATACGCATCAATCGCGTTGGCGATCTTGGCAAAGGCGGCAATATCAAGTGTTTCACCGCGCACGCCTTCGGCAAAGCCGCAAGAGGTGATGATTGCGGCAAGGGCGCTTTTCGGGATGTGTCCGATCACAGTAGAAAGCGAATTGACAAGCGTTTTGCGTCTTTGTGCAAACGCGCCTTTGATGACTTTGAAGAGTGTATCCTCTTGGCAGTTGACGGGCGGCTCTTTGTATAGGGTGAGCTTGACCACGGCGGAATCGACCTTGGGCTTAGGCATGAAACAGCCTGCCGGTACGTCGAACAGCTTTTTGACCGCGGCATAGTAGGAAACGGCGGCGGTTAAAGCGCCGTAGGTCTCATGGCCTGCGGGGGCGGTAAGGCGCGTGGCAACTTCCTTTTGCACCATGACGGTAATGGACTTGAAAGGAATGCGCGATTCGAGCAGCTTCATCAAAACGGGTGATGTGATGTAATAGGGAAGATTGGCACAGACGGCAATCTCGTTGCAATCGGCAAACTGTTCTTTGACGATGGCATTGATATCGGCTTTCATAATGTCGCCCGAAATCACCGTGACATTGTCAAAATCGGCAAGGGTTTTTTCAAGAATGGGGAGAAGCGTTGTGTCAATTTCCACCGCCACCACTTTTTTGGCGTTTTGGCAAAGCTCACGCGTCAGCGTGCCGATACCGGGACCGACCTCCAAAACACCCTCGGCACAGCCCGATTCGGCAATGCGGCGGGGTACGCTTTCGCTGATGAGAAAGTTTTGCCCAAACTGTTTTTTGAAGGCATTTTCCCCCATGAGTTCTTTGACGGTGCCGATGTCGGTGAGTTTCATACGCTTGCTCCTTTTTGTGAATCTGATTTATTTTATCATAAGTTTTGTGTTTTGGCAAGAGTTTACAGAAGAAAACCCTCCGAAAGGCGCGCTTTCGGAGGGCGGGAGATTATTGCAGGTTTACGGCTTTATCGGAACAAACCACTTCTGTTGCGAGGGTGTGCTCGTTCCATCTGTCATCACCCTTAGGGATCATTCGCCACTGATCAGCGGTTCCGTTATAGGTGATTGAAGAAAGCGAGGTGCACGAGCCGAACGCTTGCGCGCCGATATAAATTACACCGCCGGGAATGGTGATGCTTGGCAATTGGTTGCAGCCGCCGAACGCATAGCCGGCAATGATTTTGGTGTCTTCATGAATGGTGCAGGCGGTAATGTCTTTGCCTGTTGCCTTCACCAGGACAAGATAGGGGTTGTTTTCGTTGCCGAGGTACTTGGCGTTTTCGTAAACGGTATAGGTGAGATTGTTGCAACCCTCAAACGGTTCATAATCGATTGACGTGAGGCCGTCGGGCAGGGTAATCGCGGTCAGCGAAGTGCAATTTTGGAAAGCGTTGATACCGATGTGAGTGATGCTGTCGGGAAGTGTTACCGTGCGAAGCGCCTCGCATTCGTCAAACATCGAATCGCCAATCTGGGTTATGCCGTTCGGAATGGTGATCTCGGTGATTCGTTTGCAATAGGAAAACGCACTCCAGCCGATATAAGTTACGCTGTCGGGGATGGCGATGCTCTTGAGTCTTTCGCAGCCTGAAAATGCGCAATCGCCAATATAGGTGAGCTTTTCGGGCAGTTTGATGGTTTCCAGTGAGTCGCAGCTATTGAATGCGCTCTTGCCGATGAGGAACAGACTGTCGGGAAGAGTCACGGACGTCAAATCTCTGCAGTAAGCAAACGCGGAGTCATTCAAAATCTTGGTGTCTGTATGAACCTTGCAGGATTTGATCTCCGGGTTTGCAGCTTTGTAAAGCATAAAATAGGGATTGTTTTCATTGCCGAAATAGATGGCGTTGTCATAGGTGTTTCCGGTGATGACGGGGCAGTTACCGAATACGCCTCCTCCCATCACCGTGACGCTGCTACCCATGGTGACGGTTGTTAAAACCGAACAGCCGTCAAACGCCCAAGAACCGATGCTGACAACACCGTTACCGACCGTAGCGCTTTCGAGCTTTTGACATCCGGCAAAGGCGCTTTCACCGATGGTTGTTACGCTGTCGGGTATCACAATGCTTTGAAGATTTTCACAGTTTTTGAATGCATTGTTGTCAACGGTGGTGACGCTTGTGCCAACGGTAACACTCTCCAGGCTGCCGCAATACGCAAAGGCATTTTTGGTGATGATCTTGGTGTTGTTATGAATGCTGACCGAGGTGATATCGGAAGAAATCGGTGCAATAAGCAAAAGATAGGGATTGGCATCGTTGCCGAGATACTTGGCGTTATCGTGAACAGAGAAGTTCAGCTTGTCGCATGAGTTGAATGCGTAGTCCCCAACCGAGGTAACGCTGCTCGGAACCGAGATGCTTGTGAGGGATGAACATTCGTAGAACGCGCTGTTATCAATGGTAGTGACACCCTCGGGGAGTGTGATGCTTTGGAGCGCTCGACAGCTAAAGAATGCTTGCATACCGATGGATTTCAAGCCTTCGGGCAGAGTGATGCTTTCAAGATCGTGGCAATTACAGAAGGTATTGGGTGCAATCTTGGTGACATTTTTGGGGATCACAATATCTTTGATGCCAGAGCAGGATTCAAAAGCGGCTTCGCCAATCTGTGTGATACTTTCAGGCAGATTGATATTCTTCAGATTGTAGCAGTCGCGGAATGCTTGGTCACTGATGGTGGTGATGCTGTTGGGCAGGGTAATGCTTTCAAGGTCGTAGCAAGACATAAACGCTTTATAGCCGATACCAATCACCGGCTTTCCCTCGTGGGTATCGGGGATGATGATGTGGGTGCTCTGATTTGAGCCGATACCGGCTACGTAATAGCCGTTTTCGGATTCCTTATACTCATATGTAAGCGCTTCGGCGGGAGTGCTGTTTGGTTCGGATGATGTGGTGTCGGGTGTGGCTGTCTGATTTTGGTTCGGTGTGGTATTGCCGTTTTCGTTTGGCGTTGTTTTGGCAGGGCTGGTACCGCAAGATGTAACGGTTAATACACACGCAAGCAGAACAAGGGCAATTAGCAGAAGTTTCTTCATTTTGGGTTCTCCTTGAATATAAATTGGTGTTTTGAGCAAACGAGTTTATTTGATTATATCACGGCTTTTTTCATTTGACAAGGGTTAATGATTCCTTTTGCCGAAAAAACTATATAAAAAGCAGTGAAAAAACAATTGCTTTTTCGGTACGCTTTTGCTATAATTTGAGTATGTTAAAAAAATACGGAAAATTCCGCATTTTGAGAGTTTTGCGTGAAAAATTAGTTTTTCACGCGGGTTTTGTGGCTTTCGATGTCTTCGACAACGATTTTGCTACGCAAAACCTGCCTCAACTCCCCAAGAAAGGTAGGCTTTCGTAGACGAAAGCCATGGTGATTTTTATGAAAAAAACAATATTACCCGAGGTTTTTCCCGAAAAGGTTTTGTTTGCGTCTTCGTTTGATCATGATTTTCCGAACGCTTGTGATGAACCGATCAAAATTTCTTTGAAAGACGGTCCCGAGGAGACTTGGATCGGTCCGCCTCACACCGGCATTTCAGGCGCTCACACCCTTTGTGCAGAGGGCGATTCTTCAATCGGCAAGGCAGAGGCGGTTTTGTTTGACGGTCTTAACATTACTGTCAGCGAAGATACCGTGTTCACCTACCACATTTTCCCCTGCTTTATCGGTGAGCATTACGACTATGGCTTTAGCGGGATGTATTTTACGCTCGGCTTGTATTTTACCGACGGCAGCCGTGCTGCGCTTGTTGACCAAAACGGCAACGCCCTCACCGCTTTGGCGCAGGGCAAGAGCCGCACGCTGTATACCCAGCAGTGGAATCAGCTGTATGCTTCGGTTTCGGCGTATGTCGGTAAAGTGATCGACAAGATCGTGCTCGAATACGAAATGCAGGATGGCACGAGAGAATTCTGCACCTATTTTGACGATATTTCAATTGTGGATAAAAAGGCGACTGTGAAGAGCCGCCCCTGTCACTATGCCACCATTTTCAGAGGCACGAATGACTCCCCCGCGTTCTCTCACGGCTTGACCACACCTGCTGTGACCTTGCCGCAGGGCTTTAATATGTACGGACCTGTGACGATTCCCGAAAGCCCCAAGCATTACGCGTGGCTGTCGGACAATATGCTTGCCATGACGATTTCTCACGAGCCGTCAATCTGGATCGGCGAGCGCGGCTCCTGGCAGTTTATGGTCAATACCTCCAAGGATGAAACCGCCGACAATTTGCTTTGCAAGAATCTTCGCAACAAGTTCAGCCACAAAAACGAGATCGGTCACCCTCACTATTATTCTGTTGCCTTTGGTGAAGACGGTGTGGATGCCGCCGATTCCTCTTTGGAAATGACACCCACCTCGCATGGTGTGGCAGTTCGCTTCAAGTATGGCAAGGGCGCGAAGCACCACAGCGTGATGTTTGACAATCAGATCGGCGACGCCAAGGTGACTTTTGGCGCAGACGGCAGCTTTGTTGCCTATTCCGATCATAAGAGCAACGGCTCGGGCCGAGTGTATATCTACGGTGAATTTGATTCTATTCCCAAAGCCACCGCCACCAAGGGTCGCTCCGCCATTGCGGTATTCGATGCCGACGAAGTGAATTTGAAATTTGCCACATCTTACATCGACTACGATCAGGCAAAGCGCAACTTTACCCTTGAGCTTTGCGGCAAGACCTTTGACGAGATTGCATCCGATGCCGCCGATTGTTGGGATGACATTTTCTCGCACATCACAAACATCAAGGGTGCAAGAGAAGAACAGCTTGACAACGTATATTCCGCGCTCTATTACCTTTACAAATATCCGAACCTCATGTCTGAAAACGTGGGTACTGCCGATTCTCCTGTCTGGAAATACCGCAGCCCCTATTCTGGCAAGGTGGAAGACGGCGTGATCTATATCAACAACGGCTTCTGGGATACCTACCGCACCGCGTGGGCAGGCTATTCGCTCTTTACGCCCGAAAAAATGCCCGAGCTGCTTGACGGCTTTATCCGCCACTATCACGATCAGGGTTGGATCCCCCGTTGGTCTGCGCCCGGCGGCGTGAACTGCATGGTGGGTACTTCGAGCGACGTGATCTTTGCCGATGCGCTTGTGAAGGGCTTTGATTTCGATATTGAGGGTGCTTACCGCTCGGCGATCAAAGACGGCGCGGTTTACCCCGAAAATCCTGTGAACGGCGGCAGAACCAAGATGGACCGTTCGGTCTTCCTTGGCTATACCTCCGGCGCGCACGAGGATTTTTCCTGGTCGATTGAGGGCTATATCAATGACTACGGCATCTCTCAGATGGCAAAGATCCTTGCTGAAAAGTGCGACGATGAAGACAAAAAGGCTGAATACCTTGCCGATTACGAATACTACCGCCACCGCGCTTTGAACTACACACTTCTGTTCTGCGATGGTGAAGGGGTTGAAAACAAGTGGTTCCGCGGCAGAGAGCTTGACGGCTCGTGGACGACGGCAAACATGACAGACGGCGAGTTTGACCCTTTCTTCTGGGGACGCGACTTTACCGAAACTGACGCTTTTAACATGACGGTCAGCGTGGTGCATGACGGCAAAGGCCTTGCCAACCTCTACGGCGGCAAAGATGCCATGGCGAAGAAGATCGACGCGATCTTTGAAACCACAGGTCCGTTCCGTGGCTATGGCGCGACTGATGAGCGTACCGGTATTCACGAACAGCGCGAGGCGCGGGACGTGAAGCTTGGCAGATTCGGCATTTCGAACCAGCCCTCGCACCACATCATCTATATGTACAACCACACCACCGATATTTACAAGGCGCAGAAGTATGCCAGAGACTGCACCAAGCGTTTGTTCGTTGGCCCGCACTTCGGTCAGGGCTTCCCCGGTGACGAGGATAACGGCGAAATGTCTTGCTGGTATCTCTTCACCTGCCTCGGCTTCTATCCGGTTTGCATCGGTAGCGGCGAATACGCCATCGGCTCGCCTGCATTCTCTGATATCACCGTGAACTTTGCAGGCAAGTCACTTCGCGTTGTGGCAGAAAACAATTCGGATGAGAACGTGTATATTCAGAATGCCACCTTCAACGGCAAGGCGCTTGATCGCTGCTTTATTACCCACGAGGAACTGAGAGAGGGCGGAGAACTTCGTTTTGTGATGGGTAATACGCCCTCCGATTGGGCAAAGGGCACTGCACCCTCTTCGCTCACCGAAGGTGATGAGAGAGCAAAACCTTGGCGCGACCTCGTTTGCCAAAAGGCTCTCTACAAGGTGTCGGATGAGATTTCCACCACCCCTGTTTCGGCTTACACCGTGACCTCAAACGTGGGCACGATTTCCGCCGCCTTGGATAACTCGTCTAAGACCGAAGCGGTGCTTGATGAAAACGGCACCACAGTGATCTTCTCCTCGCTGAAGGCAAAGAAGGTATCTGCCATTACCCTCACCTCGCCTGCTACTGAAAACACCGTGATCGATATGATGACAGTCTACGGTGCCAATGACAACGGCGAATGGGAGATTCTCGGCAGCTTCAGTGATTTGACCTTTGAATGGGCGCGCTACACAAGACCCTTTATTTTGAAGGATGCTGCACCCTATCAGCACTATATGATCAACTTGGTTGGTGCTAAATCGCTTGCCGAAATTGAACTGCTTGGCGAATAAGTAACAGAAAAGAGCGCATCGTCTGATGCGCTCTTTTGATGAATTTTTTGTAAACAGTTCAAAAAATCGCAAATAAAAGTGAATTTGATTTGTTATATAGGGTGAAGGGAAATATGAACGAAAGTAAGAAAGGAGTTTGTGATGAAAAAAACACTTATTTTTGCCTTGATAGCGATCCTGATCCTTTTGCTTGCTGCTTGCAGCTGTTATTCGGAGAATACCGTAGATCCTTACAACACCGCTGTGCGCGAGGGATGGGATATCTATGCAACCCTTAACTGCTTTGTGAAAACTGAGTATAACAAAGACGGAAATCCTATTGTGCGCAGTCTGTATTCTACAGAAACTTGGGAAAACGGACTTACGGTTTACTATCAATACGACAAAGACGGCTATCTTTGCGAACTTTCGATGGATGGCAAGAGCGTGGGAGGGTCATACTTCAAAAACTTGCGCTTTGATCTTTCGTTTGGCGAAGATAATTTGACGCAGACCGGACGTCCTTTACATGGCAGTCAGGCGTATGAAAGAGTATCCTTCACTTGGGATGAAAACCGAAAGCTTGTGTCGGAGTTTGCAAAACCTTCATTCATTTCGGATTTTACCTATGATGAAAAGGGCGGTATTACCAAAGAGCATTATTCCGAATCCGAAAAAGAACTGACACACCGTTATAACGAAAGCGGTATTCTGATTACCGAGGTCGATTCGCTGACCGAAAAAATGTCGGTAACCTTTGGTGAAAACGGTATGCCTGCAAGCTTGAAAAGCGCTGACTACACCACAGAATACACCTACAATAAAGATAATCTCTGCACCAAAATTGATATAAAGGCGCTTGGTCAGAAGGTCAGCGACGTGGTGATTTCCTATGACGAAAAGGGGAATCCGATCAAGCGCGAGGTAACTGTGCATGAGGGCGGCAAAACTGTACTTGCGGCGCTGTACGAGTATGTTTATGACGAAAAGGGTAATATGACCAAGGAAACGATCTCGCAGGTGAACGCGTCACTTGAATTGAAAATCGTTTCGGACGTTGAGCACAGCTACAATGATAACGGAGATATCCTTGAGGAAACACAGGGCAGCTATTCTTCACCCGGCAATCTGACTGCCATACGGAATACGGTACATGAATATGATAAGGCAGGCAACCGAATCGGGAGCACCACCGTTCACACGAATGTGGCGGGTACCGTTATCAGGTCTAAGGGCTCGGAGCGTTATTATACAAACGGTAAGCTGCTTTCCAAGACTGCATATGCATTTCACGCAAACCATACGCTGAAGGAAACTGTGGAGACTGAATATAGCCAAGAACGCCTCGTTTTGAAAAAAACCACCCGTGACTATTGGCAGGGCGAAAAGGTGGACGGCGTTTTGGTTGACGGCAAGCTCAGAAGCGTGCGGGTCAATGATTATACCGATGAGGAAGTGATTGCCAAAACACAGTATAAGGAATATACCAAAGACGGCTTGCTTTCTTCCAAGCAAACGACAACCTATGCTGACGGAAATCGGAAAAGCCACCTTTCGATGGAGTATTATTCGAATGGATCGGTGCGTGAAAAGATCGCAGAAGAATACTATGATAACAGTGCGGCACTGAAATACCGTGAAACGGTTTCCTATACCCAAGACGGCGTTGTGAGCGACAGATCAACGACGGAAAATGACGAAAAAGGCAATCCCTTGAAATTGTCGCAGTTGCAAATGGGTGGTACTGAAAAAGAGTACGAGCAGGTACATGAGTTTACCCTCTATGCGAACGGCGCGGTGAAGACGGTTCATATGTCACAGATTTATTGCGGTGTGTTGAAATATATGATGGAATATGAATTTGACACCGAGGACCGTTGTGTGAAATATGTCAGAAACGAATATCAGAACGGTAAGATTAGCACAAAGGAAGAACTTTTTTACGACAACGGACAGCTTCAAAAAACGATTGTCTATCAATACGATGAAAACGGCAACGAGATCAGCCGTGAAGAAACGGTAAATCCGTGAATACAAAAACTTGTGACGAAATGAGAGAAAAAAGCGTCTATCTATGTTGAAAGGGAGTTTGTTGACACTTTTGAGAATTTATGCTACAACAGAAATAGAGATGTTTTTTGTTTTAGCACTGTTTTGGGAGAAAGGAGCTTGGTTATGAAAAAAAGATATTGGATCGGCATTGCCTGCGGTTTGATTGTGATACTCGCTACGGTGATCTTGATCGTTTGCTTGTATAATCCCTATAACAAAACCGAACGCGAGGGGTGGGATATTTACGCATCTGTTGACTGCTTTGTGAAAACCTCATACAACAAAGACGGAAATCCCGTTAAGCGTGAGCTATATGAGACCGAAACCCTTGCCAAGATCCTTGTGCAACATTACCGCTACGACAAAAACGGCAGACTTTCGGATTTTCGTACCGACGGCAAAGGGTATTCCAAGCCCTATTACCAAGGAGCGCGCTTTTCTGTTTCCTACAACAAAGAGAGCAACACGCACAGCATAAAGCCGAAGTGGGATAACAAAGAATTCGACGCCGTTTCCATCTCCTGGACAGACGATGGCAAGTTAGAGTCGGAATACGCCAAATGGATCGTTGGCACGAACTTTATCTATGACAAAACAGGCAGGGTGACGAAAGAGTATGACCATAACAGCGGCAAGTATCTGCTCCATCACCTTTCGGATGACAAAAAAACGATTCTGGTAACCGAAGAAGGAACTTTGACCGAAATCATGTCGGTAACCTTTGATGACAACGGCATGCCGAAAGCCTTGGAAAGCCCCGAATACAGCATCGACTATACCTATACCGAGAAGAAGCTTTGCACCAACATCAGCATCAAGGCGCTTGGTCAGACGGTCAGCAACGTGGCGATCACCTACGATGATAAGGGCAATCCGACAAAGCGCGAGGCAACTGCCGAAAAGGGTGATAAAACCGTTGTTTTGGCGCTTTATGAGTATGCTTATGACGGCGCGGGCAACATGACCGAGGAAATTATCTCTCAGGCAGACAACTCGTTTGAGTTGAAAGAGATCTCAAGCGGCAAGTACGCGTATAACAAAGACGGCAAAATGATTGAAGAGACGGTGGGGCAATACACCTCGCCCGGCAATCTGCTTGCGTTGAAAAAGTGGCAGTACGAATACGATGAGGATGGCAATAAAATACAGAAGTTGTACACCAAAACCGGTCCGTCGGGGACGATTGTAAAAGAAAAATCGGCAACGCGCTATTATGCCGACGGCACGAAGCGGGGCTCAACGACCTATGAGTTTTACGTCAACTGGGCAACCAAAGAGATCGTAGATACCGAGTACACCAAAGACGGCTACGTTCTGAGACAGGAAACGAAGAAATTCCGCGAAGGCAAAAGGGTGGACGGCGTTTTGACAGACGGCACACTCAGCAGCAAAAAGCTGTTTGAAAGCACCAAGGATGGCGTTCCGCTCAAGAGCTTTACCGAATATTACAACGAAGAGGGCAAAGTAACCTCTGACCTTGCCAAGACCTATTACCAAAAGGGAAAAGCGAAGGTGGAATACCATTATTTTCTCCAATTAGATAATACTTTCGCCAAAGGAGAACCTTACATCACCTGCACGACAAAGACCTCGGTGACGACAACCTATTTCTACACCGAACAGATTTACATACAGACGACCAGAGAGTATGACGAGGACGGTTCATCGGAAATCACCGCCAAAGTGGAGTATGACATCAACGGCGATATCGTCAGCAGAAGCACGAGATGAAAGGTGCATCCAATCGAAAGTTACTTTGGTCTTCACCCTCAGAGCGCATCGTGAGATGCGCTCTTTTTCTATACAAAACCCCACAAAAAGTGCGAAAAGGCTTGACAAAAGCGCTTTTGTTTCGTATAATGTGGTATTAGCGCTTTTGGCGCTACGAGAACCATAGAAAAAGGACAAACGAAAATGCCTATTACCGAACTTCTTGTTAATAATGCAAAACTATACAAAGACGAAGTGGCGCTTGTGGAGATCAATCCCGAGCTTGACCGCCGTCAATACCATACCTGGCGCGAATACTCCTTGATTGAGCCGAATCCCAACGAGGATTACCGCCATGAGATCACCTGGTCGGAATTTGACAAAAAAGCCAACCGCTTTGCTAACCTCCTCTTAACACGCGGCATCGGTAAAGGTGACAAGGTGGCGATTCTTCTGATGAACAGCCTGGAATGGCTGCCGATCTATTTTGGCGTTCTCAAAACCGGTGCGCTTGCCGTTCCGCTGAACTACCGCTATTCATCCGAGGAGATCCGCTACTGCCTTGACCTTTCGGACGCTTCTGTCCTCATCTTTGACCCCGCGTTCGTGGGACGCGTGGAAGAGATCTGCTACAACATCCCCAAGGTGAAGATGCTGTTCTATGTGGGCGACGATTGCCCCTCCTTTGCCGAAAGCTACGGCAAGCTGACAGGCTACTGTTCCTCTCACGCGCCCAAGATCACTCTCGCGGATGATGATTTTGCTGCTGTGTATTTCTCCTCGGGTACCACAGGCTTCCCGAAAGCGATTCTACATAAGCACCGCGCCCTGATGCACGCTGCACGTGTGGAGCAGGCGCATCACGGTCAGACCCATGATGACGTCTTCCTTTGCATTCCGCCGCTTTACCACACCGGTGCGAAAATGCACTGGTTCGGCTCGCTGCTTGTGGGTGGCAAGGCTGTGCTTCTCAAGGGTACACATCCCGAGCTGATCATGCGTACCGCATCGGACGAAAAATGCTCGATCGTATGGCTTCTTGTGCCGTGGGTACAGGACATTCTCGATGCGCTGGAGCGCGGAGATTTTGAGCTGTCGGAATTTGATCTTTCGGCTTGGCGTTTGATGCACGTTGGCGCACAGCCCGTACCGCCCTCTCTTATCAAGCGTTGGAAGGGTGTATTCCCCCATCACGATTACGACACCAACTACGGTCTTTCCGAATCGATCGGCCCCGGTTGCGTACACCTTGGCGTAGAGAACATCCACAAGGTTGGCTCGATCGGCAAGGCAGGCTTTGGCTGGGAAACCAAGATCGTAAATGAGCAAGGCGAGATCACAACGCCTCACACGGTCGGCGAGCTTGCCGTTAAGGGTGACGGCGTGATGATTGAATACTACAAAGACGAAAAGGCAACCGAAGCTGTTCTCAAAGACGGTTGGCTTCTCACAGGCGATATGGCGGAAACTGACGAGGATGGCTTTATCTACCTTGTTGACCGCAAAAAGGACGTTATCATCACGGGTGGTGAAAACCTGTATCCTGTGGAAATTGAAAACTTCATTCGCCGTAACGACGCGGTGAAGGACGTTGCCGTCATTGGTCTTGCCGATGCGCGTCTTGGCGAAATTGCCGCTGCGATCATTGAAGTGAAGCCGGGTTTTATCTTGACCGAAGAAGAAGTGAATCGCTTCTGCATGGGTATGCCGCGTTACAAGCGCCCCCGTAAGGTGATCTTTGCCGACATTCCGCGCAACCCCACGGGCAAGATTGAAAAGCCGAAGCTCAGAAAGATCTACGCCGCCGATTCCTTGGTGGCAAAACAGAACGAGATTCTGTAAGGGAATAAAAATCCATCCGTTAGGGTGGATTTTTTATTTTGGGGTATAATACGGTTGTGAACGAAATTTGATTGCAAAAACAGACGAAATCGCCGTAGGGGAGGGGCTTGCTCCTCCCATTTGATGAAATACAGTATAACAAGAATTGATTGTTTTCGAAAGCACCAAGGCGCTCCCCTACCGGGTGAGGTTGATCAATGATCGTTGGGCAATATTGGATTGCTGAAAATGTATGAATATAGGGCGAACACAGTGAAGGAAATTATTATGAAACAAACAATCTACCAAGAAGCACTTACTTTACAAGAAGAAACGGTGGCGCACAGGCGGTATTTGCATGAAAATGCCGAAGTGGGGTTATCTCTGCCCAAGACCTTTGCCTATATTCAAAAGGTTTTGGAACGTGAGGGGATTGCGGTATCTCCCTGTGGAGAGGGGCTTGTGGCTGAGGTGGGAAAGGGTGATAGGATGATTCTCTTGCGTGCCGATGCCGACGCGCTCCCGATGCGTGAGGAGAGTGGGGAAGTGTTCGCCTCCAAAGGCGAGGCGGCGCACACTTGCGGACATGATTTTCATGCCGCGATGCTGCTTTCGGCAGCGAAGATATTGAAGAAATGGGAAGAATCACTTAACAAGAGGGTCAAGCTTGTCTTTCAGCCGGCAGAAGAACCTTTGCTCGGTTGCCGTAATATGATCGATCACGGACTCCTTGCCGAGAAGCCTGCGTTTGCTTTTGCCTTGCACGTGGGTGCGGGACGGGAGTCTGTGGGAAAGGTGCTTTACAACGCAGGCGGGGTAATGATGCTTTCTTGCGACCGCTTTCGCATCTCGCTGTACGGCAAGGGCGGTCACGCCGCGTATCCGCATTTTGCGCGCGATCCGCTTGCTGCGGCGGTGAAGCTGTATGCGGCACTGGAATCGCTGCTTGTCAAAGAAAAAGCGCCCGACCGGAGCGCTGTGCTTTCGATCGGACGGTTTGTTGCGGGGGAAGCGGACAATGTGATTCCTGAAAGTGCTATTTTAGAAGGCTCGCTCCGCACCGACGACAAGGATTTGCAGGAAAAGCTTTTGGCGAGGATCGAAGAGCTTGCCAAAGGCTATGCTGACCTTTACGGCTTGCGGGTGGAATTTGAACTCTTTGCACACGTACCGCCGCTTGTGTGCGACAAGGAATTGACCGAAAGAATCGTTCAAACGCTGGCGAAAGAGGGCTTGACTTTTTTGCCCGACATCAAGGCGAGCGCCTCGGAGGATTTTGCGCTGATTGCTTCCGAGGTGCCATCCTGCTATCTTTATCTCACAGCAGGTTTTGCCGATGCAAGAGGGGATTTTTCCGCACACAACCCGAAAGTGGTGTTTGATGAGGCGGTGCTTTCTGTTGGCACGGCGGCGTATGCGCTTGCTTGTTTTTTGTCTTGACGGCACCCTCAATCTCTGCTATACTGAAATAAAGTCAGTAGGCGGAGGGATATTATGCAGTATTTGCGGTCATTCTCACTTCCCACAGAGGAAGATGAGTTGAATTATGTTTTTTCGGGCGCGGCGAGAAAGCTTGACATGGCGTGCTACAACCGCGGCTCGGCGTACCCTTTTCAGATCTTTCCGTTCAAAGCTTTTTCAAAGATCGAATTTGAGCCGATCACGATCTTTTACGGCGGAAACGGATCGGGCAAATCCACGCTTCTCAACGTAATTGCCGAAACATTAAAGCTTGAACGCACCGCGCGTTTTAACAAAACGCCCTTGATGGAAGACTATTTGCGCTTTTGCCAATGGGAAAGTCACAACGGACTGAAGACTATGCCCGAGGGGAGTGCTGTGATCACAAGCGACGGCGTGTTTGATTTTCTGCTCGACTGCCGCGCGATCAACGAAGGCATTGCAGAGGAGAGAGAAGCGCTGTTTGCGGAGTATTATCAAAAGACCGGCGAAACGGTCAAGCTTCGCTCGCTTGCCGATTACGAAGCTTTGAAAGAGCAAAACGCCGCTCGCCGCAAAAGCGTTTCGCAGTATGCGGCAGAAAGAATGCCGGACGTTGAGCTGTTTGGCAAATCGAACGGCGAGAGCGCGTTTCATTATTTTACCGACAAGATCGGTGAGTACGCGCTTTATCTTTTGGACGAGCCGGAAAACAGCCTTTCGGCGTCTTTACAGGCAGAGCTTGCGCGCTATCTTGAAGATGCGGTGCGCTTTTACGGCTGTCAGCTTGTGATCGCTACCCACTCGCCTTTTCTGCTTTCGATGCGTGGCGCGAAGATCTACGACCTTGACAGTGTTCCCGTGACCGCGAAGCCGTGGTACGAGCTTTCTAATATGCGCGCGTATTATGAATTGTTTTCAAAGCATGGGGATAAGTTTGAATAAGAAAAACAGCACCCGAGAGGGTGCTGTTAATCGTTATTCGTCTTGATTGGGTGGGATGAATTCGAGAAGGTCTTCGATTTTGCAGTTCAGTACAGTACAAAGCCTTGCGAGAACATCGGTATCAAGTCGTGTGATTTCATTTTTGCAATAGCGGTTGATTTGTGTGCGTTGCATTTCGGCGCGCTGGCTCAGCTTGTTCTTGCTGATTCCGTTTTTTTCAATCATTTCATTGAGCTTGATTTTGATTTTTCCATACTCATTCATAATATTTACCTGCATTCTGTATTGACAAGTCTATTATAAAAAAGGTATAATGGAAATGTAAGATGTAAGAAGTTGCACAAGGAATCTTGCTCAAGTAGGGTAAATGTATGGAAAAAGAGATTGGTCCATCGGTTGGCGTTAACAAAGAGATTGATAGTCTTGGCAGACTTGTGATTCCAAAAGAGATGAGAGCGCTTTTTCGATTTGAAAACGAAGTTGAACTTATTGTGACGGAAGATGGCGTTTTGGTCAGAAATCCCGAATATAAACTTGTGAAAAAGAACCAAGGAAAATAAAACAGCACCCGAAAGGGTGCTGCTTACGTGAATTTGTTCTGACAGAAAAGATGTCGTTATTCTTTTAACCACTTCTCTAATTTTTCAATACTTTCTTTGCACTCAATCCAAAAGGTATAGGCTTCATCGTTTTGGGTTTGGAATATTACCTCATGCGTAAGTCCTGTTTTGGGATTGCGTATCTCGTTATATGTTATCTCTGTTATGTGTTGTTTATATAACGCGCATTTACCGACGTAAATGATCCAATCGTCGGATAAGTAAACCTTGCTTGCGATACGCTCTGCATTATGGTCGAAAAAACAAACAGAATACAGTTCTTCTTGCTTTTTAATGGCTTTTGGAAAGCGTGCTACAATTAACCTGTGTATCAATATCAAAACAAAAGCGGCAAAAAGCGGCAGGAAAACATACGAGAAATTACCGTATTTCACACTTACGACAAGAAGCGGAATGGTGCAGAGCAGGGCGCTTGACAGCCAGAGAATGCTCCACTTTTTCATATATAAGGAAACATATTTTTGAATTGCTTGTTCGGAACTCATAAACCTACTACCTTTTGTGATTCAATCAAATTCTATTTATCCGAATCGCTTGTTTGCGGCGGGAGGCGTTGCGTCTCCCGTTTCTTATTCAAGTTGTTTCTGTGGTTTCCTGTTTCTTTTTGCGCTGTTTCAAAACAAGATACAGTGCCAATGCCACAGCAAGGATACCGAAAGCAACAAACTGCCAAAGAAGAGAGCCTGTGATTGACACAAGGAATGTGACAAAGGTGACAGCCGATGCGAGAAGGATGGCTTTCTTTTTGAGAATGAAGAAGAGAACGAGTGCTATCAGCGAGAGCACGATCCAAACGATGGGCAGAATCAAAGGCAAGATCGATTTGTCGGGGGCGGAAACCAAGTGTTTGCCGTAGCCGACCGAATTGATCGTATAGTTGCCGCTTCTGTCGCCAAGCAGGTCGATATACTGCACAAGGATATCGTCACCTAAAATGTCGCGGCGGAAGGTGCCGTCATTGTGGAGGATGCGGTAGCGCACCTCGAAAGAGGTGAGGGTGCAACCGATGTAAATGGCGTCTTCTTCTTTTTCTTCGCTGGTGATGGTTTGCGGCTCGGTGATGCGTTGCACGTCGATGTCATACACCTTTTGCGGTGCAAATTTGGCAAACGGCTTGTGGGTGCGGAAATAGACGTCACTGTAAAAGGCGTCGAAGCCTCCGCTCGCATTGCCTTTTGCAAGGGCGGCAAAATACTTGGCGAAAAAGTCACCGAAGGGCGGGTCGTAGATTTCGGCGCTGCCGGTTTTTAAGTTGTTTTTCAGATCGACCGTTTGACCGTTGTAGGTATAGGCAATCGTTTTGTCAAGCCTTTGGTATTCGGGATTTTCAAAAATATTGCTCTCGTAATCGGGCTCGACAAAGTAATATGCATAATACGTTTCGGGTACGTAAGGCGCTTCGGGCGTATCTTCGGTGGGAGATGTTTCAAAATCGATGCTGTTGAGAAGCACCAAAACAAGAAGGACACAAAGCGTGCCGATCAAAACGATGAGGCGTTTTTTCTTTATGTTTTGGGGTTTGGTGTTTTGTTCCATAGGAGGGGGTATCCCTTTCTTTTTTGTGTTTGGCTCTATTGTAGCATACTTTTTGCGCCTTTTCAAGAAAAAAGAAAAGTTTTTAGGAAAATAAAAAAAGACTCTTGACAAATGGCAAATCGATATGTATAATGGAAAAGCTGAAGATGGGGCAGAACGCCGATTGGTGCTCTCCCTGATCTCTCTACCGCAGAAAAAACAATCTGTCTGCGGTCAAAAGTCCATAGGGAGGTGTAAAATATGGAAAAGGCTATGCAGAATTACGAGACTCTGTTTGTGGTTGACGTAACTCTGGGTGAAGAAGCTGTGAAGGCTCTCGTTGAGAAGTTCGTGGCTATCATCGCTGAAAACGGCGAGATCACCGAGACCAACGAATGGGGCAAGCGCAAGCTCGCTTACGAAATCGACTACAAGAGCGAAGGCTACTACGTTCTCGTAAACTTCAAGAGCGCTGCAGGTTTCCCCGCAGAGCTTGAAAGACTCTTCAACATTACTGAAGGTATCATGCGCTCCATCGTTATTAAGAAGGCTGCGTAACAAAAAACAGGAAGTGAGGAATTACAATGGCTAATTTTAATTTTAACAAAGTCATCCTGGGCGGTCGTCTTACCGCTGATCCCGAGCTTCGCCAAAATCCCAGCGGAATTGCTGTGACTTCCTTCTCGATTGCGGTGAACCGCCGTTATTCGAAGAATGCAAGCGAACAGCAGACTGACTTCTTCAATGTGGTTGCTTGGAGACAGAACGCGGAGTTCATTTCCCGCTATTTCCGCAAGGGTAGTTCGATCTGTGTTGTCGGAACGATCCAGAACCGTTCTTGGACCGATCAGCAGGGTCAGAAACGCTATGCAACCGATATTATTGTGGATGAAGCACATTTCGTGGATTCCAAGGGTGAAGGTCCCGCCATCGGCGGCTATACCCCCGACAGCTACCAGACTCCCGGATTTGCGTCCGATGCAGGCGCTCCTCGTTTTGAGGAAATGTCGAACGACGACGATCTGCCCTTCTGAGATGGCTGCTTGAATATTTGAAAGGATAAGGTTTAAGATATGGAAGAGAGAGAAGTTACCACTGCTCCTGCAGCTCCCGCTGCACAGCAGGCAGCTCCCGCTGCAAAGCCCGCTTTCCGTCAGAACAACGTAAACCGCAAGAAGAAAAAGGTTTGCCAGTTCTGCGTGGAAAATCTCACTGAAATCGATTACAAGGAAACTGCAAGACTTCGCAAGTATATTTCTGAACGTGCAAAGATCCTCCCCAAGAGAGTGACCGGCACTTGCGCTAAACACCAGAGAGATCTTGCTATCGCTATCAAGAGAGCGAGAACCATGGCTCTGCTTTCCTACGTTTCCGACTAATTTGTGTGAAACTGAAAAACACTCTGCTTCATCGCAGGGTGTTTTTGTTTTGGAGAAAGTGGAAAAAATTTTGAAAAGACTCGAAATAACGGGAAAATTGAACATTGATATTGACAAAGAAATGGGTGAATGTTACAATTTCAAGTGTGTGAAGAAACAAAAAAGAAAGGGATGAATCAAATGAAGCATCTTTGGGGCTACTTGAAAAACTGTCGCCGCGCCATTTGCGTGGGTACAGTGATTAAAATCATCGGCACGATGATGGATCTTTTGATTCCCTATATCCTTGCGCACATTCTCAACAATGTGGTAGAACGAAAAGAAGTTACGCCGCTTGTGTTTTGGGGCTGTGTGATGATTCTTCGCGCAATTTTCGCGGTTGTTTTTAACGTACTTGCCAATCGCATGGCGTCTCTTGTGGCATGCGACTGCACACGGGATATTCGCCATGACTTATTTGAAAGAATCTCTTATCTTTCATCGGAGCAGACCGACCGCTTGACGGTTGCCTCTATTGAATCGCGCCTGACGAGCGATACCTACAACGTCAATCACATGATCGGCATGATGCTTCGTCTCGGTATCCGCGCGCCGATTCTTTTGTTTGGCGGTATCATTATGACCTTAACGCTTGACTGGCGCCTGACGCTGGTTTTGATTCTGACGCTGCCGTTTTTGTTCTTTGTGGTACGCACAACCTCCAAGGCCGGCATTCCGCTTTACAAAAAGCTGCAAGAGAAAAACGACGGTGTGACACGCGTGGTGCGCGAGGATGCTTCGGGTGTTCGCGTGATCAAGGCGCTTTCCAAGACGGAATATGAAAAAAAGCGCTTTGACGATGCGAATTGTGACGCGATTGCCATGGAGAAAAAAGCAGGCGTGACGATGGCGAAGATCAACCCGATCATGACCTTTGTGTTAAATGCAGGTATGTGCGCCGTGATCGGTGCGGGCGCGTTCCTTGTTACAAAAGGCAAGAGCGAAGCCGGCACGATCATTGCCTTTATGTCTTACTTCACGATCATTGCCAATGCTTTGATCAGCATTTCACGTATCTTTGTGAACCTCTCAAAAGGCACTGCCAGCATGGCGCGTATTGCCGAAGTGCTTTCGGAGGATTATGAGCTTCGCGTGGAGGATGACGGTGATACCGCGGCGCAGAATGAAACTGTACCCTACATTGAATTCCGTCACGTGACGTTTGGCTATGGCAATGCCGATATCATCAAAGATGTCAGTTTTACACTTGACCGCCACGAAACCTTGGGTATCATCGGTGAAACAGGCAGCGGAAAATCGACGGTCTTAAATCTTTTGATGCGTTTTTACGATGCCGACGAGGGCGAGATTCTGATTCGGGGAAAGAACATCAAAGAGATTCCCACGGCAAAGCTGCGCTCGATGTTTGGCGTTGTCTTTCAGAATGACTTTCTGTTTGCCGATACCATCCGTGAGAATATTCGCTTTGGCAGAGAGATTGCAAACGATGCCATTGAAAGCGGCGCAAAAGATGCGCAGGCACATCAGTTTATTACCTCTCGCTCGGGCGGTTACGACGATATGCTTGCCATCAAGGGTGCGAACCTTTCGGGCGGACAGAAGCAAAGACTTCTGATTGCCCGCGCGCTTGCCGCAGACCCCGATATTTTAGTGCTTGACGATTCCTCGTCAGCGCTTGACTATAAGACCGACGCGCTGCTTCGCTCGGCGATTGCCTCGCATTTCAGCCATACCACCACGGTGATTGTGGCACAGCGTGTTTCTTCACTTGCTCATGCCGACAAGATTTTGGTACTGTCCGAAGGTCGTGTGGCGGCTTGCGGCAAGCACGAGGAGTTGCTTGTTTCCTCTCCTTTATATGAGGAAATCAGCCGCTCGCAGATGGGAGGTGCGATTCTTGACTGATAACAAACAAAACGAAAGAAAGCACCGACCGATCTTCCGAAAGCCGCGCCCTTCCAATGAGCCGTT
The DNA here is from genome assembly GCA_017532025.1 of Clostridia bacterium. GTDB lineage: Bacteria > Bacillota > Clostridia > Oscillospirales > CAG-272 > RGIG1993. The sequence goes on along the minus strand of JAFXJX010000073.1, from coordinate 3,414 downwards.
TGATGACAAACGCTACAAGGGCGGCAGAATGAAAAAGAGTACGGTCATTTTGCGCCTGCTCGGCTATCTTGGCGCGCATAAAAAGAAGTTGGCGCTTGCCCTTGGGCTTACGGTGCTTGCCAACGCACTTGCCTTGGTTGGCCCTCAGCTTTCGGAATATGCCATTGATGCCATTGAGCGCGAGAGTGGCGTGGATATGCCGGCGGTTGTGACATACTGCCTTCTTATGCTGTTTTTCTATGCGCTCTCGTCAGTGCTGTCCTACCTCTTATCCATTCTCATGATCAACATTTCGCGCCGCGTGGTGTATACCATGCGAAAGGAAGTGTTTGACCATCTCTTGGAGCTGCCGGTCGGCTACTTTGACGAAAATCAGACAGGCGATATCATCAGCCGTCTGTCTTACGACATTGATACCATCAACACCTCGCTTTCAAACGACCTTGTGCAGATTCTTGCCGGTTCGATCACGGTGGTGGGTTCGTTTGTGATGATGGCGCGCATCTCTCCCTTGCTTCTCTTTATTTACCTCTTTACTGTGCCGCCGCTGATTCTTTTTACCCGTTACCGCGTGAAGAAGGTGAAGCCTTTATTCCGCGCGCGCTCGGCAAAGCTCGGTCAGCTGAACGGTTATGCCGAAGAGATGCTGTCGGGACAAAAGACCATTCGAGCGTACGGCAAAGAAGAAGAGATGATTACGCGTTTTGACAAGCGCAACGGTGAGGCTGTGGAAGCCTACTATGCCGCCGACTATCAAGGCAGCGTGGTGGGCCCGGGTGTTAACTTTATCAACAACCTCACCATTTCTCTGATCAGTATGTTTGGCGCGATTCTCTATATGATGAGTGGTGTGAACACGCTGACCATCGGATCGTTGACTCTTGCCGCGATGACACCCGGTAAGCTTTCGGCATTTATTCTCTATTCACGCAAGTTTTTGGGTCCGATCAACGAAACGGCGAACATCATCAGCGAGATCCAGTCGGCAACCTCAGCAGCGGAGCGTGTTTTCCGTTTGCTTGACGAAAAGGTAGAAGCCGACGGCATGGCGGCTGATGTTGTTCCCGAAAAAGTCAAGGGCGATTTTGAGATTCGCCATCTCAATTTTGCCTACACGCCCGAAAAGCCGATCATCAAGGACTTAAGTCTTTCGGTTAAAGCAGGTACGACGGTTGCGATTGTTGGCCCTACGGGAAGCGGCAAAACCACGCTTGTGAATCTTCTCATGCGCTTTTACGAGTGTGGCGAGGGCAAGATCTTCCTTGACGGCAAGGACATTTCGCGTATGCCGCTTGACAAGCTGCGCCGTCAGTTTGCTATGGTGCTGCAGGAGACTTGGCTGTTTGGCGGAACGATTGCCGAAAACATTGCCTACGGCAGTGAAGGGGCAACGCTTGACGATGTGAAGGCTGCCGCCAAGGCAGCGAGAATTGATGGCTATATTGAGTCCTTGCCGCAAGGCTATGACACCGTGATGGATGAAAACGGCATGAATATCTCGAAAGGACAAAAACAGCTGATCACCATTGCACGCATGATGCTGGTGCATCATCCGATTTTGATCCTTGACGAAGCGACCTCCAATGTGGACTCGCGCACCGAAAAGTTTTTGTCGGATGCCATGCTTGCCATCACCGAAGGACGCACCTCTTTTATCATTGCGCACCGCCTTTCCACCATTAAAAACGCGGATGTGATTTTGGTGCTGAAAGACGGCGAAGTGATTGAAAGCGGCACGCACGACGAACTTTTACAAGAAAAAGGCTTTTACGCTTCACTTTATCAGTCGCAATTTGATTGAGTTTGGGGTATATTTTCATCGCCTTTTCGCGTATAATGGATTGACAAAAGGAATTTTGAACGCTAAAAGGCGAAAAAAGACCGATTTTTACAAAAAATCCTTGACAAACTGAGAATAATCGTTATAATTGATTATAACAAGCGTTTGAATTTTTTTCTAAACTTGGAGGACTTATGGATATTAGTGAAAAGCTGAAACAGATTGTGGCAGCGCAGCTGAAGATTGAAGCTGATTCGATTGAAGACAGCACCGATATTGTGGACGATTTGGGTGCCGACTCCCTTGATATTGTGGAGATTCTTATGGTGATCGAAGAGCAGTTCGGCGTTACCATCCCCGATGAAGACATTACCGGTCTTCGCAACCTTGCCGATATGCAGGCTTACATCGAAAACAACATGTAATAACAAAGAAAAATCCTCAAGACGAAAGTCTTGAGGATCTTCATTTTTGGGTTGAAATCTTCCAAAACAAGTGGTAGAATAAAAGAAAGAGGTGGATGTTATGTATTGGTGGATCATACTCGGCACGCTTGCCTTTTTGCTTTTAGCGGCGTTTGCCACGGTATATATTTGTTTTTACAGAATATTCCTGTCGCACAGAAAAGTGCGGACAGAGGAGTTTTTGCTTCCTGACGGGGAAGAGTATCGTCCTCATCACGAGCGTATGATCAGTTGGATGAAGGGAATGCGCAGAATGCCGCATACTGAGGTTTCCACGACTTCGTTTGACTCGCTTACACTTTACGGAAAATATTACGAATACGAAAAAGGCGCGCCGATCGAGCTGATGCTCCACGGCTACCGAGGGGACTCCGAGCGCGACCTTTGCGGCGGCGTTGACCGCGCGTTTGCTCTCGGTCACAGCGTGTTGATCATTGACCACAGAGCCTGCGGAAAAAGCGATGGGCGTGTGATTTCATTCGGCATCAACGAAAGCCGCGACGTGCACGCTTGGATCGATTACATCATACAAAAGATTGACAAGGATGCCAAAATCATACTGGCCGGCGTTTCGATGGGTGCGGCAACGGCGATGATTTGTGCGGGGGAGGATTTACCTCCAAACGTTGTGGGTGTTCTTGCCGATTGCGGTTACACCTCGGCAAAGGATATCATTCAAAAGGTGATGAGGGATATGAAGCTTCCGCCGAAGCTTTTTTATCCCTTTGCCAAAGTGGCGGCAAAGCTCTTAGGAAAATTTGACCTTGAAGAAAAATCACCGATGGAAGCGATGAAACAATGTCATCTTCCCATCATTTTCATCCACGGCGATGTGGATGATTTTGTGCCGCACGAGATGAGTGTTCAAAACTATCATGCCTGCGCGTCGGAGCACAAAAAGCTCGTGACCGTAAAGGGCGCGGGTCATGCGCTTTGTTACGTTGTCGATTCGGAGAATTATATCAAAGAGTTGAAGGCGTTCTTCGAGCCGTTTACGTGGTAAAAAATCCCCCGTTGGCGTACCTGCGATAAAGCAGGTGCGCCTTTTTTAATTCAGCGTTTTCTGTCAAGATAAATTCACAACTGTATGCTATAATGATATCACAAACATACAGCTGAACGTTTGAATCAAAGATTAGGAGGGCTATTCATGGAAAATAGCGAGCTTAT